>CAXUOD010000033.1:0-5070 GCA_964252585.1 uncultured Lichenihabitans sp. | reverse complement strand
TGCTTCGTCAGTCCGGGGATCGTCTGCGCATCGGAAAGAAACTTCGCCAGCACCAGCTTCGCCTTCTCCGCATCCTCGCACGTGATCGTCAGCACCGACCCGCTCTGCCCGTCGATGACGGAGCTATGCTCCGAATATTCGTCGACGACGACGTGCGACTTGGCATAGGGCGAAATCACGATGGCGGGGATGCGCGGCCCCCCCGTGAGCGGGTTGCCTTCGGGATCGAGGGCGCGGATGCGCGACATGCCGTGATCGTAGAGGCCATCGGTCTCGTCGTAGGTGATGATGATGGCGCTGTCCTTCCAGTACGGGCTCATCGCGATGGCGTTGACCTCGTCCGCCACCAGTCCCTCCGAGATCTGGGCGTCGGAGTAGCCCGGGTGATCGTCGTTGCCCTGGAAGGCGGCCCGGACCGCGGGGTTCGGGTCGACCGGCACGAGGAAGTCGTTGTTGTTGTAGCCGCCGCGCAGGTAGAACACGCCGCCCTGCTGCGGCAGCGACCGTGCCTGGACGGCGTTGAAGAAGTCTTGGCTGCCGTGGAGATGCAGCACCTCGGCGGTGTTGTCGGCCACATAGCCGAAGTATTGCGGACCGTTGTGATGCGTCACGTAGCCGGAATGCGAGGCGGGGTTAGTTCCGTCGGTCGGCTCGGTGTCGAAGCCCTGCTGGTACCAGCCCCACTGGATCTGCTTCATGTTCTTGGACGCGATGGTACCGATGTCGTCCTGCACATCGGCGAGATCGACCGCCGGGTTCGCATCCGACTTGATGATGGACGTGATCTGAGGGCCCATGAAGGACAGCGGCAGCGTGGCATAGGTCTGGTTGAGGGCCGGCTTGGCCGGGTTCTCGGTGAAGGGAACGAGATGCGGGTTGACAGGGTCGAAGTTGGATCCGCCATAGGGCGGCGGATCGGACACGATGGGCTCGCCGCCGTTCGACGCGACGCTCGGGTCGGACGTGTTGCTGCTCGCTTCGTTCTGGTGCAGCACCCACTGGGTCTCGCCCGACTGGCCGGCGATCATCGCGATGGCGTTCGGCGTCGAGGGACCGAGCGTCGTCTGGTGGAAGTTGTCGAAGATCGCGAAGCGATCGGCGTATTGCCAGAGGAACGGCACCGTATCGCAATCGAGGTGGCTCATGACCAACTCGGCGCGCTGCTTTTGGGCCAGAGTCGGCTTGGTGGTCGGCGGCAGGCCGGTCGACAGCGACACGATCTGGCCGGCGGCGTTCGTGGTCAGCCCTTCCGCATTCAGGGCGTAACGATCGTTGCGGGCGGTGTTGCTGCTGGGATCGATATCGATGTCGTTGACGTAGCCGGTGTGGCTATGATCGACCGAATCGGTATCGGCCGGATAGAGCGGTACGGTGGCGCCGTTGACCGCCGTGACGGTCTGCGGGATCAGGAACGGCGAGATGGTGCCGACCGATCCATCGACGTTGACGATCTGCTGTTGGATGCCGGCTTTGGCGTTCTTGGGATAGTAGAGCCCATCGGCACCCGGGAAGGTGCCGAAGAATTGCTCAAAGGACCTGTTCTCCTGGAACAGCACGAAGACATATTTGACCTTTTGCTTGATCAGGGCGAGCCTCTGGCTCGCGGTCAGCTGAGGCTCGAGGCCGAGCACGGTGGCGTAAGTCGCGGTCAGCGTCGAACTCAGGGGCTGTTGGTGAACACCCGGAGTTTGCGCCACGGCGGCTTGCGCCTGCAGCAATGCGACACTCGACAGGATCGCGCTCGACGATCGAAGGCTTCTCTTCAGCCACATAGCGGACCTCGCCCGAACCAGGCGGCCCCTGCCGCCTCGTGCAGCCCTTGTTAGATCGCAGGAACATCACAGTTTAGTAACAGTTCGAACGCACGAAAAATCGCGAAGTCACCGCTGCGTTCTATGTTCGATAGGATTCTCGTTCTGAGGATCTACATGTCTGGAAATCGCCGGACCTTGCGAAATCTTTGCGGCGAAGCGTCTTCCCTCGTTGGCCAGTTCGAGAGGCGCCGCGCCGATCCGTCTTGCGGCGAAAAACCCACCGGTGGATGGAAGCTCCCCTTCCCTCCGCCCGTGTGACCTCAGGAGACGCCGATGCCGACCGAGAGCCGCAGCCTGAGCCGACGCGATGTCGTCCCGCATGTCGACGATCTTGGCGCGAGCCACGGCGCGAACCGGGCGTTTCTCGATCTCTCGCGTCGTGGCTTCGTGACCTGCGGATCGGTAATGGTGCCCGGAGCCTGGTTTCGAGAGATCGCCGAAGCCGCCATCGCCGATCCGGCGCTCGACCTCGGAATTCACCTCACCCTGACCAGTGAATGGGACCTCTGTCGATGGGCGCCGATCTCGACCGCGAGCCGCGCATCCGGGCTGATCGACCACGACGGCTACTTCTGGCGAGACCTCGCGAGTTTGCGCCGCCACCTCGTCCCCGAAGCCGCCGAGGCCGAGTTGCGGGCGCAGATCGAACGCGCCTTTGCGGCCGGCGTGAAGCCGACACACATCGACGCCCATATGGCAGGCGCGATGTTGCCCGAGTTGCTCGACGCCCATGTGCGACTCGGTCGCGAGTTCGGCCTGTTCCCGGTCCTGCCCCGCTCGATCGGCTGGGCACCCGATCCCGTGCGCTACCGTGAGGTGGTCGCAGAACTCGATGCGGAGGGCGCTCCCGTCGTCGACCATTGCCGCGGCACGCTCGCGGTCGCGACCGACAAGCTGGAAGCGGGTTGGCGCGAACTGGTGGCCGACCTCTTGCCCGGAACGACGCATCTCGCTCTGCATTGTACGGCGCCGGGTGATTTCGCCGCCATGGCGCCCGCCCATGCCGGATGGCGCTACGATGAATATGGCCTCTTGGCCCGCGCGCTCGTCAACGACCTCTGTCGGGATCACGGCATCGGCGTCACCTCGACCCGCGCATTGCAACGGCAATGGCTTCGGCATCTCGATTCCACGGCTGAGCCGGGTCGGTGCCTGTCGAGTGGTCCGACCCCGACAGATGACTCATCCGTTCTGACCAGCCGGCTACCAGCTTAGACGCGGTGCACAGTTAAGCCCCGTGCGGGGAGTGTCGGTGGTCCGGCGCGATGGGAACCAGGGTGTCGAGGCCCAGGATGTCCTCCAACAGCTTGGCGCCGGCCAGCACCCTTCCATCCAGGTTGGGTGCCGCGACGACCTGCAAACCGATCGGCAGCCCGTCTCGTGTATGGCCGCACGGCAGGGACAGCGCGGGCGCACACACCAGAGTGATGGCATAGGCGATCGCGAGCCAGTCGACGTAGGTTTCGAAGGCGACGCCGTTGCACGCCGCGACATACCGCTCGCCGATCGGAAACGGCGGAACGATCGTCGCCGGGCACAACAGCAGGTCGTAGCTCTCGAAGAACTTGACCGCCCGCGCCGTCATGGCGGCGCGCTGATGCTCGGCACGGACGAGATCGGCCACCTGCAAGCCGAGCCCCTTCTCGATGTTCCAGACGACTTCCGGCTTCAGCTTGTCGCGGTGGCTCTCGAGGAGGGCCCCCATCGAAAGCACCATATTGTGGGCGCGCAGGACCTGAAACGCTTCGTGGGCCTCGGACAGGTCGGGATGGGCCTCCTCGACGACCACGCCCGAGGCGGCAAGGGACATGGCGGCGCGGCGCGTGATGTCGGCGACCTCCGGGTCGACGGGCGTGATGCCGAGGTCGCGGGAATAGGCGACCCGTTTGGGCTTCCAGCCCGACCGCGCACTGGACAGGAAGCTCGGCTTCGGGCGCGGTTTCGACAGCGGATCGCGCGGGTCGTCGCCCGCCATGGCGTCGAGCAGAAGGGCCAGGTCTTCGACGGTGCGTGCCATGGGCCCTTGCACACCCAGCGTGCCGTCGACGCAGAGCCCACGAGATTGCGCGACGCGCCCGGGGGTGGGGCGCATGCCGACGATGCCGCAGAAGCTGGCGGGGTTGCGCAGGCTGCCGCCCAGGTCCGAGCCATGCGCGAGCCACGCCATGCCGGTGGCGAGCGCGACCGCGGCGCCGCCGGAGGAACCCGCCGCCGATCGCGACGTGTCGTAGGGGTTCAGGGTGGCGCCGAACACGTCGTTGAACGTGTTGCCGCCGGCGCCGAACTCCGGCGTATTGGATTTGGCGTAGACGATGCCGCCCTCGGCCTCGAGCCGCTCGACGAGCACGTCCGAAGTCGAGGCCACGAAATCGGCGAAGATCGGCGACCCCTGCGTGGTCCGGACCCCTGCCACATGGGTCAGGTCTTTGATCGGCACCGGCAGGCCCGCGAGCCGTCCGCGCTCCTCGACGGGCCGCTTCATCAGGCGATCCGCGTTGTCCCTCGCACGTTCGAAACACAGGATCGGCAGCGCATTCACGGAAGGATCGACGCTGGCGATCCGCGCCTCGATCGCATCGAGAAGATCATGCGGCGTCACCTCGCCGGCCCTTAACTGCTCCACTAGGTTCACGGCGGAAAGGCCGATCAGTTCGTCATGTCCCGTCACGATCGACCTCGATCCAAAAGGCGGCTCAAGGCGCCTTCGGCAGCCGGCCGCTCCCAGCGACTTTCTCCACTTCGACCGGCAGTGCAAGCGCGACCTGCGCGGCAAGGGCACTTCGAACGCTTCGCATGATCGCCTGCGCAACCTTACCCGAGACGAGCAGCCTCCCCGCCCTCGCGCGGCAGCGGCGCCCATCGTCGGAACCGCACTCCGCGGATCCCCGGTGAACTTTGCCGAACGGCACTGCTTTCGCCAGGTCGTTAAGTTCCTGTCCCGCACTTTTCAGAACAAGCTTGCCTCTCTTGCTCGCTGCCGCAGCGTCGGGGCAGCGCACTTGTTTTCGATGGAACTGTGCGGCAAGGATTCGGGCTGCATGTTGCCGTCGCGTGACATGCACGAGACATCGGAATGCTAGCTTTGCGGGAGGCATCACTGCGGTGTGCCTCACCTAATCAAGGGTAGATTTTCAATGGGTTACTACGGTGGGTACGACTACTACGGCAGCTACGGCGGCTACTACGGCTTCGGCTACGGAGGCTATTACGGCGGCTACTACGGTTTCGGCTACTATGGAGGCGGCTACTACGGTGG
>CAXUOD010000032.1:0-34238 GCA_964252585.1 uncultured Lichenihabitans sp. | reverse complement strand
CCGACCGCGGCGACGACCTCCGGCGAGATCTTCTTGTTCAGCTTGACGTAGTTCTCGAATTCGCTGACCACCGAGCGCGCCAAGGCCTCGACCTCGACCTTGTCGAGGGGTTCGTCGGCCAGCACTTCGGCATCGGCTTCATAAAACTCTTCCGTGCGGACGTATTTGCCCACCCGCGCACGGCGCGAGCCTTCGACCAGGACCTTCACGGTTCCGTCGGGCAGCTTCAGGAGTTGCAGGACGGAGGCGAGCGTCCCGGTGGTGAAGATGGCATCGGTCGCGGGGTCATCGTCGGTCGCGTTCACCTGGGTAGCCAGCAGAATGAACTTGTCGGCCTTCATCACCTCTTCGAGCGCACGGATCGACTTTTCCCGGCCGACGAAGAGCGGCACGATCATGTGGGGGAAAACGACGATGTCACGAAGGGGAAGGACGGGGTAGGTGTCGATGGTGCCGGGCGAAGGAGGCGAACGTTTCTGGCTGGTCATGGTGCATCCTATCGGGGACTTGAGGCCCGCCGGCGCTTCATCCGAAGCCGTCTGCGGTCTTCCGTCACGCCACGATCGAGGGGCTTACCAAAGCCTCCCCGAGGTGGACGATGAGCTGTCTCGGGCCTCTGCTGCACCCGAGACATGGGCGATCGGAACGGGACAAACCCAAAGTCACCCCGTCGCCGCTACCCTGACGAACAAGATGGCGGTCACAGAACCGTCATTCAAGATCTTGGAAAATGCAGGGGAACTCACGCAGACCTGCATCCGGCTCATGCGCTCGCGCTGGCGCCACTCTTCTCCGCACCGCGTTCCGAGTAGATGTAGAGAGGCCTCGCATTGCCCTCCACGACCTCCGGACCGATCACGACCTGCTCGACCCCGTCGAGACCGGGAAGATCGAACATCGTGTCGAGAAGGATGCCCTCCATGATCGAGCGTAGACCGCGGGCCCCCGTCCGGCGCTCGATCGCCTTCTTGGCGACGACGTTCAAGGCCTCGTCCTGGAACATCAACTCGGTGTTCTCCATCTCGAACAGCCGTTGGTATTGCTTGACGAGTGCGTTCTTCGGCTCTGTCAGGATCTTCTTCAGGGCGTCCTCGTCGAGATCCTCGAGGGTCGCGATGACCGGGAGACGGCCGACGAACTCCGGGATGAGACCGAATTTCAACAGATCCTCGGGCTCGACCTTGCGGAAGATCTCGCCCGTCCTGCGGTCGTCAGGAGCCTGCACCTTGGCCGCAAAGCCGATCGACGTCCCCTTGCCGCGTCCCGAAATGATGCGCTCGAGGCCTGCGAAGGCGCCGCCGCAGATGAACAGGATATTCGTCGTGTCGACCTGCAGGAACTCTTGCTGGGGATGCTTGCGCCCACCTTGCGGCGGCACGGAAGCGACCGTCCCCTCCATGATCTTGAGCAGGGCCTGCTGGACGCCTTCTCCCGAGACATCGCGGGTGATGGACGGATTGTCGCTCTTGCGGGAGATCTTGTCGATTTCGTCGATGTAGACGATGCCACGCTGTGCCCGCTCGACGTTGTAGTCCGAGGCTTGAAGCAGCTTCAGGATGATATTCTCGACGTCTTCGCCGACATAACCGGCTTCGGTCAGCGTGGTGGCATCCGCCATGGTGAAGGGGACGTCGAGGATGCGGGCCAGGGTTTGCGCCAGCAGGGTCTTGCCGGAACCCGTCGGGCCGATCAGCAGGATATTGGACTTCGCCAATTCCACATCGTTGTGCTTTGCAGCATGGTTCAACCGCTTGTAGTGGTTGTGCACCGCGACCGACAGGACTCGCTTGGCTTGCGGCTGCCCGATCACGTAATCGTCCAGAACCTTGCAGATTTCCCGAGGCGTCGGGATGCCGTCGCGTCGATTGACCAACGAGGATTTGTTCTCCTCGCGGATGATGTCCATGCAGAGTTCGACGCATTCGTCGCAGATGAACACCGTCGGACCCGCGATCAGCTTACGCACCTCATGCTGGCTTTTGCCGCAGAAGGAGCAGTAAAGCGTATTCTTCGAGTCGCTGCCGCCGGCTTTGCTCATTGGAAGTCTCCATACCGACCCGGCCCGCGCTGGGCGCGATTCGAATCATTTTTGGTAGTTTACCTTGGGCCCGCTAACGAAAGGTAGCGGGCCAGACCGACGTCGCCGCGGATCCGCGCGGCGCCGGGTTCCGACCCGGGTGGTCTTTTTGCGATGCGATCACAAGCAACTCTCTGTGGCAAGTGCGGCGTCGTCCAGACACTGCAGCTGGTCACGAGGAGCCGGCTCGGCGGTCATTTCGTGTCGGCTGCCGGTTCGGCGCGTTTGGTCTCGACACGGTCGATGAGCCCGAACGCCTGCGCTTCGTCGGCGGTCATGAAGTGGTCACGGTCGAGCGTGTTCTCGATCGTGTCGTAGTCGCGACCCGTATGCTTCACGTAGATCTCGTTCAAACGCCGCTTGATCTTCATGATGTCCTCCGCATGCCGGAGGATATCCGACGCCTGACCCTGGAAGCCGCCCGAAGGCTGGTGGACCATGACGCGGGCGTTGGGCAGGGCGTACCGCATGCCGGCCTCGCCGGCGCAGAGCAGAAGCGATCCCATTGACGCGGCTTGCCCCACGCAGAGCGTCGTCACCTTGGGGCGAATGAACTGCATCGTGTCGTAGATCGCGAGCCCTGCCGTCACCACGCCGCCCGGTGAATTGATATAGAGCGAAATCTCCTTTTTCGGATTTTCCGCTTCCAGGAACAGCAGCTGGGCGATGATCACCGAGGCCATGTGGTCTTCCACGGGGCCCGTCAGGAAGATGATCCGTTCGCGCAGCAGGCGGGAGTAGATATCGAAGCCTCGCTCGCCCCGGCTGGTGTTCTCGATCACCTGCGGGATGAGGTAGCTGGAATAAACCTCGACGGGATCCCTCATCAGTCCGGCCCTCAACATTTCGTGATCGGCCCCATCGGCCTCGTCGGAATATAAGTGGCGCCCACGCCAGCGCAACAGGCATCGGAATGGGCGCCCGTCGCCATGGACCTCCGGCCGGCAGCGCCGGGCGGAGATCCGGGATCGTCAGGCTTCCGCGTTTTCGCCCGGCACGGTTTCGCCGTCGGCGGGGAGCTCGGGTGCGGTGAGGCTCCTTGGGACGTCGTTCTCGTCGTCGAGCGGTTTGAAGAGGTCCTCGCGCGAGACGACCCGCTCGGTGACCTGGGCTTGCGCCACGATGTGGTCGACCACCTTCTCTTCGAAGAGCGGGGCCTTCACTTCGGCCAGCGCCTGGGGATTCTTCCGATAATGGTCCCAGACGGCCTGTTCCTGCCCCGGATATTGCCGGACCAGTTCCACAAGGGCCTTGCCGACCTCGCCGTCCTCGACCTTAATGCCGGCCTTCTCGCCCACTTCGGCCAGCACGAGGCCGAGCCTCACGCGACGCTCCGCGATCCTGCGGTACTCGGCGCGAGCCGCCTCCTCGGTCGTGTTCTCGTCGGCGAAGCCGCGGCCGCTGCGCTGCTGCTCGGCCTGCACCTGGCGCCAGATGTTGTCGAACTCCTGCGACACCAGCCCTTCCGGAAGGTCGAAGCTGTAGCGTTTGTCGAGGGCGTCGAGAAGCGAGCGCTTCAGCCGGTCGCGCGAGGCCCGGCCGAAGTCGTCCTGCATGCGGGTGCGGATCGCCTCCCGCAGGGCCGCGAGGTCGTCGAAGCCGAAGCCTTTGGCAAACTCGTCGTCGAGCGTCAGCTCGCCGGGCGCCGCGATCTCCTTCACCTTGACCTCGAAGACCGCCGCCTTGCCGGCCAGCGCGGCGGCCGTGTAGTTCTCGGGAAACGTGACCTCGACCTTCCGGTCGTCGCCCACCTTCGCGCCCACGAGCTGGTCCTCGAAGCCTGGGATGAAGCTGCCGGAGCCGATGATCAACTCGACGTCCTCGCCCCTGCCACCCTCGAAGACCTCGCCGTCGACCCGGCCCTCGAAATCGATCTTGAGACGGTCGCCCGCGTCGGCCGCGGCGTCCTCCTGCTCCTTCGGCGTGAACACGCGGTTCTGATTGGCCAAGACGTCGACGGAGCGGCCGACCTCCTCCTCGGAGATTTCGGCGACCTGGCGCTCAAGCGTCAAGTCGTCGAAGGTGCCGGCATCGAAGGTCGGGATCGTCTCAACCGCCACCGTGAAGGCCAGATCGCCCTGGGCCTCCATGGCGCGCTCGACCTCGGCCTGGTCGCTGGTCAGATCGATCTTCGGCTCCAGCGCCAGACGCAGCCCGTTGTCCTCGACGATCTTCCGGTTGGCCTCGTTGACGGCATTCTGGACGACGTCGCTCATCACGGAGCGTCCGTAGAGGCGTTTCAGATGGGACAAGGGTACCTTGCCGGGCCGGAACCCGTTGATCTTCACCTTGTCCTTCATGCCGACGAGTTCGCCCTCCAGACGGGAGGCCAGGTCCGCCGCCGGGAGCACGACTTTGTACTCGCGCCTCAATCCGTGAGCGCTGATCTCCGTAACCTGCATCTGACCTGTCCTTCAAAACTCGTGTTCAATGCCGCGAACCGGCGGAATCCGAGAGGCGTATCACCGTTTCGGCGACGGAGAGCAAGTTGAACGACGCGGCGGCGCCCCAACGGCGCGGCCGAGACCCCGGGGGGACCGGGCCGGGCGCGGGCCGTGTCTCACGCCATGACCGTTCGAGATGGTGCGGGCGGAGGGACTCGAACCCCCACAACGTGAGTCACTGGAACCTAAATCCAGCGCGTCTACCAATTCCGCCACGCCCGCGGGGCCGCTCCGTTCCGAAACGGAGGACGGCGTCTTAGCAACAGGCCGGACCGCATGCAGCAAAAAAGTGGGCCGGCTCTCCCCGCCATCGTCCTCTATCATGACAGCGAGGGCAAAGCTCATCACGCCGACGAGGCTCGTGGCGGCACATGACGGGTCCGAAGCCTTCAGGGCATGGGCGATGACGAAGAGACCCGCAAAGCAGCTCGCACCGAGAACCACAACCCGATCTAGCCCATTCTTGCACATGTAGCGGATCGACCTTCTAGAGTTGGTCGTGCCGCGCAAATCCGGGGCCGCGATCGGTGTCGCGTTTCGGGACGTGTCGTTCGGCCCTTCGAGCAGGACCATCATGGATCGGAAACGCCGGCAGTTCCTCTCCTCGCTCGGCGCCGTGCCGTTGGCGCTCCTTGACCCGCGACACGGTCGCGGCGCCGAAACCCCGTCCACGACATCCCCGGTGGCGCCGAACGACCCGGCGATCGTACTGGTGGCCGCCGCCGGTGGCGCCCCGCCTCGGCCACCGCTGCACTACGCAGAGGAGTCTCCCGGGCCGATCCTGCGGGTCAGGCGCGGCGCAGCGACCCGGATCATCCTGCGCAATCGCCTCGGCGGTCCGACGAGCCTCGACCTGCACGGGGTGCAAGTGCCGCCCCCGTTGGGGGGAAAGGGCCCGCTCGGGGGCAGCGTCGAGTCCGGAACGGAGTCCGAGATCGCCTTCGTCCCACCCGACAGCGGCACCTTCTGGTTCCACCCCTGGATCCTCGACCGACGCCTCGACGAGACCGCCGAGGGACTGTCGGGCGTGCTCCTGGTCGACGAGGAGAACCCGCCGGAGGTCGATACGGACAGGGTCCTGATCCTGTCGGATCGCGACGCCCCCGCCGGTGAGGTACCCTCGTCGACCGGGTTGCAGGACCGGCTCTGGATCGACGGGCGAGAATGGCCCAGGACCGAGGTCCGGGTCCCGGGATCCCGCATGCGGCTTCGCATCGTCAATGGCTCGACCAGGACCGCTGTCGCGATGGCCTGCAGCGGTGCCGATCCCACCGTCGTGGCGATCGACGGGCAGCCGTCCGAGCTCTTCAAGCCGCTGGCCGCTTCGGTCCCGGTCGGCCCGGGCGCACGTTTCGATCTGATGCTCGACCTGCCGCGCACCGCCGGAGCCGAGGTCAGAGTCTCGGTCCGCGGTTCCGCGCCGGGCGGCCAACCGGAAGCGGCGCTGATCATCAGGACCGAAGGCGAGGCCGCGCCCGAGCGGCCCCCGATCCGGCCCCTGGCGGCCAATCCGCTTCTGCCCCGCGCCATTCCGCTCGAAGCTTCGACCCGCGCAACCTTGGAGGTGCGCAAGAAGCCCTCGGCGAGCGCCGGGGAGGCCGCGATCTGGACCGTCAACGGGATCTCGGGGATCGAACTGCCGAGGAAGCCGTTGTTCAGGGCCCGGCGCGGGTCCCCTGTGACCCTCGCGTTCAAGAATGCATCGGCCGACCTCGCCGCCTTTCGCCTGCACGGCTTCGCGATGCGCCTTCTGCACGACCTCGACGACGGATGGGAGCCTTATTGGCGCGACACCGTGCTGGTCCAGCCCGGCGTCACGCATCATGCCGCCTTCCTGGCCGACAAGACGGGGCGATGGTTGGTCGAGTCGCCCTTCTTCGATCAGGCGGCGGGCGGCTTGCGGGTCTGGTTCGAGATCACCTGACGGGCGCCCGGTCGAACAGTGTCTTCAGGACCGGGGGCAAGCACTCGGGCAGGTCTTCGGAAATCAGCCCGGGTCCGAAGTGGCGCGCTGCGGCGGCGTGGATCCAGACCGCGGCCGAGGCTGCCTCGAAGACCGGCATGGCCTGCGCCAGGAGCCCTCCGATCATGCCGGACAGCACGTCGCCCGATCCGGCCGTGGCGAGCCACGGCGCGTCCTCTCCGGCGATCGAGGCCCGCCCGTCGGGCGCCGCCACCACGGTGTCGGGCCCTTTCAGGACCACCACGGCACCGAGACGCTTCGCGGCGGCACGGGCGCGCTCGACCTTCGAGGGGAGTTCGGCAATGGCGGGCATGCTCCCGAACAGGCTGGCGAACTCGCCATCGTGCGGCGTGACCACGACGGGGCCGGACGCTCCGGCGACGAGCCCCGCGAGCCCGTCGGGCTCACCCTTGAACAGGGTGAGCGCGTCGGCGTCGACGACCGCCCCGCGGGGCTTCACGGTCTCGCGGCCCGGCGTGATGTCTGGCCGGAGCGCCGCCGCGACCAATGCAAGGGCATCGGGGCCGTGACCGAGAGCCGGTCCGATGACGACGGCGTTCTTGCGCGCGTCCGCCAGCATGTCGTCGAGCGCCGCCGGGCCCTCGCAGGCCCGCAGCATGATCGAGGTGAGATGCGCCGCATGGGTCGCGATGGCGTCGTGCGGACTCGCCACCGTCACGAGCCCCGCACCGATGCGCAGACCGCCCCGTGCCGCGAGGCGCGCCGCGCCCGTGGTCGGCATCGGCCCCGAGACGACGAGCAGATGACCCCGCGTATACTTGTGCCCCTCCGCGGCTGGCTTCGGGAAGGCCGGCCACCACAGGTCCGGACTGTTGCGGGCCAGAGTCACGCCGAGGCTGTCCAGCAGGCCGCGATCGATGCCGATATCGGCGAGGATCACCTCGCCGCAGCGGTCGCGCCCCGGCATCAGGAGATGGGCGGGCTTCAGGCGGAAGAACGTCACGGTGGTGGTGGCCCGAAGCGATGGGCCGAGGACTTGGCCCGTGTCGCCCGACAGGCCTGACGGGAGATCGACGGCCAGGACCGGCGTGCCGCTCGCCGCGACGCGCTCGACGATGTCGAGGGCGGGACCTTCGAGCGCCCGCGACAGCCCGGCGCCGAACAGGGCGTCGACCACGAGGTCGAACGGCTGCGGATCGACGGCATCGAGATCGAGCACCTCGCCCTTCCAGCGCGCTGCGGCGGCTGCCGCGTCGCCCGTCATCGCAGTCGGTTGGCGCGCTGCGGTAACCGTGACGTCGTGACCCCGCTGGCGCAGCAGATCGGCCGCCACGTAGCCGTCTCCACCATTGTTGCCAGGGCCACACAGGACCAGGACGCGCCGGCCCCCGGACGAGCGAAGCTGCGACTCGCAACCATCGGCGACCGCGCGGCCTGCACGATCCATCAGCACGAGCCCCGGTGTTCCCGCCGCCGGGGCCAGACGGTCCACCTCGGCCATCTCGGCCACCGTGACGACGTCGACATCGTGGTTCATGAGGACAGACTCCTGTTGAGGCACCCTAACCCGTCCAAACCGGCTTCGACCGCGTGATCCCGGCCTGTTGCTGTGGGCCTGCCCATGTCGTAAGCAGGTTGCATCAGTGACCGGCAAACGCGGCGGGGGAACGGATCAGGCATGGCGGCTCGCGCGACTTTTACGGATCGCCGAGATGGCACGCCCGATGCTACCCCTTGCCGATCGGCGCAGGCGCTCGTTTCGGAAAACGGTCGCGCTGCGCATCGCCCCCGCGCCTGCACAGGTCTGGACCCCGCATGAAGAAGATCGAGGCTATCATCAAGCCCTTCAAACTCGATGAGGTGAAGGAAGCCCTGCAGGACGTGGGCCTGCAAGGCATCACGGTCACCGAAGCCAAGGGGTTCGGCCGGCAGAAGGGGCATACCGAACTCTACCGCGGCGCCGAATACGTCGTCGACTTCCTCCCCAAGGTGAAGATCGAGATCGTGCTCGGCGACGACATGGTGGACCGGGCCGTCGAGGCGATCCGCCGTTCGGCGCAGACCGGTCGCATCGGCGACGGCAAGATCTTCGTCTCCAGTATCGAAGGCGCGATCCGCATCAGGACCGGGGAGACCGGCAACGACGCGATCTAGCGCGCTTTCCGCACCGTCCGGTCTCCCGTGGACCGGATCGTTTCCCGAGAAAGGCACAGCATGAAGACCGCCCAGGATGTCCTCAAAGCGATCAAGGATCAGGACATCAAATACGTCGACTTCCGCTTCACCGATCCCCGGGGCAAGTGGCAGCACGTGACCTTCGATGTGTCGATCGTCGACGAGGACGCCTTCGCGGATGGCGTCATGTTCGACGGGTCGTCGATCGCCGGCTGGAAGGCCATCAACGAATCCGACATGACCCTGATGCCGGATCCAGAGACGGCCTGCATGGACCCGTTCTTCTCGGCTTCCACCATGTCGATCGTCTGCGACGTGCTGGAACCCGCGACCGGCGAGCCCTACGCCCGCGATCCGCGCGGCGTCGCCAAGAAGGCCGAGGCCTACCTGAAGTCGACAGGGATCGGCGACGCCATCTTCGTGGGGCCCGAGGCCGAGTTCTTCGTGTTCGACGACGTCCGCTTCAAATCGGACCCCTACAATACCGGATTCATCGTCGATTCGATCGAGTTGCCGAGCAACCAGGACACGGTCTACGAGGGCGGCAACCTCGGCCATCGCATCCGAACCAAGGGCGGGTACTTTCCGGTGCCGCCGCTCGATTCGGCCCAGGACATGCGCGGCGAGATGCTGGCCGCCATGGCGTCCATGGGCGTCAAGGTCGAGAAGCATCACCACGAGGTGGCCTCGGCCCAGCACGAACTCGGCATGAAGTTCGAGAAGCTGACCCTCATGGCCGACGGGATGCAGATCTACAAATATTGCATCCATCAGGTGGCCCAAAGCTACGGCAAGACCGCGACCTTCATGCCGAAGCCGGTGTTCGGCGACAACGGCTCCGGCATGCACGTTCACCAGTCGATCTGGAAGGACGGCAAGCCGGTCTTCGCGGGCGACAAATATGCCGACCTGAGCCAGGAATGCCTGTGGTACATCGGGGGCATCATCAAACATGCGAAGTCGCTGAACGCCTTCACCAATCCGTCGACCAACTCTTACAAGCGGCTGGTGCCGGGCTACGAGGCTCCGGTGCTGCTCGCCTACTCGGCCCGCAATCGTTCGGCCTCGTGCCGCATCCCCTACACGGCGAACCCGAAGGCCAAGCGCGTCGAAGTCCGCTTCCCCGACCCGGCGGCCAATCCCTACCTCGCGTTCGCGGCCATGCTGATGGCGGGGCTCGACGGCATCACCAACAAGCTCGATCCCGGCGCCGCCATGGACAAGGATCTCTACGACCTGCCGAAGCAGGAGTTGGCCGAAATCCCGACGGTCTGCGGCTCGTTGCGCGAGGCCCTTGCCAGCCTCAAGGCCGACCACGCCTATCTGACGACCGGCGGCGTCTTCACCGAGGACCTGATCGAGTCCTACATCGAACTCAAGATGACGGAAGTGATGCGCTTCGAAATGACTCCTCACCCGATCGAATACGAGATGTATTACTCGGTCTGATCAGATCGCAAGGCGGCGGCCCCGAAGCCGCTGCCTTGGAGTCTATGCGCCGGATCACCGTCAATTCGTAATTTGGGCGTCGTCCCAGAAGGCGCATCGATGGCGCTGAGCGAAATCCCTACTGATCTCGACCTTGGCCGGCGACAGGTCCTCGATCGCCTCCGAGCCGTTGCGGTACCGCGGCCACGCCGGTCCGCCAGCGGCAGCGGGCGATCCGGTCCGCGCAAAGGCTCCCCATTCCGCTTGTACCAGCGCCGATAGTCTCGCCTGCTCGGCGCTGAAGTTCGCCGGATCGGCCAGGATCCAGGGACTCCCGAACACATAGGCGATCTCGGCCGTGTGATAGGCGTGCATCGGCGCGGCCCACGGCGGCACCGGAAGCCTGAACGGGGCTTCGGGATCGTCGAATTCATAGGCATAGACCGGAACGGTGCGGCCGAGGAGGCGATCGAGCGCGCGAGCCGGGCAGGCGAAGAGACCATCCGTGAGAACCGCCGCATAGGCGAGACGCGGGGAGTCGTAGGCATCGGCCGGGTATTGCTCGAGGATCGCGACCGCATGGGCCGGGAACAGGCGTCCGATCTCGGCCTCGTAGCTCCCCGCCGTGAGGAGATCGGCCTGGAACCCGCGCAGATAGCCGAAGAGCCGACCCTCGTCCCGGTTCGACCCGTCGATGACCGGCACCTTGTTGAAGCGCCCTGCCGCGAAGGCGTCGCGTGGCGCGAGCGGCAGCACGTCGAGCCCCGTCGCGGGCGCCCAACTGTTCGGTCCGGTCACGCCATCGCGCTCGGCGAGCGCTCCGGCGACGTCGTCGGCGGGCTTGCTGCGCAGGCAAGCGAGGACGTCGGGTCCATCGCAACCGAGCGCCGCAGCCATGCGCTCGCCTCCGGCTTCGGCCAATGCGACCGGCAGGCTCGTTTCATGCGTGATGCAGGCGCCGCTCTCGAGGATGGCGCGGCTGAAGAGCCCGGCGGCTTCGGGCGAGGCGAGCTGGTAACAGGTGCTCCAGGCGCCTGCCGATTGTCCGAACAGCGTCACGCGGTGTGGGTCGCCGCCGAAACCTGCGATATTGGCGCGAACCCAGCGAAGGGCCGCCTGCTGGTCGAGAAGCCCGAAAGCGCCTTCCCCGGGACGGCCCCGAAGGGCGGGATGAGCCAGGAAACCCAGCGCTCCCAAACGGTAGTTGATCGTCACGACGAGGGCGCCGGTGTTACGAGCCAGGACGCTCGGGTCGTATTGGCCGCTCGACCCGAGCAGCAGCGCGCCGCCATGGATCCACACCATGACGGGACGTCCCTGCCCGGCCGCGGCAGCAGGCGGCGCGTAGACGTTGAGCGTCAGGCAGTCTTCCTGGCCGAGGAGCGGACCGGTGCCGCGGCGGCCCACCTGAGCATCGAGGCTGAGGTTCTGCAGGCAGGTGGGTCCGAGTTCGGTCGCGGGTCGCGGCGTCGTCCAGGCTGCGGCGGGCTGCGGCGCGCGCCAGCGTAGATCGCCGACCGGAGGCGCCGCGTAGGGGATCCCGAGAAAGGCTTGCCCGGCAGCGCTGGCGGCACCGACGACCGGACCGGCGAGCGTTTCGACGCGTTTCGCGATCGTCGTGTCGGAATGGACGATGTCGTCGACCGCGCCGGGATGGAGGTCGCAACCGGCGACGAACGAGACGAGAGAAAGAGTTGCGAGACCCGCAACGGCCCTCCCGGCACTCCGCAACGCCCTAATCCAGCCGGAACTTGGCATGGTCGCGATGTTCGGCCTTGATCCGCCGCACCGTCCCGGTCACCGACCGGTAGATCACGGTTTCCGTCTCGATCAGGCCGTCGTGGAACTTGACGCCGGCCAGGAGCTCGCCGTCCGTGATGCCGGTCGCCGCCACGATGACATCGCCCGACGCCAGTTCCTTCATGTCGTACTTCCGGCTCGGGTCCGTGATCCCCATGGCGAGAGCGCGTTCGCGCCGCTCCGGGGTGTCGAGGATCAGTCGCGCCTGCATCTGGCCGCCGACGCACCGCAGGGCTCCGGCCGCGAGGACGCCCTCGGGCGCGCCGCCGGAGCCGAGATAAAGGTCGATCGCGGTTTCTCGCGGCTGACTGGTGAAGATGACCCCGGCGACGTCGCCGTCCATCAGCAGCTTGAGCGAGGCTCCTGCGCGTCGGCAAGCCGCGATGAGATCGCGATGCCGTGGCCGGTCCAGCACCGCGACGGTGATCTCGCCGGGCCGTACGCCCTTGGCCTTGGCCAGGCTGAGGATGTTGTCTTCGGCGCTTCTGTCGAGGTCGACGACCCCCTGGGCGTAACCGGGTCCGATGGCGATCTTGTCCATGTAGACATCCGGCGCATTGAGCAGCGCGCCCGCCTGCGCCACGGCCATGACCGCCATGGAGCCCGGAAGGTCCTTGGCGCACAAGGTGGTGCCTTCGAGCGGGTCGACCGCGATATCGACCTTGGGGCCGATCCGCGTGCCGACTCTTTCGCCGATGAACAGCATGGGGGCCTGGTCCCGCTCCCCCTCGCCAATCACGATGGTGCCGTCGATCGGCAATCGGTTAAGTTCACGGCGCATGGCGTCGACGGCGGCCTGATCGGCCGCCTTCTCGTCGCCGCGCCCACGCCATCGCGCGGCGGAAACCGCCGTTCGCTCCGTCACCCGGACCATCTCGAGCGTGAGGATCCGCTCGATTGTGTCCTGCTGAACCGTCAGGTCGGCCACGGTCGCGTTCCCTTGCTGGCAGCGGGCCGGATGTCGTTCGGCCGGTCAGTTCCGCTCGATTCTGATCAGTTGTGGTTTACCCGCGATCGTACCGCCCGCCTCCACGGCGTCGAGCGCCTCGCGGATCGAGGTCTCCGTGGTCGCATGCGTGATGAGCACGACCGCCACGAAATCCGACAAAGCGCCGCGGGGCTCCTGACGCTGCATGATGGACTCGAACGAAATGCCCGAAGCCGCCATGCGGGTTGCGATCGCGGCGATCGACCCAGGGCGATCCCGGACCGACAGCCGCACATAATACCCGCCTTCATGACGCTGCATCGGGGTCCGTGCCGCGCGTTCCAGCGTCGACACGAGGCGCCCGAACGGCTTCACACGGTTGCCGCGCGCCAGGTCGGCGATGTCGCCGAGCACGGCCGAGGCGGTCGCATCGCCGCCCGCTCCCGGCCCGACGAGCGTCAGCTCACGCACGGCATCGGCATTGATCGCAACCGCGTTGGTGACCCCCTTCACCTCGGCGAGCGCGGTCGTCTTGGCCACCATCGTCGGATGCACGCGTGTCTCGATGCCGTGCGAGGTGCGTTGCGCGACGCCGAGGAGCTTCACCCGGTAGCCGAGTTCGTCCGCCGCCTTGAGATCCGCGGTGGTGATCGAGCGGATCCCCTCCACGTGGATGGCGTCGAGGTCGATGGCCGTGCCGAAGGCGAGGGCCGCCAGGATGGCCAGCTTGTGGGCCGTGTCTAAACCGTCGATGTCGAAGGTCGGATCGGCCTCGGCGTACCCCAGCCGCTGAGCCTCGGCGAGGCCGTCGGCGAAGCCGATCCCCTCCTCCTCCATCCGGGTCAGGATGTAATTGCAGGTGCCGTTCAGGATTCCGTAGACGCGGGCGATCGTGTTGCCGTCCAACGATTCCCGCAACGTCTTCACGATAGGGATGCCGCCTGCGACCGCCGCCTCGAAACCGATCTCCACGCCCGCCGCTTCCGCGGCCTCGGCCAGCGCCATGCCGTGGTGCGCGAGCAGGGCCTTGTTGGCGGTGACGACGGATTTACCGGCCGAGATCGCGGCCTCGACGGCTCGCCTGGCTATGCCGTCCGGGCCGCCGATCAATTCGACAAAGACATCGTTATCCGGTGATCTGGCCAGCAAGACGGGATCGTCGAACCAGCGAGCCTCGCCGAGCAGCGGCGCCGCCTTGTCGCGGTCACGCGCCGAAAGGCCGGTCACGACGATGTCGCGACCGGTCTTCGACGAAAGGGCACCAGCGTCTCGGTCGAGACGCCTGAGAACCGCACTGCCGACTGTACCGAGGCCGGCGATGCCGACGCGCAGGGGTGACATTGAACGAACCCGAATCACGTGAAAGCCGAACGCCGGTCCAACGCGGGATCGACGTTCGGCTACCGAGGCGACCTCTACCATGTCGCAAGCTCCGGGTGGAACTCGCGTCGAACGGACCGCGACCGAAGCGAAGGTCGAAGCCCTCGCTGATCGCGCCTCGGACCGGCTCCTCCGGGATCAATAGTGATAGGGAGATCCGAAGAGGAAGTACAAGATCAACAGGATCATCAAGATACCAACGATGCCGATACCGCCGTTGCCATAGTAGCCGCCACGGTAGCCGTAATAACCACCGCCACCGAACAAGAAGATGATGACGAGGATGATGATGAGAAGGGTCACGGTGGGCTCCTGGCGTGATCGGTGCACTGTCGAAGGCGCATGCGAAGGCAGTACGAGGGAATGCCCTCGGCAAAGGATCAACGCAATTGCGGCCGGAATGTGCCACCGTCAGCTGAGCTTTTGCAATATTTTTCTGAGTGGGACGCGGTCGCCGTCCGCTGTCACGCCGCCTTGCGGTTGACGGAGGTGCTCGCCAATCCCGTGAGGATCTTGTCGGTCGCCTTCTCCTCCTCGAGAGTTTCCTCGAACAGGGCCGCGGCTTCGGCGTGTCCCAACTGCTTCGCCCAGGCGACCAGGGTGCCATAGCGGGCAATCTCGTAATGCTCGACCGTTTGAGCGGCCGCCACCAAGCCGGCATCGAGCACGTCCTTGTCGTCGATGTCGCCCGCGACTTCCTCGGCCTCCTTTATGATGCCGTCGATGGCGGGACAGGTGACGGACTCGGCCTTCATGCCGAGCATCGCGAAGACGTCGTCGAGCCGTTTGATCTGATGCTCGGTTTCGGCGAGATGCGTCTTGAAGCCCTGCTGCAAGGAGGGGCTCGTGGCCTTTGCGATCATCTTCGGCAACGCCTTGGTGATCCGGTGTTCGGCGTAATAGACGTCCTTCAACTGATGGGCGAAGAGATCGGCAAACGTGTGAATATCCTTGGTGAACAGTCCCATGATAGGCTCCCGGAAACCGGCGGCGCCACTGGGCCGCCCTGGACTTTCAATTCGGCCGCCACCGTCCCTGTTCCGCGGCCGACCTTGCGCGCCCTCAAGCCTCGCGATCGAGCGGAGAGTTCTTCCGCGTGTCGGGTAGCCACAGGTAGACGACGAGCGAGGCGGCGATCAGCGCCGTGGCGTACCAGAAGAATCCGGCCTCGTTGCCGCTGTCCTTGAATTGCAGTGCGATGCCGTCGACCGAACCGCCGAAGATCGCGGCCGTGAACGCGTAGGGAAGACCGACGCCGAGCGCCCGGATGGCGGTTGGGAAGAGTTCCGCCTTCACGATCGCGGTCACGGAGGTGTAGCCGCTGACGATCGCCCAGGCGAGGCAGATCAGCAGCAGCGCCACGACGGGACTGTGGGTCGAGCGGATCGCCGTCAGGATCGGGACGGTGCCGAGCGTGCCGAGCACGCCGAAGCCGACCAGCATGGCCTTGCGACCGATCCGATCCGACACGGCGCCGTAGAGTGGCTGGATCGCCGCCGCGAAGACCAGCGACACCAGCGTGACGGTCGTGGTCTGGTCGTCGGTGAGGCCGACGGACAGCTTCAGGTACTTCTGCATGTAGGTCGTATAGGTATAGAACGCCGAGGTCCCTCCGATGGTGATGCCGACCACGACCACCATGTTGCGCCAATTGCGCCTCAGCAGTTCGGCGAAGGGCTCCCGAACCTTGTTGGCCACGACGAACTTCTCGCTTTCATGCAGGCTGGCCCGCATGCGCAGACCGTAGAGCGACATGAGGGCGCCGATCGCGAAGGGGATGCGCCAGCCCCAGGCTTTCAACTGGTCGGGCGTGAGGAACAGCTTCTGCAGGAGAAAGAGCAGCAACACGGCGCAGAGTTGACCGCCGATCAGCGTGACGTACCAAACGCCGGAGTAGAAGCCGCGGTGTTGCGGTTCGGCGATCTCGCTGAGGTAGGTGACGCTCGTACCGTACTCTCCGCCCTGGCTCAGCCCCTGCAGGATGCGGGCGACCGAAAGGATCACGGGCGCCCAGACCCCGATCATCGCGTAGGTGGGTGACACGGCGACGAGGAGCGAGCCGAAGCACATCAGCAGGATCGAGGCGGTCAGCGAGGTCCGGCGGCCGTGGCGGTCCGCCAGATAGCCGAAGATGAGGCTGCCGATCGGACGCATCAGAAAGGCGACGGCAAACAGCGTGGCGGCGGAGAGTTGCTGCACAACGGGGTCGCCCTTCGGAAAGAAGGAGCCTGCGAAGTAGAGCGCGAACGCCGTATAGGCGTAGACGTCGTACCATTCGAGCAGGTTGCCGAACGACGTCGCGAGGATGGCGCGAACCCGGTTCGGGGCTAGCCCGGCGGCACCCGCGCCGGTCGAGCGGCCCGGGATGACGGCATTCACCATTCGCGCTTTCTCCCGTTGCAGCGTCTCGAGACGCCACGCTCTTGCGGAAGGATTTCAGGTCGCCGACCCGACCACAAGGCTCCAGCGGCGGCTTTTCATGCCAGAGCGATGTCAAGCACCATCAAGCCGCCCAGCCCGCCTTCTGCAGCCTTGACGAGGCGGGCTCCGGCGGCCTCGTGGTCGGGGTGTGCCAGATAGGCGTCCCGGGCCGCGGCATCGCTGAAATCGACCGTGAAAGCATGGGTGAATCCGCGCGAGAGGCCCTCGGGGCTGACGTTGGAGCCGCAACAGAAAACCTTCATTCCGGGCAGCTTGGCCCGGAGCTCGTCGAGTTGCTTGAAGATCGCCGCTATCTCGGTGGCCGGCACAGCCTCCCGAAAGCGAACCAGGACCACATGTCGGATCATCGCGTTCCACCTCTGCCGTCGCTCCCGACGATCATGCTACTCGGCGCTGGACCGGTCCTCAATGCACGTCGCGCCGTGCAATCCGGTGCAGTGCCGCGTGGCGGCGAACACCCGATGCGGATGCGTGAGGCCTGCCGGAGACGTCGACTCGCCGGATTGCGCTTCCGACCCAGGCCCCGACACATCGTCGGCCAACCGGCTCGTGTCCTTCCCCAACGCGAGATATCATCCAGCTTTCGCGGACGACGGTACGCTATTAGACTGACGACGCCCCAGGGTTGCGTCGAATCTATCGCGATCTACTCTTCCCACGGACTTCCGTAACGCCTGCATCGACGAATGCTAGTGATGGATCTCGCGCCGCCCATCAGCCCTTCATGCCTGATCGTCGACGACGACGTCGTCGTCGCGATGGATCTCG
The DNA here is from genome assembly GCA_964252585.1 of uncultured Lichenihabitans sp. GTDB lineage: Bacteria > Pseudomonadota > Alphaproteobacteria > Rhizobiales > Beijerinckiaceae > Lichenihabitans. The sequence goes on along the minus strand of CAXUOD010000032.1, from coordinate 16,872 downwards.
AGGAACGGATTGCCGAAGCGGGGTTCAACGCCCGCTGGGTGAATTCGGTCCAGAACGCTTCGGCGATCATCGAGACCCTGACGCCGGATATCGTCGTTCTCGATGTCATGGTCCGGGCGAGGACCAGTACTCCCTTTGCACAGGCGCTGAAGGCGCGCGGCATTCCTTTCGTCGTCCACAGCGGCTACACCCCCAGCGCCGATCTCGGGGATTTCATCGATGCACCTTGGGTCCGAAAACCCGTCGAGACCAGCGCGATGATCAAAGCTTTAAAGCGCCTGTTGAACGAAAAACCATCAGGTGCCGGCAATGCTAACTAGACTCTCTCTCACGCCCTTGCTGCTCGCCTGGTTGACCTGGACTCAATCCAAGATTTGAGACAATGACGACTTCAAGGGTTTGCTATCGATACTGCTGAACGTCGCCGAGATTCGAAACCCATCTTCGTTGAACGCCTACAAAGTCAAGATCGGCAGGGCGTACGCTTTCAGACGCTGGGGACGAAGCTCTTTATGCCTGCAAAACGAATGCTAATCTCGAGCAAGCTCAGTGCACTGCCCATCAGCGGCGCTAAGCCGCGAGGGACGCTCCGCGATGCGCTCAGAGACGACCCGACGATATTTCTCGCAAGCGGCGAGAGAGGCCGCACTAGCGGTGCGCCTGGCTAATCGCAAGCTGCCCGGCGACTTCGGACGGCCAGAGGTGTTCGTCGTGCGCATGCCTCTGTCGGGTACCATGTTCGGCTGGGAAATTCGTCGCTTCGGGGCGATCGTCCTACACCGAAGCGAGGGAGGCTATGCGGCGCCGGCACTGGCGCGCCTGGCCGGGGAGGTGGCGATGACAGAATTGAGCCCTCTGTGAGCGCCGACTGCTACCTTATGCTGGCGACCTACGGCCACGTTCTGCTGGGCTGCCTGCTTCTTCTAGCGGCACTCTGGTTCCTTCTTCCCTGGTTGCTGAAGGATGATCACCACGGCCGGTAGGCCGAGCGCAACTCGACCTCGGCCAGAACCCGGCTCCAGTAATCCGATCTCTCCCGTTCGCGCGCGGCCTTCACGGCGTGCCGTGCCATGAACAGCGCATTGACCCCATGAACAGCGATCAGGCGATCAGCTCCCAGAACGGCAGAACGATTCAGCATCGAGCCGATGATCAAGCGGAGCATTTCAATCTTTGCGCAAGCGAGACTGACCAACCCGGCCAACCGACGGTCGTTATAAATTCGATCGAGCTTGGAATATAGCGGTCGCAAGGTCGCGGATCCGTGCGTCGGCCTCGCGATAGTCGACGCGATCCATGCCGTCGGCCTCGGAGCAGACTGCTCTTGCCGCGCATGGAGCGGAAGAGTGGGCTCTTATCGCCATCGGTCTCCGCGTACACCCTGTGGTCTGCTCGCGCTGCTGGATGCCTTCAAGCCGACTTCGATGCTGATCGTTCGAGCTGAGGTCAGGCCAGCCGGAGCATCGTGAAAACGGCCTTCGACTCCGTACCCGAAGATCATCATCGCTTCTTATAAGCAAGAAGCGGAAAGTCCAGGACAGCGAATGCAGGGTGCGGGTTTTCCTTATTGCATGGCGCATTCCAGCAAAGCTGCGGTCCATGCTGCGTGTTTCACGGCGGGCATGCGCCCCGTCCTCCTTCGAAGCCAGCCTGCCTCGAACCCGGATGCGGACGATGCGATCTCAGTTCGCGGCGTCGTGGTTCGAAAACGGACGCCGGCATCGGGATCAGATCCTCGGACAGCGCCAGCGCCGTGTAACGTTCCAAGAGGCTGAGTTCTTCAAGACATTCCAACACGTCTCGTTCAGCCAGCAGCAATGTTGGATCGGTCGATGCATAGCGCTTTCTTCGCCCGTCCAGAACTTCCCGACAATAGGCCAAGCAGCGATCCCAGACGTTCCATCCGTCCAAGGCGATGTGGAGCGCGCCACCTGCCTCTCCTCCCTCACAGGCATAGAGGCGATTGATCAATCCTGCAGCTTGAAGTGTAGATTGACCCACGGCGGCTGCGCGGCCGTTCTCGATCCAGCAGGCATAACACATGCGTCGTTCCGATCATCGAGGTAACGAAACAACATGAAGACCGGAAGAGGCGCTGTTTTATTCCCTGCAATCGTGGCGAGACGGGATTCGATTGCGAGATCAGCCCTGGAAGGGGTCACCTAGCCGCTAACACAGTTCTCGCTCGTCGGTGGACACTTCACCCTCTCGCGCTGCAAGTGCCCGCGAGGCCTTCACAGAAAGCAGCCTCGGGGGACGCCGCTCGTGTCGACACCACTCGTCCTGATAGATCGTTGCACGCTCCCCACCCGGGTTGCTTTGGTCGCTGCCGTCAAGTTCCACACCTCGATCGGGACGATCGTCCGGGTGGAGGACAGCGGCAGACCGCTCCAACGGCGCTGCTGTTACGAGGTCCGGTCGTTGGACGGTGGAAACCGTCTGCTTGATGCGAGCGGGCGACATCTCGGCTTGTTCGCCACGATCTCGGCCCTGGTCGACTTCGCGGAAGTTAAGACAGCCGACTGACGCCTGCGGGATCGCGATCCGGTGACGTCCCCCCCCGATCGGCAAGCGGCTGCGCACATCGGAAAATGTATGTCAGGAGCGTCGGCGACCCAGCAGCAGCGCAGTGGCGAGCGAGGCACCGGTGGCCAGGACCATTGTCGTCACCGGATTGAGGCCGGCTCTGGTATAGACGCTCGTCTTCATGACATAGCCAGGATAGTCGCCGCGGGTCTGGCCACCGTTCTTAGGCTCGTGCAGGGCACCGGCGGGGTCGCGCGGCTTTTCCTTCCGGCGCTCGAAGGCCGAGATGGCGGGCGCGAGCAGGTCGTAGGCACCCGGCGCAGCCGTCTTCAGATCGGCCAGAACCTTGCCGGCGCCACCCACATAGATCTCCCGCCGGGGCTTCACTGCCGCATGCAGGATCGCTTCCGCGACCTCTTCCGGCCGGTAGATCGGCGGCGGCAACGTCGGCTCGCGATCCATGTAATTGCGGGCGCGGTGAGGCAGCGGCGTGTCGATGGAGGTCGGCTTGATGAGCGTGACGCCGATCGGAACGTCATCCTGGAGCAGTTCCATCCGCAGGGCGTCGGTGAAGCCCTGCACGGCGTGCTTGCTGGCGCAGTACATGCCCTGGAGCGGGAACGCGAGGTCGGACGCGACACTCCCCACGTTGACGAGTGAGCCGCCTTTGTCCCGCAGGTGCTCGACCGCGACAAGCGAGCCGTAGACCGTGCCCCAGAAGTTGGTCTGCATCAACCGTTGGCTGTCACGATCCTCGACGTCCCAGAGGTTCCCGTAGATCGTCAGCCCGGCGACGTTGACCCAGGTGTCGAAGCCGCCGAACGCTGAAACGGCGCGATCAGCTACGGCCTGCAAGGCTTCGCGGGATCCGACATCCGCGACCACATGAAGGGCCTTGCCGCCTTTGGCGACGATGCGAGCCTCCTCGGTCGCCAGGGCTTCGGCGTTCCGCGCCACCAGCACCACTTTGGCACCGCGCTCGACCGCCATGCGGGCAGTGGCCAGGCCGATGCCGCTTGATGCCCCGGTGATCACGATCACCTGTTCGTTCAGGGGCTTCCTGGTTCGATTCATGGTCTATCCCTGAGTAGAGGACGCGGACGTGTGTCGTTCGCGCTTCGAGGCACGCTGCCGACTTCCGTCCGGCTCGCGGGGTGAAGGAGGCGAAGCTCTGCCCGACCCCCGTTGGAAGATAGACCCAGCGCCTTCTGCCTTCGTGGGGCCGAGCCGATCGTCGTTGCGTCGGTTGTGATGCTGGAACGCCGAGACCGCGGCATTCGACTCGGCGTGCGGCAATCTGCCGATCGTTCGTGAAGCGGGACTGCTCGTCGGCTCAGCGGCTTCGCAAGTCTTCGCTGCCGATCGACATCAGCGGCACCGCCGCGATTCTAATTCATTGCTTGTCAGGTGCTGCGACCAGATGGCTGAGATCGTGCCGCCTGACCGGCGCAGCGCGGCGCGCCTGCAAGCCGGGGAGCCGAACCCCGAATTGCAAGATCGCATTGCACATTTCCAAGTCGTTCCGTTAGGGTGAAGCCCTGTTCTTGCGCCAAAGGCCCCGCATGTCCGCTCCGAGGAAAGTCGCGCTTCTGTCGAAGGAGTATCCGCCCTTCGTCTATGGAGGTGCCGGAGTCCATGTCGAATACTTGGCCCGTGCTCTTGCCAAGAGCATCGACGTCGAGGTCCGCTGCTTTGGCGATCAGGACACCACCGAAGGGCGCCTCGCGGTCCGCGGCTATCCACAGTGGCAGGAGACGCAGCGGGGTACCGATGCGCGTTTCGTCGGCGCAATAGACGCGTTCGCGCGTTCCCTCGCCATGGCAAAGGACACGCTCGACGCCGACCTCGTCCATTGTCACACGTGGTACACCGATATGGGAGGCGTGATCGCCTCGCAATTGTGGGGCGTGCCGAGCGTCTTGACCATCCACTCGCTTGAGCCGCTGCGGCCTTGGAAAGTGGAGCAACTCGGCAACGCCTATCACCTGTCAGCCTGGATGGAGCGCACCGCGATCACGGAGGCCGACGCCATCGTGGCCGTCTCGCGCGAGACCAAAGCCGACGTGCTGCGCCTGTTCGACGTCGACCCGGCGCGGGTGCATGTCATCCACAACGGCATCGATCTCGACGAATACCGCGCCGTGCCGGGCGTCGACGTGCTGACGCGCCACGGCATCGATCCGAGCCGACCGTTTCTGCTCTTCGTCGGCCGGATTACGCGGCAGAAGGGTATCATCCACCTGGTGAACGCGATCCCGAAGATCGATCCCTCCTTGCAGATTGTCCTCTGCGCGGGCGCGCCCGATACGCCCGAGATCGGGGAGGAGATGGCAAGAGGCGTCGCAAGGGTCGCCGACGAACGTCCGGGCGTCATTTGGATCCGTGAGATGTTGCCGCGCGCCGACGTGATCCAACTCTACACCCATGCTGCCGTGTTCTGCTGCCCTTCGGTCTACGAGCCCTTCGGCATCATCAACCTCGAAGCGATGGCGTGCGAGACCGCCGTGGTGGCGACGAGCGTCGGCGGCATCCCCGAAGTGGTCGTGCCCGACGAGACCGGTCTGCTCGTCGATCCGGGTCTCGGGGCCGGCACGTTCGAACCCAGCGATCCGGCGGGTTTCGCAGCCGCGCTGGCCGAAGCGGTCAATCGCCTGGCCCGCGACAAGGCCCTGCGCGACAGGTTCGGTGCCGCGGGGCGCAGGCGGGTCGAGGCCCATTTCAGCTGGGATGCGATCGCCGATCAGACGCTTGGTCTTTACGCCAAGGTGCTCGACGAGCGTTCGAATCGATCGAGCGGCAACGTCTAGGCGCTTGTCGACCGGCGTTGTTCGCCGATCGGAGAGTCGGGGTCCTGATCGGCTCCTGCGCGTCGACCATCGGGCTCCGCCTCAGCCGAAAAGAGGCGTCTGAAGGCGGTAGGTGTGACGCCCTGCTTGCGGGCGAACGCCGCACCGAGCGAAGCGACGTTGCCGAAGCCGGTACGCGCGGCGATCTGCTTCACCCGCAGGTCGGTTTCGGTCAGCAGGCGGCAGGCGGCCTGCAGCCGGACCTGAAGGATATGGGCGTGCGGCGTGGTGCCGGTCTGTTGACGGAACAGGCGAGCGAAATGAAACTTGCTGATCCTCGCTTCCGCAGCCAGGTCCGCAAGGCTCAGCGGCTCTGCGTAGCGGGTGCGGACCATCTCGCGCACGGCGTCGAGCCGCTTCCCGGTCATCTTCGGCGCCTTCCGGGCCCCTCCATCGACCATCCGCCAGGGGCTGTGCACGGCCAGGAGGTGGGTCGCCAGCCAGCAGGCGGCCGTCTGCGCGTAGATGTCGGGCAAACCGGTCTGCATCCCCTGCAGGAGCGACGAGACCGTCTGCACGATGAGCGGATCCTGGAACGCCAGCGCTTCGAGCGGCTGCTCGGCATCGGCCTGTCCGGCGCGGCGGTAATGCTCGAACGCCTCTCGCAACAGCTGCTGCGGGACGTAAAGGTTGGCCTTCTCGAACGCGCCTTGTCCGTGCCGCCGCCTTCGGCGCAGGCGGTCCACCGTTCCACCCGACGTCATACCGATCGTGCCGGGATGGTAGGACGCCGCCCTCCACCTGCCCCCGCTCAGCGCCTCCAGGGTCTGAGCGCCCGAGAGCATGACGACGATTGTCTGGTCCGGGGTCGGCCTGGTTGCGAACTCGTCGTAGGTCGGGTCGACGTGGTGGTGGTCGAGCAGAACGGAACTCCAGCCGCAATCCCGGCTACTGCGAAGGATCCGCGAACGAAGCGCCAGCCCGCACCTGGAGCTTTCGGGAGAAAAGCTGGGCGTTTTGTCGGGCATGCTCATCCTGTCCCCGGTTGCGCCAAGCAAGCCTAACAGACCGGGGGAGCGGCACCAGCGCACCCCGCCGTGTCTCGTCGAAATGTGCCGGTTCCTTGCTATTGGCCTTCTCTGCTTGCTGCCCAGCCAAACGTCGGGGCGACCGAGTGGTAGCTGTCGGCGGCACAGGACAAGGCGGCAGCGATGCCCGGCAGCGACGGAGGCAGTTATGAATGTCGGTTTCATCGGACTGGGCAGGATGGGGAGCGCGATGGCTCGCAATCTGGCCAAGGCGGGTCACACGGTCCGGGCGTGGAACCGCTCATCCGACGCCACCCGGTCGATCGACGGAGTCGCGATGGTGGCGTCGCCTGTCGAGGTCTTCCGGGCCGACGCCGTTTTCACCATGCTGTCCGACGATGCGGCGATCCGCGACGTCCTGCTCGAGCCCGGCGTGATCCGCAACACTCGGCCGGACCTGGTCCATGTGGTCACGGCCACCATCTCGGTGGAGTTCGCGGACGTCCTGCAGGCAGCACACGATGCGGCCGGGTCAGGTTACGTATCGGCGCCTGTGTTCGGCCGTCCGGAGATCGCCGAGTCTGGCCAGCTGAACATCATGGCAGCCGGCCAGACCGAGGCGGTGGCGAAGGTGCGACCGCTGCTGGAGGTGCTGGCGCGCAAGGTGTGGGTGATGGGCACGGATCCGAAACAGGCCAATGCGGCGAAGATCGCCGGCAACATGATGATCACCATGGCGATCGAGGCCATGGCGGAGGCGGTGGTCCTCACCAGTCGTCACGGACTGGCCTCGGAGCTCTTTTTCGAATTGATCTTGAACACGCTGTTCGCCGGTCGGTCCTACGAGACCTACAGCAAGAAGATCATGCAGAACGATTTCGAGGCCGGGTTCCGGGCGGCGCTCGGCCTGAAGGATCTCGGGCTTGCCCTGGCGGCTGCCGGCAACGCCCTGCCGCTGCTGAACGCCGTGCACGCGCGCATGGCCGAAACCGTGTCGGCCGGCTTCGGGGACAAGGATTGGTCGGTGATGGCCGACTATACGCTGCACCAGACGCATTAGTCGGGACTGACGAACCGGACTCCATGCAAACCGAACGTACCTGCCGCGACGCCGTGGTCGGAGGAGAACAGACCCATGATGCCCGGACCGGGCTCCTCCCCGACGAGGACTCGGCCAGCGACCAAGCGCAGGCGATCGGCGACGAGACCGGTGGCCAAGGGGCTCGCAATCCGGGTGGACTCTATGGGGTCGCCGTCCGGCACACTCGCCAGGAGTGGCCCCGGTCATGCGTTCGCCCTTGCATCCTGGAGGATCAATCGCGCGGCTTTTTCGGCGATCATCATGGTGGGTGCGCTGGTGTTGCCGCTGGTGATGGTCGGCATGACGCCGGCATCGACCACGCGGAGGCCGGCGATGCCGCGCACCCGCAGGCGACTGTCCACCACCGCGAGCGGATCGTCCTCCCGTCCCATCCGTGTGGTGCCGACCGGGTGGAAGATCGTGCTGGCGATGTCGCCGGCGAGCTTGGCCAGTTCGGCGTCGGTCTGGAACTCGATGCCGGGCTTCCATTCCACCGGCTCGTATTTCGCGAGCGCGGGCTGCGCCACGATGGTGCGGATCTGCCGGATGCTGTCGGCCGCGACTTTGCGGTCCTCGTCGGTGCTGAGGTAGTTCGGCGCGATCGATGGGGCTTCGCCGCGGCGGTTCGAGCGGATACGCACGCTCCCCCGGCTCGTGGGTTTGAGGTTGCACACGCTGGCCGTGAAAGCCGGAACAGTGTGGAGCGGCTCGCCGAAGGCATCGAGGCTGAGCGGCTGCACGTGGTATTCGAGATTGGGATGCGCCCGGCTCGCGTCCGAGCGGGTGAAGGCGCCGAGCTGCGAAGGCGACATGCTCATCGGCCCGCTGCGCCGAAGCGCGTATTCGAGCCCGATCCTCACCTTTCCGAGCAGGCTGCTCGCGAGCACGTTGAGCGTGGACGCGCCCTGGACCTTGAACACCGCGCGGATCTGCAGGTGGTCCTGCAAGTTCTCGCCGACCCCGGGCAGGTCGAGCGTCACGTCGATCCCGTGCTTGGCCAGAAGCGCCCCTGGGCCGATGCCCGACAGCTGGAGGATCTGCGGCGAGCCGATCGCACCGGCCGAGAGGATGACCTCGCGGCGCGCTTTCACGGTGACGCTCCCGGCGCCTCGATTTAGGACCACGCCGGTGCATTTCCGTTGGCCGGTCGAGCTTACCTCGAGCTGGAGCTTCTCGACTTCCGCCTGCGTCCAGACGACGAGGTTGGGGCGGCCCTTGGCGGGACGAAGGAAGGCCTTGGACGCGTTCCAGCGCCACCCGGCCTTCTGGTTGACCTCGAAGTAGCCGACGCCTGCCTCTTCGCTGCTGCTGAAGTCCTCGGATCGCGGCACGCCCGTCTCGACGGCGGCATCCGCGAAGGCTTCCAGGATGTCCCAGCGCAGCCGCTGCTTCTCGATGCGCCATTCGCCGCCGTGGCCGTGGAGATCGGAGAAGCGGCTGTTGCCGCCCGTCACAGGATCGGCTCCGCCGTCCAAACGGTGATGGTCCTCATGCGCCATGAAGTCGGGCAGGACCTCGTCCCACGACCACGCGCCGTCGCCCGTGAATGCGGCCCAATCGTCGAAGTCCCTTGCCTGCCCACGCATGTAGATCATGCCGTTGATCGACGAGCAGCCGCCGAGCGCCTTGCCGCGCGGATAGCGGAGCGCGCGCCCGTTGAGCCCGGCTTCCGGCTCCGTGTTGAACAGCCAGTCCGTACGAGGATTGCCGATGCAGTAGAGGTACCCCACGGGGATGTGGATCCAGGGATGGTTGTCCTTGCGCCCGGCTTCCAGCAGGAGCACACGGTTCGACGGATCGCGGCTGAGACGGTTGGCGAGAAGGCAGCCTGCCGACCCCGCGCCGACCACGACGTAGTCGAATGGATCCGGCCATACCGGTTCGGCAGACGTCGTCATCGGCCCGCCTTTCGGAGCACGGACCTGGGATCGGCGACGAGCGAGCGCGTTGCCCGGTCGCGAACCAGCTTCGATCCTCGCAACGCCATCCCGGCCTCCCCTGAAACCTACGCATAGCCCCGGGCTCCCGCATGATCCAACGCCAAATGCGGCGAAGCATCACCAATGCTGCTGATCGGGAACACTTGCCGACCTGCAGCAGCAGGCCCACACGGGCTGGTGCTCGCCGATCGCGTGAGGCTCGGCACTTCGCCTGGGCTTCGTCGCCCTGCATGTCCGACCTTTCGATACCGTCGTCGCGCTCGCCTTCGACGCCGCTGCTCGTAGCTGGGGTACGCTCGGATGAAGAAAGCAGCCTGGCATCGTAAGCCGCCACGTGACAGCCGGGGTCGCCTGACGGCTGGTCACGCGAACGGCATGTAGCCATCGGCCCGCACTTCCTGCAGGCTGATCTCCTCCGCATCCCGGCTGATCGCGACCAGAAAATCCCGCCCGTCGCGGCGGACCTCGAAGACGCGACCGACGGTTGGCCAAATCTCCTCGGCATGCTTCGTCACGTCCGGGCCATAACCCAAGGCCAGGACACGCTCGACGATCTCGGTCGGCGAGAGGCCGAAAGGATCCGTGGACGCGAGTGTGTCGATCAAGGCCTCACGGCCCTGAACGGCGAAATACCGGTAGAAAATCATGGATGATCCGATGGCGAGTGGCGCTCCCGGTTCTCACATCGGCTTCGGTGTACGCTCGTCAATGCCTGCGACCTCGCGCCGGGATCACCGGAAACGGAGCTCCACGGCGGGTCTGCGAGGGCGACGCGAGGGGGCCGATCACGTGCAGGCGACCGGCACGGCCGCGGACAGGGGGGCTTGTCGACCGAGCCTCTGTCTTCATCTGACGAACCTCCGCAGGCTCTCGGGTGTGTGCGGCCGGGAGATGCGCCTCGCTCTCATCGGCTATGACAGTGTTTCCGACATCCTCCGTCCGAGGATGGGGAAAACTGATCAGAGCCAAGCGGCGCCGGTTCATGGTCCTTGATCCATCCAGTCGGAGACCAGCTGCGGCTTGTCCGAGGCGCGATACTTCCGGGTCTCGATGCCGGCACGCACCGTGACCGCTATGCGGTCTCGACCCGCTCCGTGGTAAGCTCGATCTTGGCTTTGAAGATGACGTGCCCCGCCGCGTTCCTCACATGCGCTTGGATGGTGCCCTGGTCGCCACCGAACGACGTCGACCGCGTCATGTCCTGGAGGATGCCGATGGCCTCCCCTTCGGCCATGCGATCGTTGGCGAGGTCGCTCCCTTCCTCGTCCTGAAGCTCGTTTCCATCCTTATGCACATCGAAGAAATATCGCGGCATCTCCAGCCTCCGACTTGATGCAGCACACCAACATCGAGAACTGGCACACAGTTTCTGTACAGATTCGGACTGTTCTGCCCTTCGACTTGGCATGCTAAAGCATGCTGTATCGTCTCGGTCATTCTGCCCGACAGCCGGCAGTTGACGTAGATCGTCTGTTGCATCCGGACGTCCGGCGCTCGGCGAAGCAGACACTCCCCACAAGCGCTTCGGCGTCCAGAGCGACAAGGCAGCCGGGCCGCCAAAGTTCGCGATCATAGACCGGACTGCTTCGCCGCCGAGGCTTGCCGCAATGGCGGCATAGGCACGGGGACCCGGGCGGGCGCCGTAGCTGTCGCGCCACGTCTCTCGCCCCATCTCCCGCAAAGCGTGGCTATCCGCCTCGACGATCGCACGGATCAGCACGTTTACGACTCCGTTCCCGACAGCCCCAAACTCTGCCCAGCGTTCATGGCGGCCCCTTTCGGGAGCATCGTGCCCCCATCGAAAGCCTTGCGCAGCAACATGCTTCTCATGCTGCAGGTTTCCGTCCGAGCATAGGGAGGCCATGATGATCAGAGCATCGCTCGCAGGGACAGTCGTTTCGGTGCTCCTGGTGCCGCTTTCAGGTGCTGTCCTGGCGCAGACGGACTTCATGACGCAGGAGGGCTCGGACATGTGGCGGGCTTCCAGGCTGTCGGGGATCGCGATCTATGGCCCCGACGGCCGCAAGGTCGGAAACATCTCTGACGTTTTGCTGGACCATAGTGGCAGAGCGACTACCATCGTCATCGGCGTTGGCGGGTTTCTCGGCATCGGCCAGAAGGATGTGGCCGTGCCCTACGATCAGGTGCACTTCGCGGATCAGCCGACGGCGCCCTCATCAGGCTCGCCTGCGCCTGCCGTTGAAGCTCAGACCAGCACCACAGGTGACGTCAAAACTCCCGTTGTCGGACTCGGCGTTCCGGCCATCACCCCCGGCCCGGGCGTCGCACCTGGTGGCGGCGTATCCACCGACACGGCGGTAGGGTCAGGCGGTACCGGAGGCACGTCCAATACTGCTGCTGGTGGCTTAGGGATGGCGGCTCCCGCTCGAACTGTCGCTGAGGATGTCCGCAGTACCGCCTACCCCGACCATGGCATGGTCAACCTCACCTCGGACCAACTGAAGGCAGCGCCATCGTTTCAGTTCGCGAAATAGGTCTTCGATGTCTTGCCAGGATCGTTCAGCACTGCGCCCATCCGGTGCCGTCCTATGTTGCCGGCGTGATGCGGAGCATGGGCCGGATCTCGTGATGCGAACGGTCAGGCCACGACGAGCGTCTCAACGCCGCCGGTCTCCGAAACGTCGACCACGATGCCGACCTCGTCGGCCATCGGTCCAAGCGTGTCGAGGTGCGTCGAGTCGACACGAGGTCCGGCAGCATCACCGATTTCATTGTCTTCCCCGAAAGAGATTGCGAATGGCCCATCTCGCATAACGATCGTTTGATCACCTTGAGGTTCGAGGCTGCGACGAATGGCGAATGCGTCGCGGTGAGAGGAATGGCGCACAGGGTCATGGGCCCTTCAGAAGCGGCATCAAGCCACATCTTGCCTGTAACCTTTGTTGCTGCTGGCGAGGCGGACTCAATTACATCGATCCTGCGGGCCACTCAGGAAACATCACAATGCGTTCGGAAAACCATTCGCGAACCTGGAACATCTTCGAGACGATCGAGACTTTCGGCTTACTCTGTGCAGTTCCGGTGGAAATGCCGTTGCCAGATTTCCTTATCTCCAGTGATTGGCGGTACCAGCGCCAATCAAGCGACGACAACGGGTCGTGGGCTTACCTCGACACTCCCACCGCCAGTCATGGTGCGCATGCGAACGGGTTCTACCTTTTCATGCCGACGACGATAGCGAGGCACACTTAAGCACGGCAGGAGCAGCCATCATGACGTCGGTTCCGACGTAAGCCGGGCCGGCTCCCTGTGACGACGTGAGCGCCACTCAAGATCGAAGCTGCAATATTCTCCTACCGGTATTTGTCGACCAAGGCCGTGAGGCTACGGTCGATAACCCTCGTGTCTGCCGATCCCTTCGCATTGCCGCCGGCCGAGATCGTCGAGCGGATGCTGGCGTTAAGCTATGCGCCGATCATCGAGCAGCCGAAGACTGAGAGCTGGCCAACCATCGGCTGCGTGTCCGAAGTCGACCGCGAGGACTGGAGCTTCCTCGCCGGAGTGTCACGGGATCCCCAGGAAATCAGCGCGCAGGAGATGCGAGCCGAAGCTTACGACTTGATCTGATGCGTGCTGCGCCGGATCGTCACTGCATCAGATCCGTCCAAAGTCAAAAAAACCCTCAAAAGGGCTTGCTAAATTTGCAATGTAGAGTAAGTAATCATTCGCGCTCTTTGGGGCGCATGCCCACTTCGGGCGTTTCCTCCCTAGACTTGGGCCGCCTTTCGGGGCGGTCTTTTTTTGTCTCGGTATAGGTTTCTGACACGATCCTGCGTTTAACACAAGTTACATTTGCGCGCAGTGCATGACTGATGCAAGGTAGACAGCCGTCACCTTTTTAGGGCTTTTCGGCCCGTTACAACCCGCATCGAAGGGGCGTCTGCCGTTGGCGGTGGCCGGCCTCTAGCGCCCGCGCAAGATGCTAGCCCTTTTGCGAAACATGATTTCGGTTTCGATGGCGCGCCCTAGGGAAAACGAACCCCTGTTTTCGCCGTGAAAGGGCGTGAATTGGCTCTGCCTGACAGGCCCTGACAGTTGCTGATAGTATTGGAAAGATTACGCTTTGTGTCTGACCGTGTCAGACACTGACATGCCGTTCCGTGGGGTCATCTAGCAACGAATTCGACAACGAATGGGGGGATCGATGGCCCGTCGACGCAGTGTCTTATCGAGCCTCACAAGTCGCTTGGAACTCCCGCCGTCGGACGCGCCGGAATGGGAGATCGTCAGTCCGGGTGTCCGGCTCGGCTATCGACGAGGGCGCGGCACGCAGGCGCGCGGCGGCTCGTGGCTGGCCGCGGCGAGGTCGGTGGAAGGGCAGCGGGTGCAGACCAAGCTCGGCGGCGCCGACGACGTCCAGGGCGTCGGAAGGCCCGGGATCGTGACGTACGACCACGCTAAGGACGCGGCCCGGGCCTGGGCCAAGTCGTTGCGGTCGAGAGGCGACGCCGCGTCCCCTGCCCTGACGGCCAACGAGGTGCTAGACCGGTATTTCGAAGCGCGGTCGGCCGAAGGGATGAAATCCGCTTAACGACGCGAAGTCCTGTGCCGCCCTGCACATTCGCCCGAAGCTCGGGACGTCGCGCCTCGTCGACCTCACCGTCGACAAGATCCGACGCTCGCGCGACGGCATGGTATCAGCCACGAAGCGTCGCTGGACCGGGAAGCACGCCAAAAACAACACCGTGACGGTCGACATGGCGGATCCGGAGATCGCACGACGGCGGCGTGACACGGCCAACCGCACCCTGACCCCGCTGAAGGCGGCGCTGTGCACGATGACGACACGGCGTGGAAGCTCGTTAAGCCCTACCGTGGCACGACCTCGGCCAGGATCCGCTTCCTGTCGCCAGCCGACCAGCAGCGCCTGCTCGACGCCGCCGAAGGCGACCTGCGCGATCTTGTCGCGGCGGCGCTCATGACTGGGGCACGCTTCGGCGAGCTGTCCCGGCTGCAGCTGCAGGACTTCGACGTTACCAACGGCTCGGTGTTCATTGCCGAGAGCAAGAGCGGGAAAGCGCGCCACGTGCCGCTCACGCCGGCGGCCGGGTGCTCTTCGAGCGGCTCGCAGCGGATCCGGAAAGTGCGACCGCCCTACTCCGCCGTGACGGCTAGCCCTGGAAAGCCGCGACCTACCATCGCGCGCTGAAGAACGCCGTGAAAGTGGCGGGGCTCGAGAACATTTCGCTTCACGAGCAGCGGCATTCATATGCGAGTACGATGGTGCGGGCCGGCGCGCCGCTAGTCGTCGTCGGCCGGGCCCTCGGCCATGCCGACACCCGGATGGTCGACCAGCACTACGCCCATCTGGCCCCGTCCAACGTGGCCGAGGTGATTCGGAGCACGGCGCCGGATCTCATGATGTGAACAATCAGTTCACCGTCGCCAACTCGAACTCGGCTGCCAGCACGGCGGCCTCAAGTGGTCCAACGTCCCCCGAATTTCACGACCAGCGTTGCGACGCCGTCGCTCTCCAATACGTTGACTACGAGGCTAGCGGAAATAGCCCAGTGCCGTCAGGTATGCGACCAGGGCTCTGCGAACAGCCTCCGACCGTGATGGTGTGGGATCGCCTCGCGTTCCGGCCCATTGATCGAGCGCGTCGAGGATCGGGCGAGTCAAAAAGAACCGTACCTCCTCGCTGTCGACATAGGGCAACCCCAGCTTGGACTTCTCGCTCGTGTTAGCTACTATCATTTTGATAGCCTTTTAAAATGGTCGCAACGAACGTTCTGCAATGGAACGTCCAGCTCGCTGAGCGGGCGTAAAAATGGCAAGTGGGTGCTCATGAGGAGCGGCCCATCGAGAACTCATCCACTGCGCTTGGCGATATGTGGGTCTGGCCTGCGCCCATAATGAGGTCGAGGATCGAATCTCAGCCCGGGTACACGCCGCTCTACGGCCATGATCGACGGGGCCAGCGAATGTGTCACAGAACTAGCTTCATGTTCAGGCAGATGTTCGGCAGCCGCCGCAATCGTCGCTATCGCCTGCAGTTGGCGCACCAATGTTTCATCGACATCTGCAGCCACGCTCCACGGGTCTAGCTCCGGTATTGGTCCGGTGTGGACTGGGTTGGTGAGCAACGGAATCTGGTAGTAGTGGTCTCGCCCTTCGGATTTCATCCATACTCTTGTCGGCATAATGTGCCCCCATGAAAGTATGAGAGCGACTTTATCAAAGCTAGCCAACGCACTCCTCATCCATTCGGATGAAGATGCGCCACGAGTGGCCGCGTCGCGCGTAGGTCCTGAAAAAAACAGCCGACCCGAAGGCCGGCCCAAGTCTGGGGAGGAAGCGCCCAACGAAGGGCATGCACCACGAAGGGCGCGCTTCGCATCAGCCGCATGAGTCGCCGGTTCCGGAGCCCACTGGAATGCATGGATGCCTATCAGCTTGACTTAATTACCTAGATAAATACGGTAGGGTGAAGATCGACTGAGCATGCATGGAGGATGGTATGATCCTCGAAATCCTTATGGTCTTCTTGCTTGTCACAGGCATTGTTTCGTGCCTGTTTTGGCTTCTCGTCGGCGACGATCTCGTGGCTGCGGAGCCCAAAATAGTCGAGGCGGAAAAGGCGCGTGATCGCGCTATCGACGAATGGTTTCATGCGCAGGAAAGCCCCTAGCGCTGATCAGCAAGGCCCGTCCAGCTACATCCTCGCCGTTGTAGCGGCGCGGTCCGCTTCGCCGTCTTGCCCTGCAGCGCTTTGACGTAAGCATAGCTAACCTTCCGGCCAGATCGGCCGCCGGGGGTGCAAGACGATAGATAGCTCAATGAGCTCTTCAATGTTTGATCCCAGGGTTTGATGGTGCAATCTTCTCACGTGAATGGAAGGATGCACTATGGCTCAGGTTCTCCATGGGAGCGCCCGCACGACTGAGGCGGTCCGTCGAGCGATACAACATAGTCAAGCGAGCCTGAGGACTCTCGCCAGGCGCTACGGCGTCAACCAGAAGACCATTGCCAAGTGGAAGGGCCGGAGTTCGGTCGCTGACCGGCGAACCGGGCCGATCAATGCGACGTCAACGACGCTCTCGATCGAGGAGGAAGCTGTCGTGGTTGCCTTTCGGCGGCATACGCTGCTGCCGCTGGACGACTGCCTCTACGCCCTTCAGGCCACCATCCCACACCTTACGCGATCGACTCTGCACCGCTGCCTCCAGCGGCATGGGATCAGCCGGCTTCCCGAGGTCGAGGGAGACAAACCCGATCGACGCAAGTTCAAGAGCTATCCGATCGGCTATTTCCACATCGACATTGCTGAAGTCCGGACGGAGCAAGGCCGGCTTTACCTCTTCGTCGCAATCGACCGCACCTCCAAGTTCGCCTTCTGCGAACTGCACGAGAGGGCAACCACTCGGATCGCGGCCGACTTCCTGAAAGCCCTGATCAAGGCCGTTCCCTACAAGATCCACACTGTTCTGACAGACCACGGCCTGCACTTCACGACCCCGAGCAACACGGCCTCAGCCGCGCCGCTCATC
>CAXUOD010000031.1:2809-34267 GCA_964252585.1 uncultured Lichenihabitans sp. | reverse complement strand
AAAATTTGCATCGTTTCCGTCATGGTGTATGAACCCGGCAACCTTTCAACGGGCTTGCGGCCCCGCGCTTGCGCGCCGCTACTTGAGTTTCATTCATGCAAACCGTTCTGATCGTGTTTCACCTGATGGTCGTGATCGGGCTCGTGGCGACCGTGCTGCTGCAGCGGTCCGAGGGTGGGGCGCTCGGCGTCGGCGGTGGCGGCGGTTTCATGACCGGGCGCGGTCAGGCCAACGCGCTGACGCGGGCGACCGCAATCCTCGGCACGTTGTTCTTCATCACGAGCCTCGGCTTGACGCTCCTCGCCCATTACAATCGCGCCCCGAAATCCATCATCGATACGGTGCCGAACGCCACGCAGTCGCAGCCCGCCGTGCCGGCCGCCCCGGGGGCTACGCCGCTCGACCAGCTGCGGCAGATGGAGCAACAAAAGCAGAGCGCTCCGGCAGCCCCCGCGCAGCCCGAGGTGCCGAAGTCGCAATAGGCTCTCGATCGTCGTAGACCTGGCGGGCAGCCGCGGGGTTGCCCACTCGCAAGTTCGTGTGCCGGCCTCTGGCCGGTACTTTTCTTTGTAATGACGGCGGCATCGCCCCAACGGGCAAGCCGGTCGTGATCCGACAGGTGGTGGGCCCATGGCGCGGTACGTCTTCATCACCGGCGGCGTAGTCTCTTCGCTCGGCAAGGGTCTCGCGGCGGCAGCTCTCGGGGCGCTCCTCCAGGCCCGCGGCTACACGGTCAGGCTGCGCAAGCTCGACCCCTACCTGAACGTCGATCCGGGGACGATGAGCCCCTACCAGCATGGTGAGGTGTTCGTCACGGACGACGGCGCCGAGACCGATCTCGACCTCGGCCATTACGAGCGGTTTACTGGGCGTCCCGCGACGCGTGCCGACAACATCACCACTGGGCAGATCTACCAGGACATCATCACCAAGGAGCGCCGCGGCGATTTCCTCGGTGCGACCGTTCAGGTGATTCCGCATGTGACGAACCACATCAAGGAATTCGTCCTCGCGGGGAACGACGACACGGACTTCGTCCTGGTCGAGATCGGCGGGACGGTCGGCGATATTGAAGGGCTGCCCTTCTTCGAAGCCATCCGCCAACTCGGCAACGACCTGCCGCGCGCTCACGCGGTCTATGTCCATCTGACGCTGCTGCCCTTAATCCCGATCGCCGGCGAACTCAAGACCAAGCCGACCCAGCATTCGGTCAAGGAGCTCCGCTCCATCGGGATCCAGCCCGACATCCTGCTCTGCCGCAGCGATCGGGAGATTCCGCCCGAGGAGCGCCGCAAGCTCGGTCTCTTCTGTAACGTGCGCGAGGATGCCGTGATCGAGGCGCGCGACGTCGCGTCGATCTACGACGTCCCGAGAGCCTACCACGCGGCCGGCCTCGACCGGGCGGTGCTGTCGGCCTTCGGCATCGCGCCGGCACCGAAGCCCGACATGACGCGCTGGACGGCGGTGACCGAGCGCGCCCGGAACCCCGAGGGCGAGGTCCGAATCGCCATCGTGGGCAAGTATACGGGGATGAAGGACGCTTATAAGTCGTTGATCGAGGCCCTGATGCATGGCGGGCTCGCCAACCGCGTCACCGTCAAGCTCGACTGGATCGAATCGGAGGTCTTCGAAGGCAACGATCCCTCGACCCATCTCGAGGACGTGCACGGCATCCTGGTCCCGGGCGGTTTCGGGCAGCGCGGCGCCGAGGGCAAGATCCTGGCGGCGCGGTTCGCCCGGGAGCGCAAGATCCCCTATTTCGGCATCTGCTTCGGCATGCAGATGGCCGTGATCGAGGCGACGCGATCGCTCGCGGGCGTTCCGGACGCGAATTCGACCGAGTTCGGACCCTGCACCGAGCCCGTGGTCGGGCTCCTGACCGAATGGATGCGTGGCAATGCCCTGGAGCAGCGTCTGCACGGCGGCGACCTCGGCGGCACGATGCGGCTCGGTGCCTATCCGGCGCACCTGACGGCCGATACGAAGATCGCCGCCATCTACGGCGACACCGAGATCTCGGAGCGGCATCGCCACCGCTACGAGGTCAACACGGCCTATCGCGCGAGGCTCGAAGACCGCGGCATGGTGTTTTCGGGCCTGTCGCCCGACGGGCTGCTGCCCGAGACGATCGAGCTTGCAGACCATCCCTGGTTCATCGGGGTCCAGTTTCATCCCGAGCTGAAATCGCGTCCCTTCGCGCCGCATCCGCTGTTCGCAAGCTTCGTGGCGGCGGCGCTCGAACAGTCACGCCTGGTCTAAGGTCCGGTGACGCGCCCCATCGATCACCTGGTGTTGGCCGTACCCGATCTCGCGGTCGCGGCCGCGACCTATCGGGCGCTCGGTTTCTCGGTCGGAACGCGTAACCGGCACCCCTGGGGCACCGAGAACCATGTGGTCCAGCTCGACGGCGCCTTTCTCGAACTCATCGGTCTCGCGGACGACTTCGTGGCGCCTGCACCATATCATCCGGCGGCCCGTTTCGCGGCCGATGTCGAGGCCGCCGTGAAGCGGGGCGGCGGGTTCGGGTCTGTGGCCCTGCGCACCGAAGATGCTGGCGCCGAGGCCAAGCGGCTTGCAACCGCGGGTCTGGGCTCGGGCAGGATGATGCATTTCGGCCGAACCTCAGAAGCCCCGGACGGGACGCGGCGCGAGCTCTCCTTCACCCTGGCCTTCGTGGATCAGCCGGCCTTGCCGGAAGCCGGTTTCTTCTTCTGCCAGCATGGGCGGCCGGAGCATTTCTGGAGCGCCGCGGCCCAGGTCCATGCCAACGGAGCCCGATCCGTCGGCACGGTGACGCTGTGCCTCGACGAACCGTCCCGCCATGCGGCCGAGATCGCCCTCCTGTGCGACGCCGAGGCGGACGCACGCACCGGCAGGATTTCGATCCCGGCGGGCGGCAGCGAGATCGAACTCACGATGCCGGACGGTCTCGACGACGCGGTCGCTGGGCGGTTCGCGGCCTTCTCCGTCGTCGTCGCATCCCTGGACGCGGTGCGCCGCTTGCTCGACCAGGCTCGCATCCCTTACCGGAACCAGGCGGCTTCGATCCGAGTGGCGGCCGAGCACATGTTCGGGGTCGCGATCGTGTTCGGGCTCAGTCGTTGACCCTGGCACGGGCTTTGGGAGGCAAACCGACATGGACGTGAAAGCCGAAGTCGTCGTGGGACAGGGCGAGAGGGCGGTCCGGTTCGGCAATGCCCTGCCGCTCGCCTTGGTCGCCGGCCCTTGCGCCATGGAAAGCCGGGATCATGCGCTGTTCATGGCCGATGCTCTGGCCGAACTCGCGGTCCGCCTCGGCATCGGCTTGGTCTTCAAGAGTTCCTTCGACAAGGCCAACCGCACGTCGTCGGACAGCGCCCGTGGCCTCGGCCTCGACAAAGCCCTGACGATTTTCGACGAGGTCAAGCGGCAGACCGGGCTCCCGGTGCTGACCGACGTGCACGACGCCACGCAATGCGCGCCCGTGGCCGAGGTCGTCGATATCCTGCAGATCCCGGCTTTCCTGTGCCGGCAGACCGACCTCCTCGTGGCGGCGGCCGCGACCGGCCGGGCGGTCAACGTCAAGAAGGGGCAGTTCCTGGCGCCTTGGGACATGGCCAACGTCGTCGACAAGATCGCCGGGGCCGGAAATCCGAACGTCCTCGTCACCGAGCGCGGCGCCAGCTTCGGCTACAATACGCTCGTGTCCGACATGCGAGCCCTCCCGGTTCTGGCAAAGACGGGCGCTCCCGTGGTGTTCGACGCCACCCATTCGGTGCAGCAGCCCGGGGGGCAAGGCAAGACGTCCGGAGGCCAGCGGGAGTTCGTGCCGGTGCTGGCGCGCGCCGCCGTGGCGGTCGGGGTCGCGGCCGTGTTCATCGAAACGCACGACCGGCCCGAAGCGGCCGTGTCGGACGGGCCCAACATGGTGCCGCTCGGCGAGATGGCAGCCTTGATCGGCCTGCTGCAGCGCTTCGACGCTCTGGCCAAGGAGACGACGTAAGGAGCGGCAGCCCGGGTCGTCATCGAAGCTTCATTCCGCTCTTCTATGCAACAACGGCATGAGCGAACCGAATTTCAGCTACGCCGACGACACGATGCCGCGGCTGAAACGCGGCCTCATCCGGCTCGTGGAAGCCGCGACCGGCCAGCGGCGGCTGCGACGCCTCTACCTCGCCAACCGTCGCCAGAGCATCGAGGGTGAGAACTTTTTTGCCGCGGCGGTTCGAAGCCTCGCGGTCGATGTGCAGTTCGATGTCGCGGCCTTGGAGGGCGTGCCGAAGGTCGGGCCCGTCGTCGTCGTGGCCAACCACCCCTACGGGGTCCTCGACGGGATCGTGATCTCCTGGCTGATCCATCAGGTTCGTTCGGATTTCCTGGTTCTGACCAACGCGGTTCTGTTGCGCGCGCCCGAACTGGCCGGTTTCGTCCTGCCCGTCGACTTCTCCGAAACCGAAACCGCTTTGCGCACCAATCTCGCATCGCGGGCCGCAGCCCGCCAGCACCTCGACCGGGGTGGCTGCGTGGTCGTGTTCCCGGCCGGCGCGATCTCGACGGCGCCGGATCGACTCGGAAGGCAGCGTGCGGTCGACGGACCGTGGCAGCCCTTCACGGCGCAACTGATCCAGCGGTCGCGCGCGACGGTCGTGCCGATCTGCTTCGAGGGACAGAACAGCCGCCTGTTTCAGATCGCGAGCCACGTCAGCCCGATGCTGCGGCTGTCGCTGATCTTTCACGAGGTGCGCAGCCGTATCGGCACGGCGATGCCGGTGGCGATCGGTGAACCCCGCGCCTTCGCCGACCTGCCACCCATCCGGGACCGCCAGCTTCTGGCGGACCATCTCCGCGCCTTGACCTACGGGCTCGCCTCCTCGTTCTCGACGCTGGCCGGCGCCGCACCTTTGAAGCGACATGATCGTCTGCGCCTGGCGGGGCCGATCGGCGCCTTCAAGCGGCGCGTCGGGAGAACGAGGCGCGCCGTGGAGCGTTTGCGTCAGCCGCGGCCGCGGTAGGGTGGGACTCCCTGATCGGGGAGCCACAATCCGTCAGGCGGATGCCCGGTCTGCCAGAAGACGTCGATCGGGATGCCGCCGCGGGGGTACCAATAGCCACCGATCCGCAGCCATGTGGGCTCGAGCAGAGCCACGAGATCCTTGCCGATCCGGACTGTACAATCCTCGTGAAAGGCGCCGTGGTTCCGAAACGAGGTCAGGTAGAGTTTCAGCGACTTCGATTCGACCAGCCAATTCTGCGCCACATAGTCGATCACGATCTGCGCGAAGTCCGGCTGTCCCGTCACCGGACACAGCGAGGTGAACTCGGGTGCCGTGAACCGTGTCAGGTACAACGTCCCGGGGTGCGGGTTCGGCACGCGGTCGAGACGCGCCTCCTCGGGTGAGCGAGGTTGGGCGACCGCTTGGCCAAGATGCAGAGGCCTCGTGACATGGGACGAAATCGACGTGTCTCCTGATGCTGCGCCGGCCGAAGCGACGAGGCAAGCGACACCGATGCGATTAGCCAGATAGGTGGGGAGGCGACCCGGCACAAGCGGCCCGTGGCAGGTGTCGGCCCCCTCGTCCCCTGCGCCGCTTCCGCCGGTCATGGCCACGTGACCCGAGCGTCAGTTCGGCTCCGCCGCGAGAGCGATCCTGACGCGGCGGTTCTGCCGGCCCTTCTTCTCGATGCCCACGACATCGACCGGCCCGATCTCGGCCGTGCGGGACACGTGCGTGCCGCCGCAGGGCTGCAGGTCGATGCCCTCGATCTCCACCAGGCGGATCCGCCCCGTGCCCATGGGAGGTTTCACCGACATCGTCTTGACGAGCCCCGGATTGGCCAGGAGCTCGTCGTCGGTGATCCAGCGCGTGCCGACCGCGGCGTTCCGGCCGATCAAGGCCCGCAGCTTTTCCTGGATCTCCTCGCGGGCGATGCCGTCGGGGAGGTCGAAGTCGAGGCGGCCGTCACCCTCGCCGATGGAACCGCCCGTCACGGGATAGGGCACGACGACGGAGAGGAGATGCAGCGCCGTATGGATGCGCATCCGGGCCAGGCGCGGAGCCCAGTCGAGCCGGGCCGTCACGGTCTGACCCGGGGCCGGTAGAGCCGTGCCTTCGGGCGTCATATGCAGAACGGCGGAGCGGTCCTTGCGATAGACCGTTCCGATGATCGGGAACTCGCCGGTGCTCGTCGCCAAGACGCCGGTGTCACCCGGCTGACCACCGCCTTGCGGATAGAAGACCGTACGGTCGAGCACGATCCCTTGCCCCTCCACGGCCTCCACCTCGGCCTCGACCTCTCGCGCATAGGCATCGGTCTGGTAGAGCAGCTCGGTCATCGGGTCATCTCGGGCGGTACGCGGGCCGGGCGGACCAGCCAGGGCGGGACGGGTAGACCCTTGTCTTCGAGAAAGGCCGGATTGAACAGCTTGGACTGGTAGCGTGCGCCCGAGTCGCACAGGATCGTCGCGATCGTGTGGCCGGGGCCGAGATGCCGCGCGAGCCGGATGGCGCCAGCGACATTGATCCCCGAGGAGCCCCCGAGCAGCAAGCCCTCGTGCTCCGCGAGACCGAAGACGACATGCAGCGCCTCGGCGTCGTCGATCTGGCAGGCGAAGTCGACGGGCGCGCCTTCGAGGTTGGCCGTGACCCGGCCTTGGCCGATGCCTTCGGTGATCGATGACCCCGAGGACTTCAGCTCGCCATGGTCGTAATAGGCGTAGAGAGCCGATCCCAAGGGGTCCGCGATGCCGATTCGGATAGCCGGGTTGCGGGCCTTCAAGGCCATGCCGACGCCCGCCAAGGTCCCGCCGGTGCCGACCGCACAGATGAAGCCGTCGACCTTGCCGTCGGTTTCGTCCCAGATTTCCGGGCCGGTCGTCGCGGCGTGCCCGGCGCGGTTGGCCATGTTGTCGAACTGGTTGGCCCAGAATGCCCCGTGAGGGTCCTGCTGGTCGAGACGCTCGGCTAGGCGCTGCGACACGTGGACGTAGTTGCCGGGGTCGCTGTAGCGCAGGGCCGGGACCTCGACGAGCTCGGCCCCCGACAGGCGGAGCATGTCCTTCTTTTCCTGGCTTTGCGTCTTCGGAATGACGATGACGGTCCGGTAGCCGAGCGCACCCGCGACGAGCGCCAGCCCGATCCCCGTATTCCCGGCGGTTCCCTCGACGATGGTCCCGCCCGGCCGGAGCGCCCCGCGATCCACGGCGTCCCGCACGATCGCGAGCGCGGCACGATCCTTGATGGATCCGCCCGGGTTGAGGAACTCCGCCTTGCCCAAGATCGTGCAGCCCGTGCGTGCGGAAGCTTCCCTCAAGCGGATGAGCGGCGTGTGGCCGATGGAATCGATGACGGATTGCATGATGTCGGACCCAGGACTCCGGTGCGTTCATCCGCGGCCGTCGAAGCCCTCCGCCGCACCCCGATGCTATAGTCCAACCGCGAGCGGGCGTCGATCAATCGACCGGGTCGGTGGTCCGTACCGGGCGGGTCGAACGGAAGAGGTCGAGCGCCCGGTTGCGTGCGGCGGCATGATCCACGACGGGCCGGGGATAAGTCCGACCGAGTTCCACGCCCGCACGGGACAGCACCGCCTCGGGGGCCTCCCATGGCTTGTGGACCCAGACCTCGTCGAGGCGGCCGAGTTCGGGGACGAAACGCTTCACGTAGGCGCCGGCGGGATCGAACTTCTCGCCCTGCAGCACGGGATTGAAGATGCGGAAAAAGGGAGCGGCGTCGGGGCCGCAGCCCGCGATCCACTGCCAGTTCACGACATTGTTGGCCGGATCCGCGTCGCAGAGCGTGTCCCAGAACCAGTCTTCGCCGATCTTCCAATCCGCCAGCAGATGCTTCACCAGGAAGGACGCCGTGATCATGCGGACGCGATTATGCATCCAGCCGGTGTTCCAGAGCTGCCGCATCCCGGCGTCGACGATCGGATAGCCCGTGCGACCGCGCTGCCAGGCTTTCAGTTCCGAGGCGGGAAGCTTGCGCCACGGAAAATCCTTGAACCGAGGCGAATAGGCTTCGGCGGTGATCTCCGGAGCATGGGCCAGCAGATTATACGTGAAATCCCTCCAGGTGACCTCCTGCAGGTACTTGAGGACGTCCCGCCGCGGCTTCGCGCCCGCGGCGCGGCGCACGGCATGGATCACCTCGACGGGCGAGATTTCGCCGTGGCGCAGATAGGGTGACAGGCGAGAACTGCCGTCGGCCGCGAGATCGTTGCGCCCGCTTTCGTACTCCGCCAATCCCGCTTCGACGAAACGTTGAAGCGCCTGCTTGCCGTTCTTCTCTCCGGGTCGCCATGTCGACTCGAGACCCTTCGCCCAGGCGATGGTCGGCAGAAGACCGACTTGTTCCAAGGGGACCGCGCCGATGGTGGTATCGTCGACCGAGGCCTCGGTCAGTCGCTCCGGCGCCGGCAGGACGCTGCGCGTCTTACCCTGCCGGGCCTCCACGGCTTTCCAATAGGGGCCGTAGACATGGAAGAACCCGCCGGCTTTGGGCAGCACCTCGTCGGGTTCGTGCACCAGGATGCCGTCGAAGGTCTCCACCTTGACATCGGCCGCCTGCAGATCGGCCGCAATGGCATCGTCCACGGCGCGTTCGGCCGCGGCGTACCGTCGGTTCCAGAACACCTCGCCGATCTCCAGCCTCGAAACGACCTTGCCGACGACCTCGCGGGCGGGGCCGCGCAATACCATGACTCTGCCGCCGCCGATCTCGCTCAGGCTTTGCGAAAGCGCAACCAGGGAGTGGTGGAGCCACCAGGAAGACGCCTCGCCCATCGGGCGGATGCCGGGGCTCTCCCGGTCAAGCACATAGATCGACACGATCGGCCGGGCGGACGCCGCCGCGGCGGAGAGGGCAGGATTGTCGGCGAGGCGAAGGTCTTCGCGCCACCATATCAGGGCAGGGCGTTCGGCGCTGGTCTTGAGCGCGGCGGGAGCGTGGGAGCGGGACAAAGACACCTCGGCGCAGGGATGGCGTTGGCGCAACCCGGTCATCGCGGCAGGGTTCCAGCGGCAGCCCGGCATGCGCTGTTCGGTCCAACCAGAGGACAGGCCCCACGACCCTCAAGATGCTGTTCGGCAGCACCGCCATGCTCACCAGGTCCCGACCGAAACCCTTTTCGAGAGTTCGCCAGTGGATTGATAACTACGAGACCTAACGTAGTTGAATGATCGATCCGTTACTGACAGCAGCGCAGCCCGCTTGACCCTACTGACCGGTAATGATCATGTAAGTTAAATTGTCTTTACCCTGGAGTACGCCCTGTGACGACGCATCTTCTGCACTGGACGAAATCGGACGAAAAGATCGAACGTGTCACGTTCACGGCAGATCAGGGCGCGCTGGTGTTCACGCCGCGGATCGATCAGCCCGAGATGAAACTCGACGTCACCGGACACGTTCGTGCCAAGATGCAGATGCGAGCCCTGGCGGAAGCGCTGCTGCAATATCTCGAAGACAGTACAAAAGAACGTGACAGGTCATTGCGAGATCCCGATGTCTCGGGCTCAAACCGAGCCCTCACGACGTGAGCGTGGAGGGTTGCCGGAACAGAGCAGAGCGTCTGCGTTCGAGTTTTGACCAGAAGGGAGGTGACGCTCTGGAAACGGTTTCACGTCGGACAGTGTAAGAACCTGCCTGGCTCATGCTGGGAAGACTTTCATCGAGCGGTGCCTGTCCAACCTTCGTACAAGCCGTTCCTTGCCATCCGCAACTGTCAGGAGGTGCTTAAGCCCTGAAAACTGCCAGGAACCGTAGAGAATTTCCGACCCCGCTGTAACGTCACAGTGGCGAAAATGACCAACAAATTAACGCGGCTAAAAATTTAGTCTTTAAACTTTTAGAAAATGTTTTCGTTCTTTAAATTGCGAAAGGTCGAACTTTTACATAGCTTTCGATGAGATAGGGTTGTTCGACTATGCCGCGTTATTTTTTTGATTTCCACGATGGCACGCGTCGAACGCTGGATTCCGAGGGGCTCGACCTCGATGGTTCGGAGGATCTCGAACGTGAGGTCATGTCGGCACTGTCCCAGGCTTTCCAGTACGATGGCGTCGATGGGCAACAAAGGCTCATCGAGTGCCATGTGCGGGACGATAGCGGCAGGGTGGTCTACTGCGCCGCGTTGGACCTTAAAGGTCGTTGGGTGGACGCGAAGCTAGGCTGAGGGCCTAACTCATCTGAACTCATCGGTTTTGAAGAGCGTTGCATAGGGACGAGACAAAAAGAATTGCACAACTACACTATTTCAGGGTGCTCCGATGTCGTCGCAAGTCAATCCCTCGAAGGAGGCAGAACCCCGTCAGTATTCCGCCGAGCGTGACGTGATCCTGAGAGCTGCCGTCGCCATGATGCAGAACTCGCAAGTTATCACGCGGAGGAGCTTGGGCCGGCGTGCAGGCATCGGCGCGGCAAGGGTCGTGAAACACTTCAAGTGCCATGCCGATCTCATGACCGAAATCAGGGTGTTGGGTCTTGTGCCCTGAGATGGCGCTCGCGACGGGAAGCCGACAGAGTGCGCACTTTCCCGTACGTGGCACTTGAACGCAGCCCGAGCGCAACGCGACACTCAAGCGCTCCCCTTCACCTTGGGCTTTCGCATAGATCGTAGCGGAAGGTGACGTTCGCGCGCCGAAGCAGGCTTTCCGAAGCGCCATGCTGGATCGGCCTTCTCGCGGTCTCCATTCGATCGGGCTGAGAGATTTGCGACGGCTGGACGAGCTGTGGCTCCCCGAGCAGGGCTCGAACCTGCGACAATTCGATTAACAGTCGAATGCTCTACCAGCTGAGCTATCGGGGACCGGGTCGCGCAAGCGGCGACGGGCGGTCAATAGCCGGGATCGGGGGTCTTTGCCAAGCCTAAACTTGCGCAGCGTGCCTCGCAGGTTTTACGACACTCCACCTTGCCGTGCCATCCAGGATCTTTTAAAGAGCCTGCCTGTCGCCGTGACCGGGCGACCGTGCGCCGACGAAGCGCACGCGATGGCCTCGTGGCGGAGTGGTTACGCAGAGGACTGCAAATCCTTGCACCCCGGTTCGATTCCGGGCGAGGCCTCCAGAGCTGCACCTGGAATGCGGCTCTGCCAAGCAAGGGATGTCGGGCCGCGGGAACAGCCGCGCACGCGCTGTCAGATCGACCTCCCTTAAGATCTTGCGACAAAGGCAGGCAGGGCGACCTCGCGTTCTCTGCCACCCGAGGTTTCGGCGTCACGTGCCGTTTCGGTCCGGGTCGACGCCGTTCTCAGCCTCTCATAGGCGGCTCGCACCGCGTCGGTCCCGTACACGCGCTCCAGTCGTCGCACCGTGAAATGACCGCGGGCCAATGTTTGGAAGTGATTCATGAATGTGGCGTTGATCGCGGCGCCCGTGACGGCGCCGATCACCGGCACGGCTTGGGCCAGCAGCTTCTGCGTCACGACCATTCCGAATCGTGAAGCGATCTGACCGAGCAACCGCGCCAGCACGGGTGCCGCCTCATCGGCGATACCGCGTCCGATCATGTGGCGCGCGGCCTCGGTGACCGATTTCGCGAGCAGTGCACGGACCGCGAAATAGGTACTTTCGCCAAAGGCCGCGTCCCGGGCGCTGCCGAGGGCGAAAACTTCGACGCAGGCCAGCAGCGCCTCCGGGCGGCCGAGATCCTCGCCCTGCGTCCGCGCGATGTCGGCAACGGCCCGCAAGATCATCGTGGTGGAAAGCGGCAGTTCGACCGGCAAGGTCGCGAGGCCGAAGGCCCCGCCGACCGCTCCGGACGCCGCCACGGCGGCCATATGCAGTCGGTTGGACGCGGGCCGATCGTCGGTAGGCAGACCTTTGACGGCGGCCCGCATGGCATAGCGCAACGCCGTCGTCGCAGCCTTGTTGGCGGTCTCCGCGACCCGCGCCGGAACGAGTTCTCCCGCAAAGCCGATCTGACGCCCGACGAGATTGCTCAGCTGCGCCGCAAGCGACGACCCCTCGAGCGCCGCGACCGCATCGACCAGCGCGGCTTCGTCGGCAGCACTCAATGCGCCTTGTCGAACCGAAACCGAACCCTCGGAAACGGGATCCAGGATCTCAGGAACAGGTGTTTCCTCATCGTCGACCATACGGGTGGGCTCCTCGATCTGCGGCGTCGGGCGGCCTCGGATCGCGCGAACGCCGCCGTTGTCACTACGCCGTCGTGCGGGCTGCAGTTCGAGCCGCGTCGGCGGGAACGACCTGGATCGACCCTTCGACCTTGAAAGTTGCAGTGGCAAGGTGCAGTTTTCAACCATTCCGCTTCGCTGTCAGGCCGAAACCCGTGACCTCGGCAGGGCTTGCGCCTAACACACATCCGGAGTTGACCATGAAACGACCGACGACCCTGCTGCTTGGCGCCGGATTGATGAGCCTCGCGATTTCGCCGGCCCTGGCCGAGACCGTGATGGAGCAGTGCGGCCAGCAGTATCAGAGCGCCAAGGCGGCCGGCACGCTGAACGGCCTGACCTGGGGCCAATACCGGACCGATTGTTCGGCTCGCCTGAAGGCCGAACCCGCGAGCGCCTCGGCCGCTCCCACCGACGTGCCGGCCGCCGCAGCCGCACCGGCCACCGTGGCGCCGGCCTCAGTGGCCGCCAAAGCTCCGCTCTCGGCCGGACGAACCGCGATGCTGGCGCGCGAGCGGCAATGCGGCGCCGAGTGGCGCAGCACCAAAGCCACGCTCGTGGTGCAGACGCCCGGATTGAAATGGCCTCAATACTGGAGTCAGTGCAACAAGAGGCTGAAAGCGGCCCGCCCGTAGGCGGTCGCTTTCTCCCGGCGCGGCGCTCAGGCCAGGTAGGCGAAGAGAGCGACGGCGGTCCCCGCAGCGCCGAGGGCCATCGAAGCGTACCAGGGCCACCTTTGGCCCTGCATGATGATGGCGATGGTGGCGATGGCGATCGAAACGTGCAGCATCGTCACGCCGACCGTCAGGACGTGGTGGCGATGCTCGCGCAACTCGCCCTCCTCGATCAGCCTGTCGCTCTCCTGGCCGAGTTCGACGGCCTTGGCCTTCGTCTCCTGACTCTCCTTCTCGTAGTCGCGCGCCTTGCCGTCGAAAGCCTCGGCCTGTGCCGGGCTAGTCTGTTTGGCGATATCGTACATGTTCTTCTTGATGCTTTGCGCCTGGAAGTAGGACCACTGGTCCGTGGCCTTGTTCTGGACGATCGCCGATTCGCCTTTCTTCGACAGCGCGGCGCCGCTCTCGATCGTCTCGAGGCTGCCTACCGTCGCGGCCACCACCGCAAGGATCGCGATCGTCACGGAGACCTTGATGATCAAGGGTTCTCCACTGTGGGCGGCATGCTCGGCATGTTCGCGGTTTTCGAGGTGTTCGAGCGTCGCATCTTCCATGGTGGATCCTCCGTCGAGCCTCGGCTGCCATACCGAGAGCGGAGCCACGATGATAGTGCGGCAAACCTCTGATCGTGAACCGTCGCGCGCCGGCTTCATTGCATGGACAGATCGCGTCGGGCTCCCTTATAAACCTGCGGGCGGCGGAGCGATCGCGCCAGGGCGTCGAAGGCGCGGGCTCGCGCCTCTCAGATCAGCAAAGGACGAGGCTCCATGCAGGGCGGAGTTGCGGCGGCGGAGCCGGTGTGGTCGGCGCAGAGGCGCGCCATGGTGGACGGGCAGATCCGGACGTTTGACGTGACGGATGCGCGGGTGATTCGGGCGTTCGACATCGTGCCTCGCGAGCGCTTCGTACCGGAAGAGCTTCGGACGCTCGCCTATTCGGACGCCTGCCTCGTTCTGAAGCCTCGCCGAGAGGGTGGCGCGTCCCGCGTGCTGATCCAGCCGATGCATCTGGCGCGCATGCTGCAGGGGGCGGCGCCCCGACCCGAGCACCGCGTGCTCGTGGTGGCGGGCGAGACCGGATACGCGGCTTGTCTGCTGGCCGAGCTCGCGGGCCATGTCGTTTCGCTCGAGTCCGACTCCGACCTCACCGCGGAAGCGACCGCGCATGGCGCGGAGCTGGGGCTCGGTAAGGTGGAGGCCGTGACCGGCAATCTCGCGGCCGGATGGACGCCCATGGGTCCTTACGACCTCATCGTCGTGCAAGGCGCGATCGAGACACATCTCGACAAGCTCTTCGCCCAGCTCGTCCCTGGCGGACGCCTCGTGGCGATCGAGACCTCTCTCTCCATCCACGGTCGCCATACGGGACGAGCCATGCTCTACCAGCCCGTCGGCAACGATGTGAGCGGCCGCGCTTTGTTCGACGCGACGGCACCGGTGCTGCCGGAGTTCAGACTGGCGCCGGCCTTCGTTTTCTGATCTTTTTTTCGGCTGGGCCTAGCGTTTCGCCTCACCGGAGTCTCGCACACGCTCGGACCGTGTGTCGCATTTTTGCGCCAGTCCCCCGAATTGTCCGGCCCGGATCCTCCGGGTCCATGCGAAGTCCGGACCAAGTGGGTAAGATGCGGCTCGCGGGGCGTCCGGCTTAGGCGTCGGACGTGTCCGCTACGGGAGTTGGGCGTGACGTTCTTCATCGCGGCACACCAGGGCGTTGAGGTATTTGATGAGTCGTTCTAGCGCGCCATTCAGCGCGATCGTGCCTCGCAGGCAGGGTTGCGGCTTTTGGTCGGCCCGATCCTCGCTGGCTGCCATCGCCGTCTGTCTTGCCGCTTCCTCTCTGCCTGTGCGGGCCGAGGATCTTCCTATTGCCGTGGCTAAAGCATATTTCAACAAACCCAACCTCACCGCCCACCGCGCGACGACGCGGGCCGCCGACGAAAACATTCCGCTCGCCCATTCCGGCTACATGCCTCACGTCAACGTCAACGCGGATGTCGGCTTCGAGTACGAGCAGTTCAACGGGAGCGGGGCTGCTTCTGCCACGACGTCGGGGGCGGGCAGTACGGGCGGCTCCTCGACCGGTACGAGCGGCAGCACCACGGGCGGCTCGAGCACGAGCGGATCGGGCACGAGCGGATCCACGACGGGCGGATCGAGCACTGGAACGACCGCGGGTGGAACCACCGCCGCCACGACGACTGCGGGTTCAACAACCGGCACGTCGGTGCCGCGCGGCGCCGGCATCACGGTCACCCAGACGCTGTTCGACGGGCTGCGCACCACCAACAACATCAGATCGGCGGAATCGAACGTCTTCGGCAGTCGCGAGACTCTCAGAAACGTCGAGCAGAGCGTACTGCAGAGCGGCGCGCAGTCCTACATGGACGTTCTGCGCGATACCGCGATCCTCGATCTCAGGGCCAGCAACATCAAGGTGCTGGACGAGCAGCTTCGTCAGACGCAAGACCGCTTCAAAGTCGGCGAAGTGACGCGCACCGACGTCGCGCAAGCGGAGGCCAGCCTCGCGGGATCGCGCGCCGACTACTTTGCGGCGCAATCGCAGTTGCAGAACTCGATCGCCAGCTTCCGCCAGGTCATCGGCGAGCAGCCGACGCGGCTCGAACCGGCACGACCGCTGGAACGAGGCATCCCGACGTCGCTCGAAAACGCGATCGCGATTTCGCAGATCGAACATCCCTCGATCCAGTCGGCGCTGCACGCGACCGAGGTCGCCGAGTTCCAGGTCAAGATCGCCGAAGGCGCGCT
The DNA here is from genome assembly GCA_964252585.1 of uncultured Lichenihabitans sp. GTDB lineage: Bacteria > Pseudomonadota > Alphaproteobacteria > Rhizobiales > Beijerinckiaceae > Lichenihabitans. The sequence continues at coordinate 18,713 of CAXUOD010000031.1, read as the reverse complement.
CTACCCGAGCATCGGGCTGACAGGGTCTGCGAGTCAGCGTTACGATCTCAGCAACGTCACCGGCAGCAGTGCCTTCACGGGTTCGATCATCGGTTCGGTCAACGTTCCGATCTACGAGGGCGGCGCGAGTTACGCGACGATCCGGCAAGCCAAGGAACAACTCGGCAACGCCCAATTCCAGGTCGATGTCTCGCGCGACAACGTCCGAGCGGCCGTTATCTCGTCCTGGGGCCTCCTCACGTCGTCCAAGGCTGCTGTGATGGCCGATCAGGCGCAGGTCAACGCGGCCGAAATCGCACTGAACGGCACCCGTGAGGAGGCCAGAGTGGGCCAGAGGACGACGCTCGACGTCCTCAATGCTCAGCAGACGTTGCTCAATGCACGCGTGCAGCTGGTCGGCGCACAGCGGGACCGGGTCGTCGCCTCCTATGCCATTCTAGCGTCCTGCGGACGGCTTTCAGCGTCCCTTCTGGCGTTGAAGATTCAGCCCTACAACCCCGTCGTGCATTTCGAACAGGTCAAGGACAAATGGTTCGGGTTGCGGACCCCCGACGGACGCTGATCCCGGCCTGATCCCCGATGTCGGCGTCCCGGTCGGGGCAACTCGCCAGAGTCAACGCGGGATCGAAGACCAAGGCGTCGGGCCTCATCACGGCCTCGCGTTCGTCTGATCCGACTGCACGCAACTCTTGTCCACGGAACTTCGCGGCGAAGCGCTTGTTTGCTATGATCAGCGACTCTATTTCTTTTCAGTAGGCTGACGATACCTGATTCGATCTCGGTCTTGGCTCGTCACTTTCGTCCTTCCGTACCGCGTAAGAAAGACCTCAGGCCATGACCGCAGCCAGCGCCTATCCACCCCCATCCACCGACCAGGGAGGTCCGGACGTGCGGTCGCAAGAGCCGTCCATGGAGGACATCCTGGCGTCGATCCGACGGATCATCGCGGACGACCAGAGCCAGGGCACGCGGCCGGGTTATGGCAACGGTTCACGTCGGACAAATGGTGGCCAGACGTCCACGATCGAAGCGGAGACGAACGGAGCGCGCGGCCGGACAGCCTACGACGACGTTCTCGATCTCGCGCGCCTTGCTCCCGCAGCGGTTCCGGACCAGAGCCTCAAGCCGGTGGCCGCCGAGCGAAGGATCGCACCGACCGAGCCCGCCGTTGATTCGCATGTCGCGGCTGAAGCGCCGGTCGATCAATCGACTTGGGATGCCGAGCCGGAACGCAGTGCGGACATGCCCGCCGATACGAGCTCGAGCTTGAGGGCGCGAATGCCGGAACCCACCGGCCCGGCCGATGTCGGGCACGACGAAGGCACGGATCTCGTAGCCTATGAGGAGGATCCGCTGGACGACGCACTGATGTCGGAGCCGCTCGGCGCATCCGTCATGTCGGCCTTCGAGACCCTGGCGGCCACCGTGGTGCTACAGAATACGCCGATGCTCGAAAGCGTCATGCGCGATCTGCTTCGTCCTCTGCTGAAGACCTGGCTCGACGATAATCTTCCTGCTCTCGTCGAGCGTCTCGTTCGGACCGAGATCGAACGCGTCGCACGCGGCTCCCGCGGATAGCGGCTCCCGCGGATCGCGGCCACCGCTGAAGCGGCGCCGCGAATGGCGCTCGCGGTGGATCGCGTCCGCCGCGAATTTGAACGCAAGTGCCAGCACGTCGAGTCCCGACTTTCGCAGGCCAGGTGCGAACCGCAGCGGTGCGCCGTTCGCGGTTGAGCCGTTTCGCGATGCGAGATCCGCCGAACGCCAATACTGCTGCATTCCCGCATCAGGTTACAAAAACTCCATTTAGCCTGCCGATTTGTTCCCTTGCGTGACATCAATACGCCGCTTCGCTTGAAGAGCGTGGCTTTCCGGCAACAATCAAAACAGATCCCAGCGCCGCCCAATTGGTGAAGCGGAGGCGCCGCTATTCAGCCATAAAGCGACCGCTAACCTCCCTCACCGTAAGTTGATGGCCCGACCGGGGCCGAGATGAACCGGAGATGACTGCGAATGTGCAGGTCGTCCAATGGCGAGAGTGTCTCGGATGAGCGTCGCGGTCGGAACCGGTCGTCCAGGCAGGGCAAGGGATGCGGGTCAGCATGAGGCCATACACGATCGTATCCCGGTCGACCTCCGCGGCGTCTCGGGACCGTCTCGCCGAGGGCCAGTGGCCTTGCGGGTGAGCCGACGGTGCATGCTCTCGTTCCGCAACGTTGCCTTGGTCCTCGTGTCGGGACTGTCGCTCTGCTCGGTGGCACCCGCCTACGCCTTCGACGGCTCCGAACCGCCCGCCGACGAGGCGCCGAACCTGTCGATGTTCAAGACACCGTCCCAGGCGTTTCGTCAGGGGATGGACGGCTATCGCTCGGGCAATCTCAAGTCGTCCATCGAAGCCTTCGAATATGCGGCCGCCAACGGCAATCCGTTGGCGCGCTGGAAGCTTGGCCGGATGTATGCAGTCGGGGACGGCGTCCCGCAGGATGATGCCAAGGCTTTCCGCTACTTCTCTCAGATCGTGCAGAACTACGATGAGGAGGATGGCGACCGGCGCGACCTCTCCGTCGTGTCCAACGCCTTCGTGGCGGTCGGGGTGTACAGTCTCAACGGCATCGCCAAATCAGACGTGAAGCGCGATCCCGAGCGGGCCTTGCAGATGTTCCAATATGCGGCGCTGAACTTCGGCAATGCCGACGCGCAATATAACCTCGCGCGCCTTTATCTCGATGGCGCCGACGGCGTCGTGACGCGCGACCCTCGTCAGGCCGTGCGTTGGCTCGCGGTGGCGGCCGACAAGGGCCATCTCCAGGCTCAGGCGCTGCTCGGGCACATGCTGTACAACGGGTTCAACGGGCTGCCGCTGCAACGGGCCAAGGGCCTGATGTGGCTGACCATGGCGCGCGAGGCTGCGATCCAGAACAAGGACCCCAAGGACGCCTGGATCATCGACCTCTACGAGAAGGCGGTCGCCACGGCCTCCGACAGCGATCGGCAGGTCGCATCGCTCTATCTCGACGAGCACCACAAGCGGAACTGACGGACGCGACCAGGGCCTTCCGGAAGGTCCCGGCAACCACCGGCCCCGTGTCGGCTCAGGCGAGATCGATGCGTACCGGCACGTGATCGGAGGGCTTGTCGGCCGCGCGTGTGTTCTTGTCGATCGAGACCGCGTTCAGACGATCAGCGGCGCGCGGGGACAGCAGCAGGTGGTCGATCCGGATCCCCTTGTTGCGCTGCCACGCGCCGGCCTGGTAATCCCAGAACGTATAAAGTCCCGCCTCGTCGGTCGTGGCCCGGAGGGCGTCGGTGAGGCCGAGATTGAGCAACGTCCGAAAGCGTTGCCGGGTCTGCGGGAGGAACAGGGCATCGCCGGTCCAGGCCGCGGCATCGTAGACGTCGCACGGTTCTGGAATGACGTTGTAATCGCCGGCCAAGACAAACGTTTCTTCGGCCGCCAAAAGGGCCGCGGCCCGCTGGGTCAGTCGGTCCATGAAGCCCAGCTTGTAGGGGTATTTGTCCGTGTCGGGCGGGTTGCCATTGGGCAAATAGACGGTCGCGACCCGAAGCGGGCCCGAGGCATCGTGCACCACGGCCTCCATGTAGCGGGCCTGGAGGTCGCCATCGTCTCCCGCGAGGCCGGACGTAGCCTCCGCGGGCGATCGGGTCAGGATGGCTACGCCGTTGAAGCCCTTCTGGCCATGGACGTAGCAGTGGTACCCTGAAGCTTCCACCTCGAGCCGGGGGAAAGCCTCATCGGTGCATTTCAGCTCCTGGAGGCACAGAACGTCCGGCTCGACGCCGGAGAGGTAGTCGAGCACATGGCTCAACCGCTGGCGGATCGAATTGACGTTCCAGGTCGCGATACGCATGAGCTCGGGGCCTCCTGCACGAGAAGAACATCGGGGATGGGGTCGGAGCGACTCAACCCCAGCGGCGATGCGCCCACATCCATTGTTCCGGCCAAACTGCGATGAAACGCTCGAAGACGTTCTGCACCCGAGCCGTCGCGTCGGCTATGTCGGCCTTGCGGTTCCCGCTGTCGGTCAGTCTGACCAGGGCATAGCTCTGAACGAACCGGACGCCGGGCAGGCGCCTCAGGCAACTGACCAGGATCGGCGAACCTGCCGACGAAGCCAGCAGAGCCGGAAATGTCGTCGACGGAGCCGGTCGCCCGAAAAACGAGACCTCGACGCCAGAGAAGTCACGCAGATCGGTCAGTAGTCCGACCGTGCCTCCCTCGCGGATGACCCGCAAGAACTGGCGTGGCACGCCGACATCCTTGGCCACGAGCCCACCGGGGTAGAGGAAAGCCCTCAGACCATAGACGTCGCGATCGACACGGGGATTCTTGATTCTCTGGTAGATGCTCCAGGGCCTCAGGCCCTTCAGGGTCGCGGGCGCGATCGCCAGTTCCCAGTTCGCCAAATGAGCCGCGCAGGCGACCTTGCCGGAAGGCCAGTCCAGCCACTCCTGGAAAGCATCCACGTTCTCGTAGGTCACGCGGTCGCTCGCGGCGATCTCCCGGAGGAAGAATGCTTCGGCGAAGTTCCGTCCGAGGTTCTCCCACATGGCGCGGACGATCGCCTCCCGTTCCGAAGGCGTCTTCTCGGGAAGCGAGAGGGCGAGGTGGCCGAGCGCGCGGCCGTGCCGTTTGGACAGCGGCGCGAGGTGGCGCCAGACGGCGCCGGAAAAGGCGGAAGCCCGTTCCAGGCCGAGACTCCGGAATAGCGCACCCGCAGTCTGGAACATCGTGTGTTCGAAGCCGTACAGGATGGCACGTCGATCGAAAGGCATCGAGAACCGCTTGAAGCATGAAGCCGAGGGCGGTCGCCCGCCAAACGGTCGCCCGCGAGACGGTCTGATGGACGATCCGGTCTCCGGCCGTCAACCCGCGGCGTCGTCCCGAAGTGCCGAAGGAGCCGATGGCATCAGGCCCCGCCGCATGGCGAAGCGGCGAAGCGGCGCGAGGCTGCCCATCGCGAGGAGGCCGGCGCCACGGATGAGGTCGACAGGCAGCAGGTCGGACAGAAGCGCGCGGTTGAGCAGGTCGACGCCCAACCCGCGGACCGCGATGTCGCCCCGTCGGGCCGCTGCATAGCGGTCGAGAACCTGCGGGGCTCCGAGGTCCTGGCCGCGCCTTTTCGCGGTCGCTAGAACGTCGGCAAGCGTCGCGGCGTCCCGCAAGCTGAGGTTCAGCCCCTGAGCCCCGATGGGCGGCATGGCGTGGGCGGCCTCGCCCGCGAGCGCGATGCGTTGACCGACAAGGGACCTGGCCTTGAGGCCCCCCATGGGGAACTGTCCGACCACGCCGACCACGTCGATGCGTCCGAGCAGCATGCGGCTTTGCCGTTCGATGTCGCGGGCCAGACGCGCCGGCGGCATGGCGACCCGTCGTTCCGCCTCATCGGGCGCCATGACCCAGACGAGGCTCGAGCGGTTGGGCGCCTCCGTACACGCCGGCAGGGGAACGAGCGTGAACGGCCCCTGGCGCGTATGGAACTCGGTCGACACGTTCCGATGCGGCCGATCGTGACGCAGCGTCGTCGTGAGCGCGGTCTGGGGATAGTGCCACTCCTGTGCCGAGATGCCGGCCGCCTGCCGGGCCGCGGAGCGCCGCCCGTCGCTGGCGATGAGCACACGTCCGGCGACCGTGACATCGTCCGGTCCCCGGGCCGAGACTCCGGTGCTGCCGAAGGTGAAATGCTCCAACCGGCCGGGCAGAAGGGTCAGTCCCGGGGTCACGGCTGCGGCAGCCGCCAAGGCGGCGACGAGGCGATGGTTCTCGATATTGGCGCCGAACTGGCTGCGTCCGATCTCGCCGGCCTCGAACGAGACCGGAGGGCCCCGAAACAGGGAAGCCGTGTCGTCGACGATGCGCATGACCTTCAGGGGCTCGGCGTCGACGGTCAATTGCGACCACAGGCCAAGCCGTGCCAAGAAGCCGATGGAGCCTTCGAGCAGCGCAACCGTCCGTCCGGTCGGGCGAAGGTCGACGCTGCCCACAAGGACGACAGTGACGCCAGCCTGGGCCAGAGCCATGCCGAGCGAGAGTCCGACCGACCCGGCCCCGACCATGACGACCTCCGCCGTGATCGGCGCTCCGTTCCCGATCGCCTCCGCGGTGGCGGCGTCGCGCCCGGATGTTGGGTTCGTGGTCATGGCGGCTCCCGTTACCCCGTCGCGCCGGGCGTGGCGGCGGGACGGATACGCGGTCCCACTTAACGGGCCGGCCTCCACGGGGGCAACCAACGCGATGACGCGGGGCCCGTGCCTCGGCATCGAGGGCTGAAGCGGAGAGCACCCGTACCATGATGGATTTTGGTTGGATCGTCACGCCCTCGGGGTGGCTGGCGCTCGCCACGCTGAGCGCGATGGAGATCGTCCTCGGCATCGACAATGTGATCTTCCTGTCGCTCCTCAGCTCCAGCCTGCCGGTCAGGCAGGCCCGCTTCGCCCGCCTCTTCGGTCTTGTCCTGGCCCTGGTGTTCCGCGTCGCCTGCCTTGCAGGCCTCACCTGGCTCATCGCGCTGACCAGACCGGTCGTGACGGTCATGGGGCATGATCTCTCCTGGCGCGACATGGTGTTGATCCTGGCGGGGGTCTTCCTGATCGGTCAGGCGACGCTCGAAATCCACGGCGAAATCGACGATGACGACGACGAGACGGATCCAGAGCGGAAGCCCAGGGCGCTTTGGCTCGTCGTGCTGAACATCGCCGTCATGGATCTCGTCTTTTCGTTCGACTCGATCCTTACCGCCATCGGGATCGCCCGCGAATTGACCGTGATGGTCATCGCCATCTGCATTTCCATGGTGGTCATGTTCGCGGCCGCCACCGCGGTCGCGCGCTTCATCCATGCCCATCCCACCACAAAGGTGCTGGCCCTCTGCTTCCTGGTGCTGATCGGCCTGTCGCTCGTGGCCGAGGGAACGGGCTTCGCCTTCCCCCGCGGGTACCTCTACTTCGCCATGGTGTTTTCGTCGGGGGTCGAGCTGTTGAATCTCCTGAGCCGCCGAAACCGCCGCAAGCGGCGCGCGGCGGCCGCGCAGGAAGCCGAGGCGCCGCGGTCGGCCGCGCTTGATAGGGAACGTGCCATTCCGGTAAGCTCCTCGGTCGTGAACGATCCCGGTCGGCAATGAGCCCGGCCGAAGCGGCGCGGATTGGTCCGGCAGGGGAGGTGAGGGTGGATCCCAAGGTTGCGCTCGGCCCCGAAGGGGCGACGGGCCTCGATCCATCGCGCTCAGGCCGGAACGGTCTTCGACGGGACGTCTATGCGGCCCTCGATCTCGGCACCAACAATTGTCGCCTGCTGATCGCACGGGCAGGTGAAGACGGGCTCCGGATCGTGGATGCCTTCTCCCGGATCGTCCGGCTCGGCGAGCATCTCGTGGCGACCGGGCGCCTCGGCGACCGGGCGATCGAGCGGACTTTCGCGGCGCTCGAGATTTGCCGCGACAAGATGGCGGCCCGCGGCGTCACCCGTTCGCGCCTGATCGCGACGGAGGCCTGCCGGGCCGCCGAAAACGGGCCCGCCTTTCTCGACAGCGTCAAGCAGCGAACGGGCCTCGACGTGGAGATCGTCGATCGCGAGACCGAAGCCTGCCTCGCGGCCGAGGGGTGCGCGGCTCTGGCCGATGACGCAGCCGAAGGCGTGCTGCTCTTCGATATCGGTGGCGGCTCGTCCGAAATCGTATGGCTCGGGCGCGGCGTCACCTCCGACCGGCAGGCCACAGTGCGGCAACGGATCCGGGCCTGGACGTCGCTGCCGCTCGGGGTCGTCTCCCTGGCGGATCGTTTCGGCGGCGAGACCGTGACGACGGCATGTTTCGAGGCGATGGTGGCCGATGTCGAGGCCGCGCTGGCACCCTTCGCGGCGCTCGCCAGGGCGGAGCGTCGGTGCGCGCGTTTCCACCTCCTCGGCACCTCCGGTACCGTCACCACGGTGGCGGGGGTCTTCCTCGGCCTTTCCCGCTACGACCGGCGCAGGGTCGACGGCCTGTGGATGTCGGATCGCGACGTCGACCGTGCCATCGCCAACGTCAGGGCCATGCCGTTCGCGGCACGGGTCGGCCACGGCTGCATCGGGCCCGATCGGGCCGATCTCGTCATCGCGGGTTGCGCCATTCTCGAAGCCCTCCGGCGCACCTTCCCGAGCGATCGCCTGCGCATCGCCGATCGGGGCCTCAGAGAAGGCATCCTGATCCAGATGATGACCGAGGACGGTGTCTGGCCACAGGCTCAGCGCAGTGGGCAGCGGGCTGGAACGACAGGAAGCGGGCGGCACCGATGACGGGAGACAAGGCGACTTCGGGCCGGGAGGGCGGACGATCTTTGAAGACGCGGGTCAAGACCGCGAGGAAGCGATCCATGTCGTCCGCCCTATGGCTCGGTCGGCAACTCAACGATCCCTACGTGGCCAAGGCTCGGGCCGAGGGTTACCGGTCGCGGGCCGCGTTCAAGCTGCTCGAGATCGACGACCAATACCATTTTCTCAAACCCGGCCAGCGCATCGTGGACCTCGGTGCAGCGCCCGGCGGCTGGTCGCAGGTGTCGGCACAGCGGATCGGCGCCAAGACGGGCGGCGGCGGCAAGGTGGTCGCGGTCGATCTCCTCGACATGGAGGCGATCGCGGGCGTGGATTTCGCCGTCATGGATTTCAACGACGACACGGCGGTGCCGCGCATCTCCGCCATGATGGGCGGCCGAGCCGACGGTGTGCTGTCCGACATGGCGGCGAATGCGACCGGTCACAAGAAGACCGACCACCTGCGCATCATGGGGCTCGTCGAACTCGCCTTCGCGTTCAGCCGCAGCATTCTGGCCCCGCGCGGCTTCTTCCTGGCCAAGGTTCTGCAGGGCGGCACGGAGGGCGCCTTGCTGACGTCCCTCAAGCGCGACTTCGGGACCGTTCGGCACGTCAAGCCGAAGGCAAGCCGGGCCGATTCGTCCGAACTCTACGTTCTGGCGACCGGATTTCGCGGCAGCACCACCTCTCCGGACGACGCCAGCCCGGCGGCAGGCTGATCCCCCAACCCGCCGCTCGGCGCCACCGCCGCTGCGGCATCGCGTTTGCGCGCGCCGCGAAGCAGGTCGCCCGCGTCGACGGGCAACCGCGCGAAGACGAGGCACGCGGAAGCCGAGACCGCCGCCACGGCGAAGAAGGCGACGCTGAAATCGCGCGTCGAAAGCGAGGCATCGGCGTGCCACCATTGCGAGAGCTCGATGGCTGCGGCCCCGGCCGCGACACCGGTCGACAGCGAAAGCTGCTGCGCCACCGACGCGAAGCTCGTGGCGCGGCTCATGGAAGGTGCGTCGATGTCGGCGTAAGCCAAGGCATTGATGCTGGTGAACTGCAGCGAGCGCAGGAAGCCGCCGCCGAGCAGCGCTGCCAGCATGAGGACTTCCGATGTCGTCGGCGTGAAAAGCCCGTAGGCCACCATGAAGAGGCTGCTCAGCACGGCGTTGAATACCAGAACCCGCTTGAAGCCGAAGCGGGCGAGGATGGGTTTCGCGGTCGCCTTCATCAGCATGGCGCCGGCCGCGGCCGCGAAGGTGAGACAGCCCGATTGGAACGGGTTCAAGCCGAAGCCGATCTGAAACAGCAGGGGCAGGAGGAACGGCAGGGCACCGATCCCCATGCGGAACGTGAAGCCCCCCACCACGCTGGCCCGGAACGTCGGGATGGAAAGGAGTCCGAGGTCGATGATCGGGTACCGGGTGCGGCGGGCGTGCCACACATAGACCCCGACCAGCACGGCACCGAAAACGATCAAGGCCAAGGCGACGGGGGTCGGCACGAAAGCGCGGCCCGCGACCGTGAGGCCGAACGACAGCGTCGACAGGCCGAGGCCGGAGAGAAGAAAGCCTGTGACGTCGAGCGGCCAGACGTCGGTCTCGCGGATGTCGGCGATGAACATGGTCGCCAGGGTCACGCCGAGGACGCCGATCGGGACATTGATCCAGAAGATCCAGCGCCATGCGAAATAGGTCGTGATGAAGCCGCCGAGCGGCGGCCCGACGATCGGCCCGATGAGGGCCGGGATCGTGAGATAGGCGAGGGCCGTGACGAGCTCCTCGCGGGGCACGGAGCGCAAGAGCACGAGGCGGCCTACCGGCACCATCATGGCGCCGCCCAGCCCCTGGAGCACGCGCGACGCGATGAAGGCCGTCAGCGAGCTCGAGAGGCCACACAGGATCGAGCCCAGGGTGAACACCACGATGGCGCCGCGGAAGATGAGGCGAGCCCCGAACCGGTCGGCCGCCCACCCGCTGGCCGGAATGAAGACGGCGAGGCTCAGGAGGTAGGACGTCATCGCGAGTTTGAGCGTGATGGGGTCCTGGTGCAGATCCCGGGCGATGGCGGGAAGCGACGTCGCGATGACGGTCGAATCCATGTTCTCCATGAACAGCGCGCAAGCCACGACCAGTGGCGTCAACATGTAGCGGGGCAAGGCGGCGGGGTTCCTGGTGATCGGGACGTTGTAAAAGAGGTAGGGCGGAACCGCCCGGCCTGCGATTAAGAAACGTCTTACACCACTGCAGAAGATCCTAACCCGCCTTGATGCTGAGCGGAGTTCGTGTCGAACGACTCCGCTCAGCATCGACCAAGTCAGGCACAGGCAACGGCTTCGGTGGTCGCTCGTGCGAACCGTTCGTCTTCATCCTGAGCCGGGTCCAAAGAACCCGTGTCGAAGGACGCACTTCCTGACCGCGTCTATCTCGAGATGGTGCGGCTTGGACGCGGCTCTCCGGGGCGGCTTCAGTTCAGATGTCGACCATGCCGCCGTCGACGAACAACTCGGCGCCGGTCGTGTAGGAAGACTCGTCGGAGGCGAAGAACAGAGCTGCCGCGGCGATCTCCTCGGGCTGCCCGACCCGCTTCAGCGGGATGGTGGTCATCAGGCTTTCGGTGAACCCCGCCAACTGTTCGGCCGTGAGGCCCGTCTTGCCGAAGATCGGAGTCGCGATCGGGCCGGGGCTGATGGTGTTGACCCGGATGCGGCGCGGCGCGAGCTCCGCCGCGAAGGTTCGGCCAAACGACCGGATCGCGGCTTTCGTGGCGCCGTAGACGGTCTGTCCGCCGCCGCCTAGAACTCCGGAGACCGACGACGTGAGGATGATCGATCCGCCGTCCGCCATCACCGGAGCGGCATGCTTGATGACGAAATAGGCGCCCTTGACGTTGATGTTGAACTGAGCGTCGAAGAACGCCTCGTCCACATCGGCGCTCGGGGAGAACTTCGCGATGCCGGCATTCACGAACAGCACGTCGATCCGGCCGTAACGCGACCGCACCTGGTCGATGAGCACCTTCGTCGCGGCGGCGTCGCCCGCGTCGGACGCCATGACGTCGATCCCGGAGAGTTCGTGACGCGCGGCTTCGAGGGTCTTCGGGTTCGAGCCGGTCACGATCACCTTTGCGCCTTCGGATTGGAACCGCTTGGCGGTCGCGGCGCCGATGCCGCTCGTCCCGCCGGTGATCAGCGCAATCTTGCCTTCGAGCTTAGCCATGGTGTTGAGCTCCCAAATCTGTACCAAGCGGTATATATTTCGGAGTCGGTACGCGGGTCAACCTGTTCTGTACCGAGCGGTAATGCTGGTCGCCCTGCGTGGACGGAGGGGTGTCGGACCTTTATACCGTCGTCATGGACGTCGAAGCTGCCATCGGGCCACCGGGCCGCCCCCGAGAGTTCTGCGCCGACCAAGCGCTGGCTGCGGCGCTGCGCGTGTTCTGGAGCAAGGGTTACGAGGGCGCCTCCTTGAGCGACCTGACCGATGCCATGGGCATCAGCCGTCCGAGCCTCTATGCCGCCTTCGGCAACAAGGAAGCGCTGTTCCGGAAGGCTCTCGATCTTTATGAGCGCGAGAAGTTCGCTTTCATGCGCGCCGCTCTCGATGCGCCGACGTCCCGCGGCGTCGCCGAAGCCGTCCTGCGCGGCGCGCTCGACTCCCAGACCGAGAACAACGACCGGCGCGGCTGCCTGTTCGTCACGCATTCGGTGCCGTGCGGGACCGGGGCCGAAGTCGCCAGGATCGAGGTCGTGGCGCGCCGCGCAGTGGCGGAAGAAGCGCTCCTGCGTCGTTTCGAGCGCGCCAAGGCCGAACATGATCTGCCCGAGACGGTCGACGCCCTTGGGCTCGCGCAGTATCTCTTCGCGGTCGTTCAGGGCATGGCGGTTCAGGCCGGCTCGGGCGTTCCGCGCGAGCAGCTCGAACGGATGGTCCGGACCGCCTTGACGGTTTGGCCCGGTCCAGCGGAGAGGACCTGACGCGGAGGGTGGCGACCCGTCTCGTCCCGCTCGTTCGGCGCGGCTTTCCACTCCGTCCTCGCCATGATAGATGCCACTGCCAACCTGAGAGGCGCCACCGGGTGCCCCTTCCCCTTTTTGATCGGGCCACCTTGTCGTCAAGCGGCACGCTGGATCTCGCCCGGAGTTGGCCATGAACATCGCTCGTCCGACGCTCGTCGAGGCCCTGACGTTCGACGACGTGCTGCTGAAACCGGCGCATTCATGCGTCATGCCGGGAACGGTCGACGTCAGGACACGACTGACGCGCTCGATCGACCTCAATGTCCCGCTGATCTCCTCGGCGATGGACACGGTCACGGAGGCGCGCCTCGCCATCGCCATGGCACAGGCTGGTGGCATCGGCGTGATCCACCGCAACCTGGAACCGGAGGCGCAGGCCGAAGAGGTCCGCAAGGTCAAACGCTTCGAGAGCGGCATGGTGATCGACCCGATCACCATCAACCCCGATGCGACGCTGGCCCAGGCGCTGGAGTTGATGAAACGCCACAACATCTCCGGTATCCCCGTGGTCGAGAGCGGTCCCGCGGGGCTGCCGGCCAGGATCGTCGGCATCCTCACCAATCGCGACGTCCGCTTCGCCGACGACCCGAGCCAGCCCGTGACCGATTTCATGACCAAGAAGGTCGTCACGGTGCGTGAGGGCGTGCGACCCGACGAGGCGCGCCGCCTGCTTCACCAGCATCGGATCGAGAAACTTGTCGTTGTCGACGACGATTACCGCTGCGTCGGCCTCCTCACCGTCAAGGACATGGAAAAGGCCACGATGCATCCGCTGGCCTGCAAGGATCCCGAAGGTCGGCTCCGCGTCGCCGCGGCCTCGAGCGTGGGCGCCAAAGGTTTCGCGCGCTCCGTCCTGCTGATGGAAGCCGGCGTCGACTGCATCGTGGTGGATACGGCGCATGGCCATTCGCAGCTCGTGCTCGACCAGGTGAGCGAACTCAAGCGTCAGTCGAACAAGGTCGCGATCATCGCGGGCAACGTGGCGACGGCGGAGGGCGCGAAGGCCCTGATCGACGCGGGCGCGGACGCCATCAAGATCGGCATCGGGCCGGGTTCGATCTGCACGACGCGCATCGTGGCGGGCGTCGGGGTCCCGCAACTGACCGCCATCATGGATGCGGCGGAGGCCGCCCGGGCGCAGGACACGCCGGTCATCGCGGATGGCGGCATCAAGTTTTCCGGCGACGTCGCCAAGGCGGTCGCGGCCGGTGCCGATTGCGTGATGATCGGCTCGCTGTTCGCCGGCACCGACGAGAGCCCGGGCGAGGTCTATCTCTACCAGGGCCGATCGTTCAAAGCCTATCGCGGGATGGGATCGGTCGGCGCCATGGCGCGCGGCTCGGCGGATCGCTACTTCCAGGCCGAGATCAAGAACGAGTTGAAACTCGTGCCCGAGGGGATCGAGGGACAGGTACCGTATCGGGGGCCGGTCGGTGCCATCCTGCACCAGCTGACCGGCGGCCTCAGGGCCGCCATGGGCTATACGGGGGCCGGATCGATCAAGGATTTCCAGGCCCGCGCGCAGTTCGTCCGCATCACCAATGCGGGCCTGCGCGAGAGCCACGTGCACGATGTCGCGATCACGCGCGAGAGCCCGAACTATCCGACCGGGGTTTGACGCTCGAAAGGCCCGCGCCCGTCACGATGGGCGGAGGATAGCCTGGCCTGCGAGCCAGGTACGAAAAAGGGCGGCCTGCGCCGCCCCGTTCGTTGACCGTGATGCGCCCGCGGATCCGGGCGCATCGTCGACCGATGATCACATGTGGTTTTCGAGCGAAGTCTTCGCGTCGGCCTTGTGACGCGGCGGGGGCGGGAGATCCGGCGGCGGCGGGGGAGCAGCGGCGGCGCAAGCTGCGAGCGACAGAGCCAGCAGCGCGAGCGCGGCTTGGCGGAGCATACGGTTCATCGGGTAATCCTCATTACACAATCCAAGGGCGCGCTCGTCGAACGTCGCCCGCCCCGTTTTCTTCTCATTCCAGGCTCAATTGTGGCAGAACTCGTATGAACTCCGGTGCACGCCTTTCAGCAGCCATTGAGATCCTAGATGTGATCGAAATACAACGACGTCCGGCGGCCGAAGCCCTGAAGGAATGGGGGACGTCTCACCGCTACGCCGGCTCGAAAGATCGCGCCGCGATCGGCAGTCTCGTCTACGATTCGCTGCGTGTGCGGTCCTCCGCCGCTTACGTGATGGATGACGACAGGGCAAGGGCGATCCTCTTCGGCGCCCTCCGCGACGTCAGAGGGCAGGCGGTAGACGAGATAGCGGCGCTCTGTACGGGCGAGGGCTATGGGCCGGACGCGCTGAGCGAGGCCGAGCAGCGGCGGCTCGGATCCGGAACCCTCGATGGCGCGCCCGACCACGTGAAGGGGGACTATCCGGCCTGGCTCGCTCCGTCCTTCGAGGCGGCCTTCGGGGCTGCTGCGGCCGAGGAGGGGAGAGCCCTGGCGCGGCGCGCCCCCGTCGACGTGCGGGTCAACGGATTGAAGATCAATCGCGAGAAAGCGTTGCGCTCGTTGGCTCACCTGGCGCCTGAACCTACTCCCCACGCGGCGAGCGGCTTGCGCATCTCGGTCGGAGACGACGGACGGGCCCCGGCCCTCGCGGCGGAGCCGGCTTACGTCAAGGGCTTCGTCGAGGTCCAGGACGAAGGTTCGCAGATCGCGGCACTGCTCAGCGGCGCCAAGCCCGGCGATCAGGTGCTCGACCTCTGTGCCGGAAGCGGCGGCAAGACCCTGGCCCTGGCCGCGATGATGGACAACAAGGGGCAGATCTTCGCGACGGATCTCGATGGCCGGCGCCTGATGCCCATCTACGATCGCCTGGCCCGCGCCGGTGTGCGCAATGTCCAGGTGCGCGCCCCGAAGGGTCGCCAGACTGCAGTCGCGGACCTCGACGGGCGGTTCGACATCGTCTTCGTCGATGCGCCCTGCACCGGAACGGGAACCTGGCGCCGCAACCCCGACGCGAAATGGCGGCTTCGTCCCGGTGCTCTCGACGAACGTATCAAGGCCCAGGATGAGATCCTGGCGCAAGCCGTGCGGGCGATGAAGCCGGGCGGCCGGCTCGTCTACGCGACCTGTTCGGTGTTGCGGGAGGAGAACGAGGACCGGCTCAAACTGTTGATGGAAGCCCATCCGGGCCTGTTGCCGATCGATGCCGCCCAGATGGCGCGCTCTGCCGGTATGCCGGAGCTTGCCGCCTGTGCCTCGCCCTTCGGTCCTGGTCTGCGCCTGTCTCCGGCCCGTTCCAACACGGACGGTTTCGGGATCGCCTCGCTCGTGCTGCATTGAGGCCAACGGCCGAGAGTACTCACCCGTCCTGGTCGACTCACTTGTGATCTCGAGCAGGGCGTCGGCGATACCGCCTCGGGAAAGGTGGCCGGGAGCGCCCCTTCGACAAGCTCAGGGCAGGCCCTTTCGACGGCCGCGTTCCGCCGGATCGGGACAAGCGACGTCGTTGGTCTCAGCATCATGCCGAGTCGCCCGGAGGGCGTGTCGAAGCACGCACGATCTTTCTCTTCCGCCGGGCCGGAAGCGAGACTTCGACCTCGGCTCAGTCCGCGCCCGACCTATTCCTTGAGGACGCGAGC
>CAXUOD010000031.1:0-2709 GCA_964252585.1 uncultured Lichenihabitans sp. | reverse complement strand
CGAGACTTCGACCTCGGCTCAGTCCGCGCCCGACCTATTCCTTGAGGACGCGAGCCACCTGATCGTAGACGGCCCGGCAGGACTGTGTGAGTTGCGGCCGCTTGCTCGCCATGCACGTCACCACCTGGCCCTCGTCCATGATCGCCTCCGGGCACAGCCGCATCGCGTCTCCGGTGCAGGTTTGCACCGCGCGGTCTCGCAGAGCTTGAGACACGTCCTGTGCTCCGGCAAGACAGCCGGATGTCAGGGCGAACGTCAGCCCAGCGCTGAGGAATGCGGCCATACGCATGTTTGTGGATCCTACGAAAGGTCGAATGACGGACTAGCCGTGATTGAGGGGTGAATTCACTAAGAATGCGGAGAATATCGAAGATCAACGAGCCAGGAGCTTGCTGCGTCGATCAACTCTCGATGAAACGCGACACGGTTCAACGCGTGAACATCCGATTTGATCATGCTTACTTGGTCACGAAGACGGCTTTTGCAATGATCGCCACGAATAGGTCGTGGACTCGGCACGCGCGAAGGACCGTTTGATGTTAAAATCCACCTTGCCCGTCGCTGGGTGAATGGGATGTGAAGACGAAAAGTTTGGTGTCATTTCGCGACGTCAGGAGCGTTCGAGGCGAAACGATGGACGGGAGCCGATCGGCGTGGGGCGTCAGCGTCCGCCTGGGGGCAGACGCTGCGATGGCGTCAGGCCGCGCGTTCCTCGCCCGGGAACAGCGAGGTGAGCCCGGCTTCCGAGGCCGCGCAGATCCCACGCTCGGTGATCAGGCCCGTCACCAGCCGCGCCGGCGTGACGTCGAACGCATAGTTCGACACCGGACTGCCACGCGGCGTGATCCGCACGGTCTCGATCGCGCCCCCAGCCGTTTCGCCCGACATGAACATCACCTCGTCGGATGATCGCTCCTCGATCGGGATCTCGCGCACGCCGTCGCTGATCCGCCAGTCGACGGTCGAAGACGGCAAGGCCACGTAGAACGGCACACCGTTGTCGCGCGCCGCCAAGGCTTTGAGATAGGTGCCGACCTTGTTGCAGACGTCGCCGGTCCGCGTGGTCCGGTCGGTGCCCACGATGCAGAGATCGACCTTGCCGTGCTGCATGAGGTGGCCGCCGACATTGTCCACCACCACCGTATGCGGGACGCCTTCGGCTAGGAGTTCGTAGGCCGTGAGGCTGGCCCCCTGGTTGCGCGGCCGCGTCTCGTCGACCCAGACATGCACCGGCACACCAGCGCGGTGGGCCTTGTAGATCGGTGCCAGCGCGGTCCCCCAATCGACCGTCGCGAGCCAGCCGGCGTTGCAATGGGTCAGCACGTTGACGGGACGCGACCGGCCGGTGCGGCTCCACGCGTCGGCGATCAGGGTCGCGCCATGTTGGCCGAGGCGCTCGCAGGTATCGGAGTCCTCGTCGGCGACCCGGGCCGCCTCGGCATAGGCCGCGTGGCGGCGCTCGGCGGGGTTCAGGGGCGACAGGCGCGCCCGCATCCGATCGAGCGCCCAACGCAGGTTGACGGCCGTCGGCCGCGCCACGAGCAGGCGTTGGTAGGCGGTCGCAAGGCTGGCGTCGGACGGGTTGGCATGCATGGCCAGCGCCATACCGTAGGCACCCGCAGCGCCGATCAGCGGCGCGCCACGCACCGTCATGTCGGCGATGGCTCCGGCGGCTTCGGCGTCGGTGGTCAGGACCCGCAGCGCGAAGCGGTGGGGCAGGGCACGTTGATCGATCACCTCGACCGACGCGCCGTCCTCGCCGAGCCAGATGGTACGGAACGCGCGGCCGTCGATGCGCATGCGATGTGCTCCTTGCCTCGCCTCTCGTCGGCGCCATCCTTAACCCGGGTGGCGGCGACCGGGAACCCGGCGCGCTCGCTCGGGAGAGATTTGCGATGACCAAACGACTGGCGATAGCCGCGGCGCTCCTATCCGTGCTCGGGGGTGCCCCGGTGGCGCAGAGCGCCGACCGCGTCCGCGGCACCGTGGTGTCGCTCGACGGAACGGCGCTGCATGTCACGGCCAACGGCGGCCAGAACGTTTCGATCACGCTCTCGCCCTCCTACCGCGTGACGGCGCTGGTCCCGGCCAAGCTCTCCGATGTGCAGGCCGGCAGCTTCATCGGCATTGCGGCCGACACGCAGCCCGACGGCACGCTGGTGGCCAAGGAGGTCCACATCTTCCCCGAGAGCATGCGGGGCGCCGGCGAGGGCCATCGCGGCTTCGATCTCGGGCCGCAGAGCACCATGACCAACGGAACGGTGGGCAACGAGGTCAAGGGCGCCTCGGGCGACACCTTGACGGTCGCCTACAAAGGCGGGGAGAAAACCATCGTGGTGCCGCCGAGCGCCCCCGTGGTGATGTTCGCGCCGGGAGACCAGGCCATGCTCGTGCCCGGAGCTCACGTGATCGTCCAGACGCAGGCCGCGACCGGTGGCGTGCTGACGGCCGAGCGGGTCACGGTCGGCAAGGATGGTCTCGTTCCGCCGATGTGACACGGCGGGACGCGTCCCCTCTCCCGTGTGGAGAGAGGCCGGGGGTGAGGGTGCGAGCGGCCGGTGCAGCGTCGTCCTCCGGCTTCCTGGCGCGACGCCTGTCCCCTCGACCCTCACCCCCGGCCCCCCTCCACAAGGGAGAGGGGGGAGCCCAGGTCGACCGCCCCTCGGGCCGCCAACACCGTGTCGCGTCTCGGCATCGGGTCGCCCGCGC
>CAXUOD010000030.1:0-34764 GCA_964252585.1 uncultured Lichenihabitans sp. | reverse complement strand
CCAAGCCAAAGCAGCAAACCCAACCGCCAACGCCCCAAAGCCGCCATCCGCGTTCCCGGCATAGGTGCCTGGTCAAGGACGACGAAGGCCCCAGCGCTAACCTCTCGCACTCGGCAACGGATTGGCGCTGCGGTGCTCCAATCGATCGCGCTCCTCGAAGCCTGCCAGCACCTTGTCGAGCGTGACCGGGTAGTCCCGGATGCGGAGGCCAGTCGCGTTGTGCACGGCATTGGCCACCGCCGCACCGGCCCCGCAGATCCCGAGTTCGCCGATGCCCTTGCTCTTCAGCGGGTTGGATTTGTCATCCAGTTCCGGAAGGAAGATCGCGTCGACGTTCGGGACGTCGGCATGGACCGCCACATGGTACTCGGCGAGATTGTTGTTGACGTAGGAGCCGAAGCGCGGATCGACCTCGACCGCTTCCATGAGGGCCGCCCCGATCCCGAAGATCATGCCGCCGATCGCCTGCGATCGTGCCGTTTTGGCGTTGAGGATCCGCCCGGCCGTGAACACGCCCAACATGCGCCTCAGCCTGACCTCGCCGGTGTCGACGTCGACACCGACCTCGGCGAAGTGAGCGCCGTAACTCTGCTGGGAATAAAGCTTGTGCATGTCGCCAGGCTGGATGGCCCCCATAACCTCGAGCCCGCCCAAACCGGCGAGACTGGCCAGGGTAGCAGAGCGGTTACCCGACGTGACCCGACCGTCGGCGAAGACCGCGCCAGCCGTCGGCATGTTGGCCGCGGCCAGCAGCTTTTCCCGCATGGTCGAACAAGCATCATAGAGCGCCGAACCCGCGCTGCCGGCGCCGAACGATCCACCCGAGCCAGACGACGGCGGAAAGTCCGTGTCGCCGAGTTCCATGCGGATCCTGTCGGGCGCGAGGCCCAACATCTCGCCTGCGATCTGGGTCAGGATGGTGTAGGACCCCGTGCCGATATCCGTCATGGCCATGCGAACGGTGGCGATCCCATCCGGCCCGATCCGCAGTGCGGCCTTGGCGGGCTGCAAGGGGTTGCCTCGGCTGGCCGCTGCCACGCCGAGCCCCACCAGCCATGGTCCATCGCGAACCTGTCCCGGCGTCGGGTTCCGCTTCTCCCAACCGAAAAGCCGCGCTCCCTCCCTCAGGCAGGGCACCAGTTGACGTGTCGAATAGGGCACATGACGGGTCGGGTCCTCGGACGGCTCGTTGCGGATCCGCAGCTCGATCGGGTCGAGCTTCAGCGTGTCGGCGAGTTCGTCCATGGCGCATTCGATCGCCAGCATGCCGACCGCCTCGCCCGGCGCACGCATCGCGGACGCGACCGGGAGGTCCAATGCCGAAAGCCGGTGCTTGGTCATGAGGTTCGGCGTCGCATAAAGCGAACGCGTCACGACGGCGGCCGACTCGAATGTCTCGTCGCCCGGCGTGTTGCCCGACCAGGCTTCGTGAGCCACGGCCTGCAGATGGCCGTCGCGGTCGGCCGCGAGCCGGATCCGCTGGATCGTGGCCGCGCGATGCGTCGTCGCGTGGAAGATCTGCTGGCGCGTCAACGCCAGCTTGACAGGTCGGCCGACGACCTTTGACGCCAGCGCCGCCAGAATCGCATCCGGCTGCGGCGTCAGCTTGGCCCCGAAACCACCCCCGACATAGCGGCTGACGATGCGGATGTTGTCCTTGGGGATAGCCAGTACGGACGCCAGGATGTCCTGGCCTCGATTGGGCATCTGGTTCGCCGTGAACAGGATGAGATTGGCACGGCGCCAATAGGCCAAGGTCGCATGCGGCTCCATCATGGCGTGGGTCTGGTCCGGCGTCGTGTAGGTGACATCGAGCTTCACCGGTGCCGCCGCATAAGCCGCCTCCGCATCGCCGGTGGCGGAATCGGGCTTGTTGTCGCCCCGCGCCTTCGGAACGAAGGCCTTGTCCCTGGCGCCTGCCAGGTCGACCATGATCGCATCGGGTGCATAGCCGACGACAACCGCCGCGGCGGCCGCCCGCGCCTGCTCGAAGGTTTCGGCCACGACGACCGCGACGGCCTGTCCGTAATGATTAATGGCGTCGTCGACGAGTTCCGGGCTGACCTGTTGGCTTTTCGTCCCCTGTTTCGGCGCGTTGCGGGAGGTGACGACCGAGATCACGCCGGGCATGTTCTCGGCGGTTCCCGTATCGAGCGACGCGATACGCCCCTTGGCGATCGTGGACGGGACGAGATAGCCGTAGAGGATGCCGTCGGGCTCGCGGTATTCGTAGGCATAGGTGGCGGTGCCGGTCACCTTGGGGGGGCCGTCGACGCGATCGAGAGGTTGGCCCACAAGACCGTTGGAGGGCGTGTCGAGCGGCGTCGTACCGACGGGAGCCGTCATATCCATGGGATGCTCCTCAGGCCTTGATCGCGTCGGCCACGACGGCGCGCAGGGTGCGGCGCGTCAGGGGAATCTTGAAGTCGTTGCTGCCGAAGCCGCGAGCGCCCTGCAGGACTTGGTCCGCCGCATCCTCGACGGCCGCCGACCCCTTGCCTTGCACGAGAGCTTCTTCGGCGGAGCCGACCCGCCAGGGCTTCAGCGCGAGACCGCCGAACGCCATACGGGCCGCCGTGACGGATCCGTCCGGCGCCGCGTCGATGATCGCCGCGACCGACACGAGCGCGAAAGCATAAGAGGCTCGGTCGCGGACCTTGCGGTAGATATGCCGGCCGGGGATCGGTTTCGGCAAGGTGACGGCGGCGATCAGTTCACCCTTCTGCAGGGTCGTCTCGACCTCCGGACTGGACCCCGGCAGCCGATGCAGGTCCGCGATGGGGATCGATCGCGTGGCGCCGCCCGGCTGCACGGTCTCGACCGTGGCATCCAAGGCCCGCATGGCGACCGCCATGTCGGACGGATGGGTCGCGATACAGGCGTCGCTCGCGCCCAGGATCGCATGGATGCGGTTGAACCCACCAAGCGCCGAGCAGCCCGAACCGGGCTCGCGTTTGTTGCACGGCTTCGCCGTATCGTAGAAATAGTAGCAGCGGGTGCGCTGCAGCAGGTTGCCCCCGGTCGTCGCCTTGTTGCGCAGTTGCCCCGTGGCGCCCGACAGCAGGGCACGGCTCAGGACCGCATAGTCCTTGCGCACCCGCATGTCGGCCGCGAGATCGCTGTTGCGCACCGAGGCGCCGATCCGTAAGCCGCCATCCGGCGTCGACTCGATCCGATCGAGCCCGAGGCGATTGACGTCGACGAGATGCGACGGCGTCTCGACCTGCAATTTCATGAGATCGAGGAGATTGGTGCCGCCGCCGATGAATTTGGCACCGTCGCGTCCGGCGACCGCAGTGGCCGCGGCTGCCTGATCGGCAGCGCGCTCGTAGGTAAACGCCTTCACAGCGTGCCTCCCTGGTTGGCCACGATGCCACCGGCATCCTTGATGGCGGCCAGGATGTTCGGATAGGCCGAGCAACGGCAGATGTTCCCGCTCATGCGTTCGCGGATCTCGGCATCAGAAAGCGAAGTGCCCGCGGTGAGATCGCCCGTGACGACGCTCGGGAAACCGGCCTTGTGTTCGGCCAGCATGCCGGCCGACGAGCAGATCTGGCCTGGCGTGCAGTAGCCGCATTGGAATCCGTCGTGGTGCACAAAGGCGGCCTGCAACGGATGGAGCTGATCGCCTTTGGCAAATCCCTCGATGGTGGTCACCTGATCGCCCTCGTGCATCACGGCGAGGGAGAGACAAGCGTTGATGCGACGACCATCCACCAATACCGTGCAGGCGCCGCATTGGCCGTGATCGCACCCCTTCTTCGATCCGGTGAGGCCTATGTGCTCGCGCAGAGCGTCGAGCAGGGTCGTCCGCGGATCGAGCGACAGGGCGTGGTCGGTCCCGTTGACCGACAGCGTCGTTGGGATGGAACCCGATCCGGTCCCGAGCGGCGCCGGGGTGCCAGCGGCATGGACGGCTCCGGGTGCAAGGAAGCCCGTCACCGCCAGCGCAGCCGTGCCTTCGAGCACGACGCGCCGCGAGACCCGGAAGGGTTCGGTCGGATCGGTCATCATGAACCTCGACTCTTCCCGCGTGACGGCGGGTTTGGCGGCCCGCAAGGCGGGCCTTTCACGATCCGCGTGACGGCGGCCGTTCTCGAAGCTCCAACGCCGCGATGCCTGGTCCGGGTTCATGCTGCGGCGATCCGGACACACCGGCGATCGTAAAAACAAATTTAGTTTTCAAGGAATACGTCGAACGCCGGCGCTCGGCAGCCAGTCCCGACGATCCGGCCTATGCCGTCGTCGGCCGTCGAAGAACCCGATCGGCGCTTCTGCTCCACCTGCATCGGATCCTCGCCGGTCTCGATTTCCGGGAAGACCCTTGCCGTGCTACGTGGCCGGGCCGGACACCTCCGATCCGGCCTGAGGCTTTCGGGGATCCCATGGATCATGTCATCGTGGTGGACCACCCGCTCGTACAGCACAAGCTGACGCTGATGCGCATGGAGCAGCGTTCGACCAAGGGCTTCCGGCAGCTCCTCAACGAAATCGGCATGCTGCTCTGCTACGAGGTCACGCGCGACCTCCCGACCGAGACCGTCGAGATCCGGACGCCGCTCGTGACCATGATGGCACCAAGGATCGCCGGCAAGAAGCTCGTGTTCGCGCCGATCCTGCGGGCCGGCGTCGGCTTCCTCGATGGCATGCTCGACCTGGTGCCTTCGGCCCGCGTGGCGCATATCGGCCTCTACCGCGATCCTGTGACGCTAGAGGCCGTCGAATATTACTTCAAGGCGCCGACCGACATCGCGGAGCGGCTGACCATCGTCATGGATCCCATGCTGGCGACGGCGAACTCGGCCATCGCTGCCATCGGACTCCTGAAGAAGCGAGGCGCCCAGGACCTTCGCTTCGTCTGCCTCCTGGCGGCGCCCGAAGGCGTGGCCAAGCTGCGAGAGGCGCACCCGGACGTCTCGATCTGGACAGCGGCGATCGACGAGAAGCTCAACGACCACGGCTACATCGTGCCGGGCCTCGGCGATGCCGGCGACCGGATGTTCGGAACCAAATAGAACGGCCTCCCGGAGAGAACACCGGCATGGAGAGGCTTTCGGCCGCGCAGGCCCGCCGCATCGCACTCGGCGCCCAAGGGTTCGGCCGGCCCCGGCCGGAACGGCGGGTGGATGCCGGCCACCTCGGGCGTACGCTCGATCGGCTGGCACTGCACCAGATCGACAGCGTCAACGTCCTGGTGCGGGCCCATTACCTTCCGGCCTTCTCGCGGCTCGGCCCCTATGATCGCACGCTGATCGACCGCGCCGCCTGGGGCCGCAAAAGCCAACGGCGCCTCTTCGAATACTGGGCCCACGAGGCCTCTCTGCTCCCCGTCGAGCTCTATCCGCTGTTCCGCTGGCGGATGGCGCGGGCAGAGCGGGGCGACGCCGGTTATGCGGGCCTGCGCTGTTTTGCGAAAGAAGACCGTGCCGCCGCCGAAGCCGTGCTGTCGAGGATCGTGGCCGAAGGTGCCCTGTCGGCCTCGGCCTTCGAGAACGGGCGAGGACAAGGCGGCTGGTGGGGCTGGGGCGACACGAAGCGTGCGCTCGAATGGCTCTTCTGGGCCGGGCTCATCACGACGGCAACGCGGCGCAACAGTTTCGAACGCGTCTACGACATTCCCGAACGCGTCTTGCCGCCGGCCGTGCTGGCCCTTGCGACACCGCCCGAGGACGAAGCGCAACGCGCTCTCCTCGACCTCGCGGCCCGCGCCCTCGGGGTCGCGACGGCGGGCGACCTTCGCGATTACTTTCGTCTCGGGCCTGACGACGCCCGGACGGGGATCGCGACACTGGTCGAACTTGGCCGTTTGATCCCGGTCGAGGTCGAGGGCTGGAATCGTCCTGCCTATCTGCATGCCGACGCCGCCGCGCCGCGCCGCATCGAAGCGCGAGCCCTCCTGGCGCCCTTTGACCCGCTGGTATGGGAGAGGGCCAGGACGGAACGGATCTTCGGCTTTCGCTACAGGATCGAGATCTACGTCCCGGCGGAGAAAAGGCTGCACGGCTATTACGTGCTCCCGTTCCTCCTGGGCGAACGTCTCGTGGCGAGGGTCGACCTCAAAGCCGATCGCGCAGCGGGACAACTCATGGTGCGCGGGGTTCACAAAGAGACAGAAGCGCCACTCGGTACCGACGAAGCCTTGCTGGAGCAACTCGGTGCCATGGCCACATGGTTGGGCCTGAGCGAGGTCACGATCCAGTCTGTTAAGGTTCGATGAAGCCTGGGGTATTCCGGAATTGCCGAGAACGAGCGACACTGCTCGAATACATCGGGCGTTAGCTTCGGAGTGCTCCGATCGCATGGGTTTCCGCGTGCATCGTCGTCACAGTGGGCAGAAACACGACAGCCTTTTTGACGTCGATCGGATGTGCGCCGAAGGTCAGGGCCGCCGATACGATACCGACAGCCAGCACGACGACGACCGACAGCGACAGCTTGAATTGCCGCCGAGTCTCACTGGCCTCGAGCCTAAAGGCGAAGCCGCTGTGCTGTGCGGGCGATGACGTTTTCGTAACCATGACACTGACCTCGGCATCCGTTCGGGACGGGTTCGGCTCCCGCGAATGCAACGCGGCGTCGAGCGGCAAGTTCCGGCATGCAGGATGGAAGGGGAGGAACCATCCACGGCGCCGCACCGGCCGGATCGCGATCACCCGTTCGGCAGCCCGACGGCGTGCATCGCTGCGGCCGGCCCTGCGGGAGTTGCGGCTTGGCGACACCTTCCGTATGATGAGCTCCGTTTCCGGTTCATGATCAGCGATGCCCCAACCCTTCATCTCGTCGAAAACCTCCCCTTCGTCTGCGGCCGTGCAGGCCGCTGGAGGATCGCAGCTGCACGGATGTCCCGTGCATGATCTCCGGACCAAACTCCGTCGGTCAGGTCTGCGACCCACCCGGCAGCGGGTCGCCTTGGGCTGGTTGTTGTTCGCGAAGGGTGACCGTCACATCACGGCCGAAAAGCTCTACGAGGAAGCCACGGGCGCCCGTGTCGCGATATCTCTCGCGACGGTTTACAATACTCTGCACCAGTTCACCGAAGCTGGATTGCTGCGGGAGATCGCCGTCGACGGATCGAAAACCTACTTCGATACCAACCTCTCAAATCACCACCATTTCTTGGTCGAGGAGACGAATGCACTCCTCGACATCCCCGGATCCCATATCGAAGTGAGCGCGCTGCCCGATGCTCCGGCCGGCATGGAGATCGACAGGGTCGACGTCATCATTCGGCTGCGTCGCAAGTAAGAAGACAGGCGACAGCGCGAGTACCGCGAGGCGGCTTCATCGTCCGACCTTACGACAGCGAATCGGCTGGCGCGGACGCGTCCGTACCGTCGCTGTTGATGATTTCACGACCGCGGGCCGTACCGCTGAAGATCTTTTGCCGCGCAGGCAACGCAGGCATCAAAACCGGTAGGCCGATCGGAGTTCATGCGCCGTAGGTGCGAGAACCGGTTCCTAAGATCATGACTTCTGACGCCCTGTCTGTGATCAATTCACGCAAATTTGCTATTTGGCGCTGCAATGATCTGTCAAGCTCCGAGTTTCGACTGAAGAGGGCGTCAACTCGACTAGACTTGATCTATTGCCCCCCGCCATAGGAAGCTTTGTAACCTACTGGTCGAGGCAGAATCCAGACCCGCAGACTTGGGTCGACTGGCGGTTCACCGCTTTCACCGACCCGTAACGAGCGCGGCGCTGTCTAGGATCCGGATTGGCCCTTGCGCATCGACACCGTGCAAAAGCAATTGTGGCGTTTGCACGACTCGACGGCATACGCTCTTTCATGTTTCGATGACGACGGCATAGGCCGCCTCGCGGCACAGGCCGAAACCTCACCAAGGCAATGTGAATGATCTACAACGGTGCTGCGGTTCGCGAACAACTCGCAGGCTTGCGCGATGCCCTCATGGCAGCCAAAGCGCGTACGGAACTCGACCCTTTCGACGACGCGATGTTCAACGCCATCCATTACATGCTTGAGCTATCGGATTCGCACATTAGTGCTGTCGAAACTCTAACGAAAACAGTCAAGAAGATGGAGCGAAAGGCTCGCTGACGCTCTCGATCTTCGTCAAGCAGCGAACGCAAGTAGCATCGTCATTGCTCGCGTCGGTGAACTCGATGATGGTGCCTGCGTACCTGAACAGAAGCGAAAGGCGTGTGAGCTCCGGCAGTAGAACTGAACCGACGTCGCTGAATTCTCCTCGCGAAAACTTGCAGCGGCCGACGATCTGCTGGATGGGTGGCATCCGCCGCTGATTCGCTCGATGGTTGTGGAAGCCCGGCCCGATGCGGGCTCGGATGCTTCGCCTTGCGCTCGCCATGCTCAAGCATTACCACACCGTCAGCGTCGCAGACGGCGTGCGGGGTCGCGGGTGCCGCCCGGTGGGCTGCCTCGCAGGATGGTTCGTCGGAGCGGCTCCGAGGCGCTGAATGAACCGGCAGGTGCGGGATGCAGCTTTCCAGCCGCGCGTCGCGCAGGCTAGTCTTCCGTTCTCTTCCAGTTCCGGTGCCGTGCGTCGCTTCATTCTCCTGCTCGCCTTCGCTCTGTCCTGCCTGGTCCTGTGCGAGCCTGCTCGTGCGGTCGAGGCCGTTCGGGTGTCGCTGGACAGCACGGCGATCGACCTCACCCCCGTGGTCGAGCGGTTTACCGGCCAGGGCGACCGCATCCAGATCTCGACGGCGCCCGGCGCCGATGGCATCGTGCGGCGGATCGAGGTCGGAGCCAAGCAGAGCGGCACCAAGCCCAACTGGATCGTCTTCGCGCTGACCAACGACACGGACGAGCAGATCGAACGGTTGTTGGTCGCTCCCCATTTTCGTCTGGTCGGCTCCGGATTGATCTGGCCCGATCTCGGCGCCGTACGACTGTCGGCCATCACGGCGAGCCAGGGCTTTCCGCCCGAACTCCAGGACGACGCGGCCGCCGACGTCTTCCGGGTGACGCTTGATCCGGGTGCCACCGTCACCTACGTGGCCGAGCTGCGCACCCCCAACCTGCCGCAGCTGACGCTGTGGGCTCCCGACGCCTACAAGGACCAGATCACCAACCTCACCCTCTACAAGGGGATCGTGATCGGCATCGCCGGCCTGCTGGCGCTGTTCCTCACCATCGTATTCGTGGTGCGGGGCGCCGTCATCTTTCCGGCCTCGGCGGCGCTGGCCTGGGCGGTCCTGGCCTATGTGTGCATCGAGTTCGGCTTCTGGCATCGGCTTTTCGCCGTGGGGGGCGACGCCGATCGGGTCTCGCGGGCCGTCGCCGAAGCGGTTTTGGCCGCGACTCTTTTCGTGTTCCTGTTCGCCTATCTGCATCTCAACCGCTGGCATGTCCGCTACGGTCACATCGGAGCCGCCTGGATCGTATTCCTGGCGGCGCTGGTCGGCTTCGCGCTCTACGATGCGCCGGTGGCGGCCGGCGTCGCGCGCATCATGCTGGCCACGGTCGCAGGCACCGGGCTGATCCTGGTGATCTATCTGTCGATCCACGGCTACGATCGTGCCGTGATGCTGATCCCGACATGGTTCCTCATGTCGACCTGGGTGACGGCGGCGGGCCTGACCGTGACGGGTGTCCTGTCGAACGACCTCGTTTCGCCGGCCCTGATGGGCGGCCTCGTGCTGCTCGTCATGCTGATCGGCTTCACCATCATGCAGAACGCGTTCGCGGGCAGCGGGCTCGGGCATGGCACCGTATCGGACTCGGATCGAAAGGCACTGGCGCTGACGGGGTCCGGCGACATCATCTTCGATTGGGATGTCGATGCCGACCGTGTCTATGTCAGTCCGGAGATCGAGATGCAGCTGGGCCTGCGTCGCGGCAGCCTCGAAGGCCCGGCGGCCGGCTGGTTCGACCTCCTCCACAGTTCCGACCGCGAACGCTACAGGGCCTCGCTCGACACGGTGCTCGAGCAGCGCTGCGGACGCATCTCGCACTTCTTCCGCCTTCGGGCCGCGGACGGACACTACTTCTGGTTCGCCCTCAAGGCGCGGCCGGTGGTGGGACCTGATGGCGAGGTGGTCCGGATCGTCGGGACGCTGTCGGACGTCAACGACAGCAAGGTCGCCGAGGAGCGCCTGCTGCACGACGCCGTTCACGACAACCTGACCGGGCTTCCCAACCGCGAACTCTTCTTCGACCGGCTCGACGCCGCCCTGACCATGGGGGCCGGGCCGGGCGCGGTGAGACCGACCGTGATCACGCTCGACGTCGACCGGTTCAAACACGTCAACGAGCAGGTCGGCCCTTCGATCGGCGATTCGATTCTGCTGACCTTGGCGCGTCGCCTCGGCCGGCTGCTGCGCCAGCAGGACACGATGGCCCGGATCGGCGGCGACCAGTTCGCCTTCATCATCATGTCGGAGCAGCAGCCCGATGCCGTGATGGAACTCGCCGACACGCTCCGCCGGACCCTTGCGACTCCGATCACGTTCGGGGATCACGAGATCGCCCTCACCTGCTCGGCCGGCCTCGCGCCCTTCGATCCGGGCGTGCACGCCAAGCGCGAGACGATGCTGCAGGATGCCGAGGTCGCCATGACCCATGCGAAGCGCGCGGGAGGCGACCGGATCGAGCAGTTCCGCCCCTCCATGCGTGCCGTGAGATCCGATCGGGTCACGCTCGAGACCGACCTTCGCCGCGCCATCGAACGCGACGAGCTGAAGGTGCATTTCCAGCCGATCGTGCGGCTCGAGGATCGCACCATCGCGGGCTTCGAGGCCTTGCTGCGTTGGAGCCACCCGCGGCTCGGTGCCGTCCCGCCGGCGGATTTCATCCCGGTCGCCGAGCAGACCGGGCTTATCGTCGACCTCGGGCTCTTCGCCCTCGAGCGGACGGCGCGGGAACTCGCGGCCTGGCAACAGGCGCTCGACGTCCAACCGCCGATCTTCGCCAGCGTGAACGTCTCGTCCCGCCAGCTGCTGCGTCACGATCTGCTGGGCGACGTGAAATCGGTGCTCGCCCGATCGGGGGTTCTGCGCAACTCGCTGAAGCTCGAGCTGACGGAGAGCCTGATCATGGAGAACCCCGAATATGCGGCTCAGATGCTGAACCGCATCAAGGATCTCGGGGCCGGCCTGTCGCTCGACGATTTCGGCACCGGCTATTCGTCGCTCTCCTATCTGCAGCGGTTCCCGTTCGACACGATCAAGATCGACCAGAGCTTCGTTCGGCACAACGGCAAGGGCAGCCGGCCCATCATCCTGCGCTCCATCGTCAGTCTGGCCCACGACCTCGGCATGGAGGTCGTCGCCGAAGGCGCGGAATCGGAAAGCGACGTGATCGAGCTGTCGCAACTCGGCTGCGAATACGCGCAAGGCTACGCTTTCGGCCAAGCCATCAGTGCCGCGGATGCACGGCGGCTCGTCGGCGCCGCAAGCGAAGCCGCCTGATCGAGCAGCCCATGACGGGTGCCGAAGCCCCCACGATCGCGGCCGGCATCGTGAGCTTCAGGCCCGATGCGGAACTGCTGCTGGCGCTCGTCGATACGCTGAGCCGCGATGTCGAACGCATCTATCTCTTCAACAACGCCGTCCTCGACCCGGCCTTGGTCCTGGTGCTCGGCGACTATCCGACCCTCGTGGCGATCGATGCCGAGAGCAATCTCGGGGTCGGCGTGGGGCTGAACTTCATCGCCCTTGCGGCGAGCCGCGACGGCTTCGAACGTCTGGTGCTGTTCGATCAGGACTCGCGCGCCTGGCCGGGCCTCGTCGGCCAGCTCTCCTTAGCCTTCGATCGGCTCACCGCCCTGCGGCGGAACCCCGCCGTGATCGGACCGAGACTGATCGGACCGAGACCGATCGCGCCGCGCGACGAGGCCAGGTCCGCGGACGCCTCCAAGGCGCCGCGGTACCGTCCCCGGCGGGGCGTCCCGCCCGACGGCAGCGTCATCCCGGTCGACTTCGTGCCGACGTCGGGTTCCCTGTTCAACTTGCGGCTGCTCCGCGAGACCGGCCTGTTCAGGGCCGATTTTTTCATCGACGTCATCGACGTCGAATGGTGTTTCAGAGCCTGGAGCCGCGGCTTGTCATGCTGGCTGGCCGGAGACGTGCCGATGGAGCACACGGTCGGAACGGGCATCATCCCGCTCGGCTTCGGGCTGACCATGCCAGGCCAGCAGCCGTTCCGGATGTACACCTACATCCGCAACACGCTCTACGCCTTTCGGCTGCGGCACATGCCGGTCCGGTGGAAGATGAGGCAGGCCCTCTATCTCCCGCTGCAGATGCTGGGTTATGCGCGGCACCACGGCTTCGGCCGCCACGCCACCCAGCCGCTGAGATCGGGACTAGGAGACGGGCTGAGGGGTCGCTTGGGCGTACCGCCACCCGAAGCCGGTTTCTAAGTCGAAGCGGGCTCCGACATCGGGAGACGACCGGCACGGAGGGCCGGCAGGTCAGTCCTCGTCGTCGTCCTCGCCGAAGAGTTCCACCATCTGCCGGCAGAACTCGGGAAGATCGTCGGGTTTGCGGGACGTGACGATGAGACCATCGCGCACACAGACTTCGTCGACCCATTCGCCCCCGGCATTTTCGATATCGGTCCGCAGCGACGGCCAGGACGTCAACTGAACACCGTCGACCGCATCGGCCTCGACCAGGAGCCAGGGACCATGGCAGATGGCCGCGATGGGTTTGTCGTTGTCGACGAAGTGCTGCACGAATTCGACGGCCTCCGGAATGATCCGGAGCTTGTCGGGGTTCGTCGTCCCGCCCGGAAGCACCAACGCATCGAAGATGTCGACGTCGACCGACAGATCGAAATCGACGGCGATCTTGTCCCCCGGATTCACATCCTGGTTCACGGCCTGGATGGTCCCCTTCTTGGGTGCCACGACCTTCACGTCGGCATTCGCGGCCTTCAGCGCCTTCATGGGTTCGACGAGTTCGATCTGCTCGACGCCGTCGGTCGCCAGGATCGCGACTTGGAGGCCTTCAAGGTCGGTAGGCATGCTGTCACTCGCTGTTGATGTGGCGGACGGGTCCACCGGGCGTGTGTAACGCCGTGGGGCTGGTCTGCGATCCGGTCGAAGCCGAAGAACCCGACAACAGCGCTCCGAACATCAGCTTTGCTGGATCTCGACCTGGTCCGGGTAGAACGCGAGGTGACCCGCGATCGCCGACACGCCGGGAAGCGGCGTCTCGTAGGTCCATACGGCATTTTGCGCTTCGCGGCCCTCTGCCTTCAAGGTGAAATAACTGGCCTCGCCCTTGAACGGGCAGTGCGTGTGACGTGTCGTCGGCTCGAACGCCGACATGATGGCGTCCTCGCGCGGGAGATAGAGGACCGGCCGCATCGTTCCTTCGGTAAGGGTCAGAGCACGCGTCGTATCGACCACCACTTGGCCGGCGAAGCGCACCTGAACCCGCCCCTGTCGCGGCGCGATGACGATCTCATGGGGCTTTTCGTTGGTCATTGGAACTCCTCCCTGTTGTGCCTATGCCGGACGACCGGCTTCCGGCTTTACGTGGGGTATCGTGGCGCGAAAGGGAGGCCCCAAGGCCGGCCCTTTCATGGCGCGCCTCGCCTAACGGGCGGCCTTGTCGATTTCGGCCTCGAGGTTCGATATGTTATCGGGCGTGACCGGTCCGATCAGCTTATAGGCGATCGTCCCGTCCCCCTTGACCACGAAGGTCTCCGGCACGCCGTAGACTCCGAAATCGATCGCCGCGCGTCCCGTCCGGTCGTCGCCGACGGCATTGTAGGGGTCGCCCTTGGTGCCGAGGTAGCGCCGGGCGTCTTCGGCCTTGTCCTTGTAGACGATGCCGTCGAGCGCCACCCCGAGATCCTGCAATTGCGGGGCCTTGGCCAGCATCATGAGCAGTTCGTGCTCGTCGTGGCACTCGGCGCACCAGGATGCGAAGACGTTGACCAGCGTCACGTGACCCGAGCGGAGCGTTCGGCTGTCCAATCCGCCCGGTGTCGACGAACCCGGGGCGGCATCGCGCCCTGCAAGCGGCGGCAGGGAAAAATCGGGGACGGCGTGGCCGATCAGCGGAGAGGGGATCCGCGATGGATCGCCGCTCCCGAGGCGACCGTACAGCAGCACGGACAGACCTGCGAAGACGACGAGCGGCAGGACCACCAGGAGCCGGCGCGGCGAGGACGCCGGCCTGGGCTGGGTCGCGTCGGGGACAGGGTTGGAAGCACTCACCGGGGTCGGGTCCTCGTCTCACCTGGAACCGCGGGGGCGCCTCGGCGCGGATCGAGCCTGTCGAGGGCTCGCCTCAGGCCACGCCCGTCCACCACGACCGTCGCCACCATGCCGACCATCGCGACGGCCGTCACGGCGTAGGCCGCCAGGATGAAGCCGATATGGGGCACTTCCATCATGACAGGGCCTCGGCGGGTGTCATGCGGGACACGGGCTCGCGGTCGGCCGCGGCCGCCAGCATCAGCCGCCGCAGGCGGCGGCGCAGGACCTCGTTGCGGATCGACATCAGATGCAGGGTCGTGAAGATCGCGGTGAAAGACACCGCCATGATCAGCAGCGGGACGAGCATCGATTTGTCGATCGTCGGGCCTCCCATGCGGAACACCGAGGCCGGCTGGTGCAAGGTGTTCCACCAATCGACGGAGAACTTCACGATCGGCAGGTTGATGGAGCCCACGAGGGTCAGGATCGAGGCTGCGCGCGCCGCGCGTCCCGGCTCCTCGATGGTATGCCAGAGCGCCAGCAGCCCGAGATAGGTGATGAACAGGACCAGCATCGAGGTGAGCCGGGCATCCCACACCCAGTAGGTGCCCCACATCGGCTTGCCCCACAGCGATCCCGTCACGAGGCAGATGAAGGTGAAGCCGGCTCCGAGCGGCACGGCGGCCTTCTGGGCCGCCTCGGCCAGGGGATGGCGCCAGACCAGGGTCCCCAGCGCCGCGGCCGTCATCACGACGTAGGCGAGGCTCGCCACCCAGGCGGCAGGAACGTGGATGAACATGATCTTGACGGTCTCGCCCTGCTGGTAATCGGCAGGGGAGAACACCGCCAGGGTCAGCCCGACCACGAGGCTCATGACCGAGAGCCCCGCCAACCACGGCAGGACACGGCCCGACAAACGCATGAAAGTCTGGGGATTGGCGAGAACGTACATGACCGATCGCCCGGCTTCGAGGGTTCTGCAGCGCGCCGTTCCGTTCCCTGTAGCGCCGCGGTGATCCTTGTTCTAGCGCAAATCCCGCGGGTTCAGAAGCGATTGCCGACGGACCGACGGTCGCGGCGACCGCTACTCGGGCCCGTGGGCCAAAGCGGCCCGCAGGTCACGCTCCGCGTCCTTGAGGTGGGCCCGCATCGCCTGAGCGGCCGCGCGGCTGTCGCCCGCGCTCACGGCGTCGTGGATCGCCTGGTGGGCGGAGAGCGTCGCCGCATGGGTCTGGCCGCGGATCGCCCGCCCTCGCGTCGACATGCGGAACGAATCCGCCAGGGGGGCCGACATCGCCTCCAGGAAAAGCGCCAGCATGCGGTTACCGCTCGACAGCGCGAGGGCCTCGTGGAAGCCGACGTCGGCGCGGTTGAAGGCCTGCTCCGCCGTGCTGCGGTCCGGGCCGGTCTCGATGAGGCCCACGGCCTGGCGCATGCCGAAAAGCGCTCCCGCGATGGCGGCCAGTCCGGCGCGGCTGGCGCGCTTGGCCGCCAGGGAGGCCGACTGCACCTCGAGCGCCTGCCGCACCTCCATCAGGTCGAAGAAGGATTTCGCATCGTGCTGCGTGGCGATCGCCAGCAGGTCGCCGAAGGCTGCGCCGTCCGGCTTGCGGACGACCGCCCGCCGGCCGCGTGCCACCTCCAGGAGCCCGCGCCCGGCCAGCACCTTGACGGCTTCCCGGACGGTCAATCGGCTCACCGCGTAAGTGCCGGCGATGTCGGCTTCGCTCGGCAGGCGAGCGCCGGGCGACAGTTCGGCGCGGATCGTCCCGGTGAGCCCGGCCACCACGCGGTCGACCAGCGGCCGCTCGTCCGGTCTTTGCGCTGCGGTTTCATGGTTCATACCCAAACATATCAGACAAGTCTGCTCGATCAAGCGCACTTTGGTGTACTCGGAACACCGTTCCGGGCCTGCCCTTCCTGAAGGTGAGCGAAAGCCACTTTACAGATGTATCTGACTTCTTCATCTTGATGCCGCAACGACTCTCGCGAAGAGAGCGCGCTATGGGAGGGGATCATGGAAGGTTCAGCATCGCGCATCGCTGTGGCGTGTCTGGCCGGCACCCTGGGTCTGGGTGGGGTCACGGCCGCATGGGCGACGGACCCCACCGCGAAATGGTGCGACGGCGTGCGGATCGCGGCTTTTCCGGGCGGTCCCCAGGGGGGCGTCTTCGCCAACAACGTCTACAACGGGTTCAAGCAGGCGGAGCTCGATCTCGGTCCGAAGGTGACCTACTACTTTTCGAACTGGGATCCGAACACGATGCTGACCCAGATCAAGCAAGCGATCGCCACCAAGGTCGACGGCATCGCGACCTATGGGTTCGGCGGAGACCCGGCGACAGACCCGCTGGTCGACCAGGCCTATGCACAGAACGACATCCTCACGAGCCTCAACACGTCCCTGCCGGATGCCGAGAAGAAATATGCGGCCAAGGGCTTCGGTTTCGTGGGCGCGCCCAACTACGACGCCGGTTTCGCGCTCGCCAACGAGGCGGCGAAGCGGGCTGGGCTGAAGGGCGGCGACGAGGCTTTCGTCTGGGGTCTCAAGGGGCAGGGCGGTGATCGCGGCCAGCGGACCGTGGGCGTCTTGGACGCGCTCGAGAAAGCCGGCGTCAAGGTCGTCTACCAGGAGATCGACTCGGCCACGAACGCCGAACCGAACGCCGGCACCGCCACCTTCGTCGGCGTCATGAAGAAGAACCCCGACATCAAGCTCGTCATCACCGACCATGGCGGGCTGACGTCCAACGTCGCGGTCTATGCCAAGGCCGCTTCGATCGAGCCGGGCAAGGTGTTCTTTGCCGGATTCGACATGTCGCCCAATACGGCGCAGGCGATCGATCAGGGCTACCAGAGCCTCGTCATCGACCAGCAACCTTACCTCCAGGGCTACCTGCCGATCCTGAACATCTGCCTGACCAAGAAATTCGGGTTCTCCGGGCTGCATATCAACACGGCCGGAGCCTTCGTGGACAAGAGCAATGTCGCGGCCGTGGCCCCGCTGGCCGCCAAGGAGATCCGCTGACGCGGTCCCGCGGGCAAGGGTGATGTGATGGCCGAAGCAGAGACGGCGCCCGTGCCGGTCATCGAATTGCGCAACGTCTCGAAGACGTTCGGGGAGGTGCGATCGCTGTCCGGGATCGACTTCTCCGTCCGGCCCGGCGAGATCGTCGGTCTTCTGGGCGACAACGGAGCCGGGAAGTCGACCTTGGTGAAGACCATCATGGGCTATCACCGGCCGGATCCCGGCGGCGAGATCTTCTTCGCCGGGCAGCGGATCGACGACTGGTCGGTGTCGCGGGCGCGGAGCCTCGGCATCGAGACGGTCTACCAGGAGCGTGCGCTCTGCGAGAAACAGCCGATCTGGCGCAACATGTTCATGGGCCGCGAGCCTCGGACGCGCTGGGGGCTCATCGACGTCAAGCGCATGCGGCAGGAGTCCTCCCGGCTGATGAGCGAGCACATGGGCTTCACGTCCGCGGCCGTGCATCCCGACAATGTCGTCGTGACCATGTCGGGCGGCGAGAAGCAGGGCGTCGCCATCACCCGCGCCCTGCACTTCGATGCCCGGCTCGTGATCCTCGACGAGCCCACGATGGGGCTTTCCCTGACCGAGACCCGCAAGACGCTGGACTTCATCGAGAACATCAAGGCCCGCGGCAAGTCCGCGATCTTCATCGATCACAACATCTTCCATGTTTATCCGGTGGTCGACCGCCTCTACGTGCTCGACCGCGGCCGCGTCGCCGGGACCTATCGCAAGGACGAAGTGACGATGGACGAGCTGATCGAGCGGCTCTACCGCGTCGCCCGCTCCGGTTCGCTGCACTGAGGATCCAAGCGATGACGGTCGACGCCCTCGGCGCTCCCAAGAACAATCGCATCAGGCCGCCGTCCCTCCTGCGGCGCTATGGTTCGCAGCTCGGCATCATCGGGGTCGGCCTCGCGATGTGGCTGGCTTTCGTGGTCGCGGCTCCCACCGTCTTTCTCGACATCGACATCTACAAGGCCTTCGCCGAAACCACGCCGCTCTTCGCCATCATCGCGCTGGCGCTGACCTTCGTGGTCATCACGGGCGAGATCGACCTCTCGTTTCCTTCCATCATGGCGCTGGGAACGGCCGTGTTCTGCCTGGGCATCCAGTCTGGTCTCCCGCAGCCCCTGGCGCTTCTCGCCGGCTTCGCCACGGGTGCCGCCTGCGGCTGGATCAACGGCGCCCTGATCTCGCGGCTCAACATCCCTTCGCTTGTGATCACCATCGGCACCTCGTTCCTCTACCGCGGCATCGAACTCGTGCTCATGAACGGCACGGGCGTGCCGCTGACGCCGGACAGGTTCCCGGTCCTGCAGGCCGTTTTCAACTCCCACCTGTTCGGCATCCCGGTCGAGACGATCTGGGCGGTCCTCTTCGCCGTGATCTGTTGGGTGCTGCTCAACCGTACCCGTTTCGGCGCTCACGTGTTCCTGGTCGGCGACAATGCCACGAGCGCAAGGCTGATGGGCGTCAACGTCGTCCGCGTGAAAACGCGCGCCTTCATGCTGGTCGGGGTCCTGGCGGTGTTCGCCGGGCTGATGACGTCCTTCGTCGGCTACTACTTCTGGCCGACCACCGGCGACGGCTTCCTGCTCAACACGATCGCGTCGGTCTTCCTCGGCGGAACCTCGGTGTTCGGCGGCACCGGATCGATCGTGGGGACGCTCGTCGCGTCCTACATCATCGGCGCCATCAACGCCGGCATCGTGTCGGCCGGCATCAACGCCTTCTACACGCAGCTCTGCTTCGGCCTGGTCATCGTGCTGTCGGTCGTGCTCCAGACGATCATCGAGCGGCGGGTACGCCGTCAGTCGATCTTCGGGTGAAGCATCGATGAAGATCACGAACATCCGGACGGTCGTGGTCAATGCGGAAATGCGAAACTGGGTGTTCGTGCGCGTCGACACCGACGATCCGGGCTTGTTCGGATGGGGCGAGGCGACGCTCGAATGGAAGACCCGCGCCGTCGTGGGTGCGGTCGAGGACCTCGCGCCCTTGCTGCTCGGCCGCGACCCGCGCGACATCGAGCAGGCCGTGCGGGCCGTAAAGAAGCAGAGCTTCTGGCGGCTCGGCGCGATCGGCACGAGTGCCGTCTCGGGCATCGAGATCGCGCTATGGGACATCCTGGGAAAGCATCTTGGCGTGCCGGTCTGGCGCCTGCTCGGGGGCAAGGTGCGGGACAAGGTGCGGGTCTATACCCACCTCGGGCTCGGCGACATGCGGGCCGTCTACGAAACGACCGACGCCGCCCCGCTGGTGGAGCGGGCGCGCGAGGTGGTGGAGCGCGGCTACACGGCCTTCAAGGCCGTGTTCGTTCCCTACACGCACTATCACGCCCCGCTGCCCGAGGTCGACAAGGTCCACCGCATGATGGAGGCGCTGCGGGCGGCGGTCGGCCCGGCGGTCGAGGTGATGGTCGACTTCCACGGCAGGCCCGCCAGCGCGTCGGCCGCCCTGAAGTACATTCGCGCGCTCGCGCCCGGACGACCGATGTTCGTCGAGGAGCCCGTGCCGCCCGGCGACACGGAGGCTCTCAGGGCCGTCGCCGCATCGGCGGGCGTGCCGATCGCCACCGGCGAGCGTCTCGTGGACCGCACCGAATTCGACGACCTCCTGCGCGCCCGCGTGGTCGACATCATCCAGCCCGATATCTGCCATTGCGGCGGCCTGCTCGAGGCCAAGAAGATCGCAGCCATGGCGGAGGCAGCCTCGACGGGCGTCGCCCCCCACAACCCTCTCGGGCCGATCGCCGGGGTAGCGGCGCTGCATTTCGCGGTCTCGACCCCCAACCACCTGATCCAGGAAGAGATGGTGGGCGCCGTGCCCTGGTACGGCGAGGTGGTCCGCGGGCCGATCCGCATGGTCGATGGGTTCTGGCAGGTTCCGGATGGGTCCGGGCTCGGGATCGAGGTCGACGAGGCAGAATGCGCCCGGCACCCCTTCGCTCAGGAGGTTATTCATACGCTCGGGGCCGTGCTCGACGACGGCACCATCGTCGATTGGTGAGGCGCATGAACGGTCGGCTGGCGGGCAAGGTCGCGGTGATCACAGGCGCGGGGCGAGGGATCGGCGAAGCGACGGCACGGGCGTTCGCCGAGGCCGGCGCCGCCGTCGTGGTCGCCGAGAAGGATGTGCGCACGGGACAGGCTGTGGCGGCCGACCTCGAACGGGGTGGGTGCCGGGCCTTGTTCGTCGAAACCGACGTCACCGACGAGGCGTCCGTCGCCCGCGCGGTCGCGGCCACCGCGGCCGAGTTCGGGCCGATCGACGTGCTCGTCAACAACGCCGGCGTCAACGTCTTCCATCCGCCGCTCGAGACCACGGACGCCGAATGGGCGCGCTGCATGAGCATCGACCTCGACGGGGTCTGGCGAATGAGCCGGGCCGTCCTACCGGGCATGCGGCAGCGCGCGCGGGGCGCCATCGTCAACATCGCCTCCGCGCATTCCTTCGCGATCATCCCGGGCTGCTTTCCCTATCCCGTGGCCAAGCACGGGCTGCTGGGGCTGACCCGCGCGCTCGGCATCGAGTTCGCGGCCGAGAACATCCGCGTCAACGCGATCGCGCCGGGCTATATCGAGACGCAGATCGCCGCCGACTATTGGAACACCTTCCCGGACCCGCGGGCCGAGCGTCGCCGCATCTGCGACCTGCACCCGCCCAAACGGATCGGCCGGCCGGACGAGGTCGCCATGACGGCGCTGTTCCTGGCCTCCGATGAAGCGCCCTTCATCAACGCGGCCTGCATCGTGATCGATGGCGGGCGGTCCGTGCTGTATCACGAGTGAGGCGGGCGATGGCGACGGCGGTGTCATGCGCGGTGCCTTGCGGGAACACGCTGGGCGAGGGGCCGGTCTGGGACGCATCGGAGGGCGTGCTCTACTGGGTCGACATCCAGGAGGGCCTTCTTCAACGCTGGGCCCCCGGATCGGACACGGTCGAACGCTGGACCTTGCCCGAGCGCGTCGGGGCTCTCGCGCTTCGCGCCGACCGCGGGCTCGTCCTGGCTCTGGCATCGGGCTTCGCGCTGTTCGATCCTGCGACGGACCAACTCGAGCGCCGGGCGGCTCCCGAGGCGCACCTGCCGGGCAATCGCTTCAACGATGGAAAATGCGACGCGCGAGGCCGGTTCTGGGCCGGCACCATGGACGACGCGGCCCTGCATCAGACGGGCTCGCTCTACCGGCTCGATCCCGACGGAGGCTGCTCGGCCATGGCAACGGGCATCGGCATCACCAACAGCCTCGCTTGGAGCCCTGACAATGCGACGTTCTACTTCGCCGACACGATGCGAAACACCATCTTCGCCTGCGACTTCGACCTGGACAGCGGGACGCTTTCGAACCGGCGCGTCTTCGCGACGACGGACGCCCATCCCGGTTCGCCCGACGGCTCGACCGTCGACGAGGAGGGCTTTCTGTGGAATGCGCAATGGGGTGGCTGGCGCCTCGTCCGCTACGCGCCCGATGGCCGGATCGACCGGGTCGTCGACCTGCCCGTGGCCCAGCCGACGAGCTGCATGTTCGGCGGCCCGGGCCTGCGGACACTCTTCGTGACCTCGGCGCGCATCGGGCTTCCGCCGGCGGAGCGGGAGCGGCAACCCTGGGCGGGTCACGTCTTGGCTCTCGAGGTCGGCACGCGGGGGCTCCCCACCGCCCGCTTCGGCGGGTGAGGAGTGTCGATCCTCCTATTGCTTCTGGCCGATATCGGGATCGGAACCCGAACGGGCTCGAGCACGCGTTATCAGCTCGAAGGGAAAGCCGCCGCTCCCGGTTCGTGCGGGGCTGCATCTGCGACGGTTGTGTTGAAGGCCTGGAGCCCCGCAAACACAAGGACGCCGGGTGGTCTCGACCCGGGGCGAAGTCACTCCTCCGCGCCAGATTGGCCATCGGAATGGCTCGGCTCCATCCCGATCGAAGGGAATGCGCGAGACGGCGGGGAACTGGC
The DNA here is from genome assembly GCA_964252585.1 of uncultured Lichenihabitans sp. GTDB lineage: Bacteria > Pseudomonadota > Alphaproteobacteria > Rhizobiales > Beijerinckiaceae > Lichenihabitans. Next base: position 12,645 of record CAXUOD010000030.1, on the reverse strand, counting down.
GGCCAGCCTTGAAACGGCTGCCCTATCTTGGCCGATGCTCGTTGCCTCAGAAGGGCGCATCGCTCCGATCCCGGACGACCTGATCGGCGGTTCCGATGTGTGAGCTGCCGCCAGCAAGACGTCAATCAGCGCGCAGCATTCGGTTTCCCCGGTCGCCAGCAGCTCCCGAAACGACCTGATGCGCGACATGGACCAGAGCATGGACGCCAGGACCCAAGCCGGACAGCCGTTCAGTCGAGCCTTCGTGCTGGGATAGAGGGGATGGCCGAGCGCCTCGATGAGGGCAAAGCTTTCCCTGACGCCGCGCGCGACCGTGACCGCCTCGCCCCATGACGCGCCGCCCCCGCGTCGCTGACCGGCGACGGAAACGCTCTCGAAGGCGATGCAAAGCGGGACGTGGCAGCGCAGCCAGAGCGGCATGTGCTGCTCCAGCGCAGCGGGCATCCCGGCTTCGTTGAAAAGGTCGACCCAACGCTGTTGGCCCACGAGAGTTTTGCGACCCATGGCGCCGATGATGGCCTTCAGCTTCCCGTCGTCCTTCAGCTGCGCCTGGACGAACGGCATGCCGAACGAGCATCGTTCGAGGCCGACTGCGTCCCGTAGCCGCTCGGGTTCGAAGGTGTTGAACATGAACTGGATGCACTTGGCGGTGGATCGCTGCAGCGCCGGCAGCACCGCGTCGACCTGGTGGGCGAGCGTCGTCACGATGATAAGATCGTAAGGCGTTTGTTCGTCGAGCGCGTCGGCGACACGGACGGTTGCACGCTCGCCCTCGATGTTGACGATCCCGCCGTCACGTCGCAACTGTTCGAGCCGGGTCGAGCCCGGCCGCGCGATGGCCGTGACGTCGTGCCCGCCGATGCGAAGCAGCTGGAACGCGAAGGCACTGCCTATGCTGCCGACGCCCAGGACCGCGATGTTCAGTGGCGAGGACGCGGGCATGGCAGATCTTCCTTTTTGCGGCAGTGGAACGCCGAGCACGATCGGGCCAGTCACCCGCCGGCATAATAGTCGGGCTGGTCGAGGTCGGCGACGAGGTCCGGACCCTCGGGCTCCCAGCCGAGTAGCGACCGCGTGCGCGCGCTCGACGCCGGCATGTCCGCGGCTGCGAAACGCGCGAACCAGCCGAAGTGCTCCGGACCGCGAGATTCGACCGGCAAGCCGAGCCGACGTCCGATCACCTCGGCGATCGTTTTGAATGGGACACCCTCGTCGGCGATCGCGTGATAAACGGGCTCGCTCGCGCCCGTTTCGACGATCAGACGGTAGAGGCGGCCCGCGTCCGACCGATGGACTCCGGGCCAGCGATTGAGACCCTCGCCGGGGGTGGCCGAGACCCCGGTCTGCCGAGCCAGACCGATGAGGATCGGGATGAAGCCGTGGTCGCCGATCCCATGAACGGACGGAGCCAGCCGCACGGTCGCAGTTCGAACGCCACGAGCCGAGAGCGCCTGGGCGGCGGCTTCCGACTTGCGTGGGTAGGAGGGGTCGGTGGGCGGCTTGTCCGCCTCGGTGGCGATGCGCCCCGGGGCCAGCAAAGCCACGCCGGACGTGACGATCAGCGGCTTGTCCGTGCCCTCCAGCGCGCCACCCATCGCCTCGATCGCACGCCGGTCCTGTTCGGCGTTCTCGGCGAACTTCGAGAAGTCGTGGTTGAAACCCAAATGGACCACCGCATCGGAGGCCGACGCGGCGTGACGCAGGAGTTCGAGGTCGTCCAGGGTGGCTCGGAGGACCTCCGCGCCCTGGGCTGCGAGCGCCGGCGCCTTCTCGTCGGAACGGGAGAGACCCGTGACCTGATGGCCGGCTGCGACCAACTCCTTCACTACGACCGAGCCGACCCACCCGGTCGCTCCCGTTACGAATACGCGCATCGATCATTCTCCTCGGCTGGACGTGAGAACTGTCGCGCAAAGGCCGAGGCTGTTAAAGTAGTGAGCTTATCCGGGTATAGCGCCTAACACCATATCCACTTGACGGCCGAGACAGGCTTCGAGGCGGCCCCATCTTCGAGGCCGCAGACGGATCGGCGTCCGGAGGGCGTCACGGTCGAGACCTTCGGCACGATAGATCGCGGGAGCTTGATAGCGGGCCCGAGACGGGCTCGAACGGCAAACCGCGCACCTCCTTCAACCCCGCAAGCCCTGGTCAGAGCTTTCCTCGGCCGTGCAGCGAACCAGTCCTGCGCGGCGGGTGTTGACGGGTCGGCGCCGCCTCGACCAGCATGAGACATGATGACGGATCTTCAAACCCGCACCGACGACGTCGCCACTCCGACGCGGGACCTGATCGTGATCCTCACATCCGGCGAGATGCCTCTCGCCAAGGCCCTGGAGGCGCGCGATCTCTCCGGCCTCAAGGGCGGCCGCGAAACGATCATGCCGCCACCCGGCCCGGCGTCTCGCGCCGCTGCAGCTTGGTGGGACCCCGACAGCCGAGGTCTCAATCTCGCGGGCGTCGAACTGTCCGGTGCCAGCCTCGCCGGAGCCGAGCTGAAAGGCGCGAACCTGCGCGGCGCGGACCTGTCCGACGTCATCGGGCGCTCCGCGGATTTCACCGAAGCCGTGCTGGAACAGGTCAACTTCAAAGCCGCCGACCTCGGGGGAGCCTCGTTCCGCAACGCCAATGCGGGCGAGGCCGATTTCAGCGATGCGATGCTGGAGGATGCCCGCTTCACCCGGGCTCATCTGCGATATGCGATCATGAGCAACGCTCTACTCGATAGCGCCGACTTCGCGAAGGCGGATCTTTGGGGCGTCAGCTTCGTCAAGGCCGAGGCCGACGACGCCAGCTTCCGCGACGCGCGCTGCGACGAGGCGGACTTCAGCGAAGCCGACCTCAGCGGGGTCGATCTCACGGGCGCGAGCCTGAAGAAAGCCAAGTTCGGAAGCTGCAAGTTGACCGGCGCGAAATTCGACGGCGCCACCGTCGATGGCGCGCATTTCGATGGCGCCGACCTGTCGAATGCCAGTCTGCCGCGCCTCAACCTGCAGACCTGCTCGCTGAAACATGTCCGTTTGGCCGGAGCCTGGCTCGACGCGACCCGGCTGCGACCCGAGCAGCTCGGCGGCGCCGTGGGCGAAGAGATCGCCAAGGACTACCACGCGGCGCGCGACGCCTATGTGGTGCTCGAGCAGAATTTTCGCGGCCTCGGCAACGGAGACGGCGCGAGCTGGGCCTTCCGCAAGGGCCGTCGGATGGGCAAACTGCACGAACGCGAGACGTCGCGCCATGCCTGGAAGCAGAAACACTGGCGCAAGGTCTTCTTCCATGGCGCGAGCTGGCTCTCCGACGCGTTCGTGGAATGGCTTTGCGACTATGGTGAAAGCCTCTGGCGCGTCATGCGCGCCTTTGGCGTGCTGATTCTGGTGTTCGCCTGTTTTTACGGCGCCACGGAATCGCTTGTTCGGGTGACCACGGGTCCGGGCGGCGACGTCAAGAAGGCCACGACCGAGAGCCCCTTCGATCTGCTGGCCTATAGCTTCCTCAACATGCTCTCGACCAGCGCCCCCGATATCGGGCTGAGGCCCGTAAGCCCCATCTTTTATCTCGTGACCAGCATGCAGGGCGCGGTCGGCATCGTGCTGATCGGGCTCTTCGGATATGTGCTCGGCAACCGCATGCATCGATGATGCGGCTGCTTGCGCCTGGACGTCGGACGGCGTCGGTCCATGGGCGCCCTCAGGGCCCGTGCCCGGCCAGGGGCCAGAAGAAGCTGATCAACGGGACGCCTGCCACCACCACCATGATCGAGAGCGGCAAGCCGAGCCGAGCGTAGTCGCCGAAACGGTAGCCGCCCGGTCCGAGCACCAGCGTGTTGCACTGATGCCCGATGGGCGTCAGGAAATCGCAGCCGGCGCCGAGCGCCACCGCCATCAGGAACGGGTCCGGGTTGAGGCCCAGCTTCACCGCAAGGCTTCCGGCGATCGGCCCCATCACCAGCACCGTCGGCGCATTGTGGAAGAACGGCGTCACCGCCATGGCGATGACCATGACCACGGCCAGGGTCCACGTGGGACTGAGCCCGTGGATCGCGGTCTCGAGGTTCCGCGCGAGGAGGTCCGTTCCGCCCGTGTCCCGCACCGCGTGCGACAGCGGGATGAGCGCCCCGAGCAGAAACAGGATGTTCCACTCGACGGTCCTGTAGGCCTCGTGCATCGTGATGGTGCGGAACAGGAGCAGCACGACCGCCGCACCGAAAAACGCGACCGCCACCCCGACGGCATGAAAGGCTACGAGGGCCATGGCGCTCGCGAGCACCGCGAGGGGCATCCAGCTGCGGTGACTGAGGCCGAGGCTGATGGCGCGCTCGGCCAAGGGCAAGACGCGCAGTTCGCCCAAGGTCTCGGGCAGGGTCGGCGAGGTCGAGCGCAGGACCACGACGTCGCCCACCCGAAACCTGACGGTCGCGAGCCGTTGAAGAATGGTCTGTCCGCGGCGGCTCAGCGCCACGAGGCCGACGCCGTGAGCCGACTGAAGCGCGACCTGGATGGGCGTGCGCCCGATCAGAGGCGAGTTCTCCGAGACCACGCCCTCGACGATCGTGACGTGTCCCTTCTCGCTCTTGCCTCCGGTGGCGAGGTCGAGTCCCGCCTGCGAGATCAGTTGGTCCAGGCTCTCCGGCTCGCCCCTCAGCAGCAGCACGTCATTGGCATGGAGGCGCGAGGCTGGGGTCGGCGCGTAGCGGCGGAACCGCTCGCGCACGATCCCGGCCACCGAAACGTCGCCTTCCTGCAAGGCTTCGAGTTCCGCGACCGTTTGACCGACCACAGACGCATGCGGTCCGAGGACGGCCTCGGCCGTATAGCTTTCGATGGTAAAGGCGGCATCCATCGAGGCTGCTGCCTGCCGTTTCGGCAACAGGCGCCAGCCCACGGTCAGGAACGCCAGGGCGGCGAGGGCGATGCTCAACCCGACCGGTGTGAAGTCGAACATGGTGAAAGGTTTGCCGAACATGTCGGCCCGCACCTTGGCGATGATGATGTTGGGCGAGGTGCCGACGAGCGTCACGAGGCCGCCGGTGAGCGAGGCCGCCGCCATCGGCATCAACAACGACGAAGGAGACGTCTTGTGACGCCGCGCCAGCTGGAGCGCGATCGGCATGAAGATGGCCAGCGCCCCGACGTTCTTGGTCACCATCGAGAGCAGGAGGACGCAACCCGACAGAACAGGGGCCTGCACCGACGTCGTGCGCAGCCGCGGCAGGATGGGGCGCATCATGGCCTCGATCACGCCCGAACGGGCGATGCAGGCACTCACGACGAGGGCGGCCGCCACGATAATGATGATGTCGTCGGAAAACCCCTCGAAAGCATGCTTTTCGGGTACGATCCCGATTGCGACACCGATCAGCAGCGCCGCGAGCGCGATGAGATCGTAGGGCAGGCGGCCCCAGACGAACATGCCGATGGTGGCCGCGACGAGGCCGAAGGCCAAGCCCTGGTCGAGTGTCATTCCTGCCTCGTCTCGCCGCATCTGGCCTGTTCGAGGGGTATTCGCTGCTGCGCGCCCGCCGTGCAACGACCCTCGACCCCACACTCGCCAGTCTCGATGAGCGTCGACCCAGCCCGGTGTTTTGCCTGATGGTGCGGTAGCGCCATAGGATCTTGCACCCGATGAGCCTTTATAGTGCAACGACCGGCTTCCATCCAGCATGCCGACACGCCATATGGCCTCAGGGCGTCGCGATACAGCATGCGAGGCGCGGCTGGTCTGCGGCGACGTTTTCGGGGGTGTTCTCGTTCGGTGCCGCGTCGTTCGGACGATGCGCCGGCATCGCGGAGGAGCTGGTCCGGTGGTGGTTTTGAGCGCCAAGGATGCTAAACCGAGACAACGGCCGGTCTCGATGGACACGTCATGGCATCATCGCCAAGGCAGCTCGATGCCGTCGAGTTGCATCACGATTGCGGGACATCTTGACCACGGCCGCTTGATTATCGGAGACTAGTGTATGCGCATTCTGCTGGTCGAAGACCATGAAGAGATCTGGGATTTCCTGTCCCGGCGCCTGCGGCGGCGTGGCTTCGAGGTCGTCCTGGCGGCAGACGGTCAGGAAGGCGTCGACAAGGCGGGTTCGGAGGCGCCGGACATCATCCTGCTCGACATGAACCTCCCGATCATCGACGGGTGGACGGCGGCCAGCATGATCAAGGCCGACGGGAAAACGGCTCACATCCCGATTATCGCGCTCACGGCCCATGCCATGTCGGGGGATCGCGAGAAGGCGATCGCAGCGGGATGCGACGATTATCATCCGAAGCCGGTCGATTTCTCTCGTCTGCTGGCACAGATCGAGGCGCTAGGCGGGAAGGTCGCGCCGGCCCGGACCTGAAACTGCTGCGACCTCGAGCCGTCGCCTTGGCGAGCGAACGGGCGTGACGGTTCCGCATGTCGCGGCAAGGGCCGGATTGCTCGGTCCGTTGATCCGCTTGATGGAACGCAGCTTCGGCCGCGACGATAACCTGCAGGCCGCCGAAACGCGGGAACACGACGAGGCCGCCGCCGCAGAGGTCGAGGATGTTGGTCGGCGCGGCCGCAGGCTTGGGGTTCCGCAGGAGATCCTCGACCGTAGCTTGTCTCAGAAGGTCCTTCACGGCTGGCTGCAGAACCGTCATCAGGTGCTGGTTCCGTTGACGTTCCGTCTGGGGCGGCTGGAGTCGGCCGATGTCGAACTGTTGATGCGGTTCACGGCCGTGGCACTGCTGAATGGCTCGGCAGCGGACGCGGCGTCGCAGGGACCCGTCGAGCGCTGGCTTCGCGACATCGGGGCCGACGACAGCGCCGTCGCGAAGTTTCGGGCAGCCATTCCGTCCCCTGCGCCGCTGAGTTCCCTGCTGGCGGACGTGCGCGAACGGGAACTTTCGGCCTACGCCTATGCTGCGGCCGTGGTGGCGGCGGATACCCAGGAGGCCTCTGGCCGCCTGTTCGCCAATTTCATCGCGGCCCGCTTGAGCTTGCCGGCCGACGCTGTGAGGTCGATCGATCGCCGCTATCGCCGCTGATCATGATCGGCCGCGTTGCCGGATCACGCCGCGACGTCGTTGCTGCTTTCCGTCATCAGGCGCAGGGCGTCTTGCAGGCCATGGCTGTCGACCAGGAGCTTGCGTGAGATGTCGGCCAAGGTGACCCAACCGCTGATCGAGCCGCGATCGTCCCGCACAGGCAGTCGGCGGATGTGATTGGCCGCCATGAGGTCCATCACGGTCTGCAATCCGTCGCTCTCACGGCAGGCGATCACGGGCCGGGACGCGATGTCGCGGACCAACGTCGACGTTGGATCGAGCCCTGCCGCTACAACACGAAACAAAACGTCCCGATCGGTCACGATCCCGTCGAGTTCGCCGACACTGCCGACCGGTAGTGCCCCGACATCGAGTTCACCCATCAATTCGGCGGCTTCCCGAACGGGCGCGTTGCCGCCGATGAACTCGACTGCCGTACTCATCACATCGATCACCTTCACCCCGGCCTCCTTTCAGCCCTCCCCGCCCCGATCCTCGCCCTCTGCCACTGCGGGAATTCGCCCTGGCGTCAGAAGCCTCACGTCGGACAGCTCGCGTTAATCCACGACCCCGTAATCTTCTCTTCGGAGCTGATGCTCCGAAGAGAAGAAGAGATGACCGATGAGCAGATATTTAATTGGAGCTGCTGTCGCCGTGTTGGTGGTCGGCAGCGGTTCGCCCCTCATGGCACAAGACGGGCGTGAGGCACAGATGATCGGCTTTCGCGACTTTTGCGAGCATGGCGACAAGAAAGCCTGCGTCAGGTTCGGAATGATGCTTCAGCAGAATGCCGACCGCCAGGCCGAATGGCGTCACAGCCATCCGGATTGGTTCTTCTTCGAGCGGTGAGGGTGTCAGGGCGGTCTCTTCCATCCGGGACCGCCGGGTTGCGCAGGTGTTTCGCCACCCAGGCTCTAGAACGTCGGAGCACCCGCAGGCACCGGTACCTCGTCAGGATTCCCTCCCGGGATATGCCAACCGGGCGGGTCCACGACATCGGCTCCTGGCTTCGGGATACCCGTCGGTTCATCGCGCGAGTCTTCGCCCTGCACAGGAGGATAGGCGGGCACAGTCCCCGGAACGGTCGGGTCTACAGGGCTGTTGGGATCGCTCTTGGGCTGGGGCTTATAGTCCGGCGGAAGGTCGGTCGGCATAGTGGCTTGTCCTTGCTGTGGGTTCGACGATGCCGAGCCGAGGGGCGTGTTGTCATTTCGGGCATGCGGCGTCGAGCATCGCGCCGACGTCGAGGCCCACGATTTTCGGCCCGCCCGGACGGATCGTCGTTCCGGCTGCGATCTGCGTGTATTCGTTTTGGCGCTGAACCGGCAGAGGTTGAAGGGCGACCCAAGAGCCGTCGGCATCATGCCTGAAGGCCGAGCATTCGATGCTTTGGCCCGCAAGATGGTCATCTGGCGCCGCTCCGGTGGTTTGCGCCGACGCTGCCGACGCGCAAAGTATCAGCGACGCTGTCAGTAGGCCCCTCATTCCAATGCCTCCCCAGGTCACGGCTAGGCTCGCACGCCACCGTGCTTCGCCTATCAAACCGTAACGGAGCTCTTCGTTCCGTGACCGCCTAAAATGACATGGTGGTGGTGCGGCTCAGCTCACCGGGAGGCTGCCGATAGCAGGTTGGAACGGGTTTCGACCGGCCATGTCCGATCAATCGCCTCGGAGGACCACGACGTCCAAGGCCCTGCAAGGTGGCTGCAAGCACCTGCAGGGCTTGACTGCAATGGAAAGCAGTTGATCCGCAATCGTTATTGGGCGGGCTCGGCATCCTTCTGCATTGCGTCACCCTTATGCATGGCGTCGCTCTTCATCATGCTGCCCTTGTGCTTCTTCATGGGCTTGTGCATGCCGGCTTTCATGGCGTCGGCCGCGAAGGCCGAGGGAGCAGCTGCAAGGCCGAGCGTCAGTGCGGAAGTGGCGAGCGCTAGAGTGGCACGCTTGATCATCGTCATGGTGGCGAGCTCCGGATCCGCCCGACCTCAATTTCGGGTCGGCGGTGACCCGTCTTTCGCCTCGCTCGCCGCGTCGGTTACACGCTAGTTCATACAAAAATTCAGCAAAGACTTGTAACTGCATCATCGACGGTGCCGAACTCATGTCGGCATCAGAATGGTATTGTGACCATGCGAGTAAATCCCAGATATGTTCCTTGGTTGGATCGTGCCGGGCAGCTCTCGACCTTGAAGCTAGCCTGCTTTTCGGCCACCGTGTTGCCTGGGCTTTGGATCGCTCTCGAGTTCGTCGAGGGCTGGCTGGAGCCGAAGCCGATCACCGAAGCCATCCATGAGAGCGGCACCTGGGCCGTTCGTTTTCTGCTGATCTCCCTCGCCGTGACGCCACTCCGGCGGATCGGGCAATGGGGCAAGCTGATCGCAATACGCCGCATGCTGGGGCTGGCGGTGCTGGCCTACGGGACGATCCATCTCGCCCTCTACGTCGTCGACCAGCATTTCGATCTCGGTCGCGTCGCGAGCGAGATCGCCCTGCGTTTCTATCTCACGATCGGGTTCGCCGCCCTTCTCGGCTTCGCGATCCTCGGTACGACCTCGACCGACGGCATGATCCGGCGTCTCGGCAGCAAGCGCTGGCAGCAGCTGCATCGCATGGTCTACGGGCTTGGCGTCCTGGCATTGCTCCACTTCCTGCTGCAAGCGAAGCTCGACATCACGCAGCCGGTCCTGATGGTGGGTTTGTTCCTCATCGCCATGGGGTGGCGTCTGCTGCAGATGCGGAAATGGGGAGACGCCGTCCCGGCGCTTCTCGGCCTGGCGGTCGCGGCAGGACTGGGCACGGCTCTGGTCGAAGCGTCCTGGTACCATCTCGTCAATCATCTGCCCTTCGCCGACGTCTTCGACGCCAACTTGTCCTTCGATGATGACCTGCGCCCGGCTTGGTGGGTGTTCTTCGCCGGCTGCGCGATCGCGGCGCTGCGGGTCGGACGCCTCGCCTGGATGCGATGGGGCCACGATGGAACGCAGGGGAGGCCGGCACGGCCCTCCCGCTCGGACGACCTGCCGCAAGGGCGCCGGCCTATGGCTCATCGCGCCCAGAAGACGATGGGATCCTGACGCACGTTGAACGCCGCAACGCCGGCGAGGTTTGGAGAACAGCCATGTCGATACGCCTTTTGTCCCTGGGTTTGCTCGCCGGCTGCATGCCGCTCGCGGCGGCGGCGGCCGCCGCCGAACGTCCGGTGGTGGTCGAACTCTTCACGTCCGAAGGCTGCTCGTCCTGCCCTCCGGCCGACGCCTACCTGACCGATCTCGCCCGGGGGCGTCGCGACGTCCTGCCCCTCGCGTTTCACGTCACCTACTGGAACAGCCTCGGCTGGCGCGATCCCTATTCCCTTGACGCCGCCACGAGCCGCCAGAGCCAGTACGGGTCACGGTTCGGCGACGGGTCCTACACGCCCGAGATGGTGGTGGATGGGCAAAAGGGGCTCGTCGGTTCGGAGCGCGGGGAAGCCGAAGCCGCCATCGCGTCCGCCGAGCGTCAGGACCGGACCGCGGCGCCCGTCCACCTCAGCCGTCAAGGTGGCCGGGTCGAGATCACCGTCGGGGCCGGCAGCGGTAGCGGCCGTGTCCTTCTCGTCGGCTTCGATCCCGAGCATCGGACCGCCGTGGGTCGCGGCGAGAACAGCGGGCGAACGCTGACGGAATCGAACATCGTCCGCTCCATTCGTTCCGTCGGACAATGGACCGGCGCGCCCCTGACCCTCGACGAGGACGCGCCGGCCGGGCAGGACGTCGCAGTGCTGATGGAGGCGCCGGGCGGCGCCATCATCGGGGCGGCACGCTAAGTCTCGGGCCTTTGGTCAACGAGAGACCGCCATGATACGACCCCGCCTTCTCACCGCGGCCGTGGCCGGCACAGCCGCCGCGGCGCTCTTCTTGGGGGTGCATACGCCGGCCGCGGCCTCGTCGACCGCCTGGGTCGGTAATCAGCATGCCGCGGTCCGCCTGCTCACGGCTTCCGACGACGTCCCGGGAACGTCGCCGGTCGAGGCGGGGATCGAGTTCCGCTTCGCGTCCGGATGGCACGGCTACTGGCGGACCCCGGGCGATGCCGGGATCGCACCGGTCTTCGATTGGTCGGGAACACCGGACCTCAAAACCGCGACCGTCGCTTGGCCCGCGCCGACACGCCTCGTGATCTCCGGACTGCAGAACAGCACCTACGCGGGTAGCGTCATCCTGCCGGTTCGCCTCGTCCTGTCCGACCCGAAGCTGCCGGCCGACGTCCATGTCACGGTCGACTACGCGGCCTGTTCCAACGTCTGCGTACCCTACCATGCCGATCTGGCCCTGACACTGCCGATGGGACCCGGGACGGCTTCGGACGAGGCGGGCGCGATCGCGGCCGCCCGGGCCGCGGTGCCGCGGGCGCCGTCCGAGGCCGGCATCGAGGTCCTGCGGCAGGCCGTCGTCGGAAACGGTGCCGAGCGGGCCCTCGTGGTCGATCTGCGCAGCGACACCGTTCCGTTCTCGCATCCCGATCTCTTCGTCGAGCACGCGGGGGACGGCATCCCGGCCGCACCTTCGGTGTTCCTCAGCGACGACGACCGTTCCGCGACCCTGACGGTGCCCTTGGCCGAGGCTGCGGCAGAGACGCCACTCGATCTGACGCTGGTCGATGTCGGCCGTTCGGCGGAGTTCACAGGACCGGCCCCTGCGGCCCCTGTCGTTGAAACCGGCGGTCTCTGGGCCATCCTGCTATCGGCGCTTGTCGGCGGCCTGACCCTCAATCTGATGCCTTGCGTGCTGCCGGTCCTGTCGCTCAAGCTCGCGGGGCTGGCCCGCCTCGCGGGAGTGGGAGAGAACGCGGCGTCGAGGCGGCGAGCGGTCCGGGTCGGCTTCGGAGCCACGGGCCTCGGCATCGTGAGCTGCTTTCTCGGCATCGCAGCCGTTCTGGTCGGGCTGAAATGGTCCGGCGCGACCCTGGGCTGGGGCATTCAGTTCCAGCAACCCTGGTTTCTCGCCGGCATGGCGGTCGGGACGGTGCTGTTCGCGGCGAGCCTTTTCGACTGGTTCCATATCGGCATCCCGCAATGGGCCGTTCGCCTCAGCGAGGCTGGTTCGGCCGTGCCCCGACATGATGGGTCTCGGGTGCCCCGTGGCCCCGCCGTCGAGGCTTTCCTGACGGGCGCTTTCGCGACGCTGCTGGCGACGCCTTGCTCGGCGCCTTTCGTCGGGACCGCGGTCGGCTTCGCCCTGGCCCGTGGACCGGTCGAAATCATGGCGATCTTTCTCTGCCTCGGGATCGGCATGGGGCTCCCGTTCTTCGGCGCCGCACTGGCGCCGGGCGTCGCCCGCTGGCTGCCGCGGCCGGGCCCATGGATGATCGCCCTGCGGCGTATCCTCGGCGTCATGTTGCTCGGGACGGCCGCCTGGCTCCTCTCCGTTCTCTCGAGCGTCGGTGGATCGAGGGCGACGTTCTGGGTCGTGCTCCTGCTGGCCGGCCTCTTGGCTCTGAGCCGCTGGAGCCGTGTCGGGAGCAGGCTCGAGGGACAGCTTTGGCCGAAGCTCGCCATGGGGGCTCTCGCGATCCTCGTGGTCGTGGCCGCCATGGCATTGCGGGCAGCGGAGCCTCCGCCCCAGCAGCAAGCGGGAGACTGGCAGCGTTTCGATCCGGCCGC
>CAXUOD010000029.1:0-35634 GCA_964252585.1 uncultured Lichenihabitans sp. | reverse complement strand
ACTCGCACAATCGCCTTTTCCTGCCGGCTTTGCCGATCGTGGTCACGGGCCCCTGGGCGCCGTATCCAGCATCGAAATTCGTCGGCGATGATCGACCGAGACACCGGAGACAGACCCTTCCGGACGTGTGCCTGGGAGTCGGGTGGGCGAATCCGTATCTCACCATGGACGCCGGCGATCCTGCGCTATAGTGGATCGGGTATCACGCAGGGTTTGGGAGAGCGGCATGGTGATGACGCGGCGGCACTTCGGCTTGGCGGCGGCATTGTCCGCTCTTCTCGTCCTCGGGCAGGTCCTGACCGACAGTGCAGCGCGAGCGCAGTCGGCTGGCCCCGTTGTCTTCGCGGCCGCAAGCCTCAAGAACGCGCTCGACGACGCGGCTGCGGGCTGGGTCAGGGCTGGCCATGCGGCCCCGAAGATCTCCTATGCGGCCTCCAACGTATTGGCGAAACAGATCGAGGAGGGGGCGCCGGCCGACCTCTTCTTCTCGGCCGACCTCGACTGGATGGCCTATGCGAACAAGAAGGGGACCATCCAGCCCGAGAGTGTCGTCAACCTCCTCGGCAATGCGATCGTGCTGATCGCGCCGAAGGACGCCGCCACGCCGGTCGACATCCATCCGGGAGTCGACCTCGCCGCTTCACTAGGGTCGGGGCGTCTCGCGATGGGAAATGTGGATGCCGTGCCGGCCGGCAAATACGGCAAGGCAGCACTGGAGAAGCTCGGAGCCTGGGATGGCGTCAAGAATCACGTGGCCCAGGCCGAGAGCGTCAGGGCCGCCCTGGTGCTCGTGTCCCGCGGCGAGGCCCCGCTCGGCATCGTCTATGCCACGGACGCCGCGGCCGACGCCAACGTCAGAGTCGTGGGCACATTACCCGCCGAAACGCATACGCCCATCATCTACCCCGTCGGTCTGACGAAAGCCGCGACCAGCCCGGATGCCGCCTCCTTCCTGGCCTATCTGCGCGGCCCCGACGCAAAAGCGGCCTTCGAGAAGCAGGGCTTCACGGTGCTGAACCGGGCCGGCAACGGATCGTGAGGTGACGGACTGGCTCGGGCCGGACGCCTGGACGGCGCTGCGGCTGAGCCTCCTCGTCGCCACGACCGCTACGGCCGCGAGTCTGCTGCCAGGCCTCCTCGTCGCCTATGCCCTGGCACGGGGCCGCTTCTGGGGACGGTCGGTCCTCGACATGCTCGTGCACCTGCCTCTGGTCCTACCGCCGGTCGTGACCGGCTACATCCTGCTCATCGTCTTCGGCCGGCGCGGCATCGCGGGCGAGTGGCTAGCGGCGCATCTCGGCATCGTGCTGTCGTTTCGCTGGACCGGTGCGGCCCTGGCCTGTGCCGTGATGGGCTTCCCGCTTCTCGTGCGGGCGATCCGCCTGTCGATCGAGGCCGTGGACGGGCGGCTCGAGCAGGCGGCCGGAACGCTGGGCGCCGCTCCGGCCTGGGTGTTCGTGGCCGTCACGCTGCCGCTGATCCTGCCGGGCGTGATCGCCGGCATGATCCTGTGTTTCGCCAAGGCCATGGGCGAGTTCGGCGCCACCATAACGTTCGTCTCGAACATCCCTGGTGAAACCCAGACGCTGCCATCGGCGATCTACACGTTGACCCAGGTGCCGGGCGGCGAAGCCGGTGCGCTGAAACTCACGCTCGTCTCGGTCGCGGTCTCCATGGGGGCGCTGGTGGCGTCGGAACTGCTGGCCCGGGGCGTGGCCCGAAGGCTCGTTGCGTGACGGCCGGGCTGTCGGTGGCCGTGACGCATCGCGTCGGCACCTTCGACCTCGCGGCCGCTTTCGAGGCCGAGCAAGGTGTCACGGCCCTGTTCGGTCGCTCTGGCTCCGGCAAGACGACGCTGGTCGACATCGTAGGGGGGCTGCTGCGGCCGCAAACCGGGCGGGTGGCGCTGGGTGACACCGTTCTTGTCGACACGGAGCGGGGGATCTGGGTCCCGCCGCACCGGCGACGGATCGGCGTCGTCTTCCAGGAAGGCCGGCTTCTGCCGCACCTCAGCGTGCGGCAGAACCTCTCGTTCGGGCGGTGGTTCGCGCCACGCCGCGAGGGCGCCGTCGAGATCGCAGCCGTTGTGGACCTGCTCGGCATCGGCTCTTTGCTGGGGCGGCGGCCGGCCGGCCTCTCGGGCGGTGAGAAACAGCGGGTCGCGATCGGCCGGGCGCTGTTGGCGAAGCCGCGGCTGCTGCTGATGGACGAGCCGCTTTCGGCACTCGACGACACCCGCAAGGCCGAAATCCTCCCTTACCTCGAACGGCTACGCGACGAAGCCCGCGTGCCGATCGTCTATGTGTCGCATTCCGTGGCCGAGGTCGCGCGATTGGCCGACACGCTCGTGGTACTCGACGCCGGCCGGGTGACAGCGGTCGGTCCCGCCGCGGAGGTCCTGGCTCGGCTCGATATCGTGCCCCTCGCCGGATCCCGCGAGGCGGGAGCGGTGCTCGAAGCCCGCATCCTGTCCCAGGACGACCGCTACGGCCTGACGAGCCTTTCGACGCCGGCCGGTGAGCTTCGCGTCCCCCGGATCGACCTGCCGCAAGGTTCGCGGTTGCGGGTCCAGGTGCTGGCCCGCGACGTGACGTTGAGCCTGGCGCCGCCGACCGGGTCGAGCGCGCTCAACGTGCTGGCCGCAGTCGTGGCCGAAGTGCCGCGGGCCGTCCGGGAGGGAGCGCCGTCGATCGAGATGCGCCTCGACTGCGGAGGTGCTTCGCTGCTCGCGCGCATCACGCGACGCTCGGTCTTCGACATGGGCCTGGCGCCCGGATCACCGGTTTTCGCCGTCATCAAGAGCGTTGCGCTCGACGGTGTCTCCGGCGCCGACCCGCGTCTGGCGCGCTACGACGGAACGGTCTAGCGCTTCAGATCTGGACTGCGATCGAGGTGACGGGGTGCGGCTCCTATTTAGGCTCCGACCAGCCGAGCGGTCCCGATTTTGCGAAGATCCAGGGGTACTGGCGCGTCATCTGCTCGGCCCGCCGGGACCGGTAGCCATAGGCGCCGCCGAGCACGACGAAGAGGAGCGACACGACGAAGAACTGGATCGAGGACAGGTCCTCTCCGGCCAGGGCATAGTGAAGGAAGCGCACGAAAGCCGCCATGACGATGAGGGCCAGCGGCATGAGCAGGACGGACCGCCACGTTCCCGCAAAGGCTCGCCCCGTCGCGATCCCCCCGAGGCCGCCGAGGATGATGGTGAAGAAGATGAACGCCAGCAACGCCCCGGGCGCGTCGGAATAGAGGATTCCCATCAGTGGCCACCCTCGAGATAGGCGGCCCGCACCTCGGGCCGGCTCAACAGGTCCTTGCCGGTGCCCGACATGGTGATGAGGCCGTTGACCATGACGTAGCCGCGATCGGCGAGCTTCAGCGCATGGAAGGCGTTCTGCTCGACGAGAAAGACCGTGAGCCCTTCCGACTTGTTGAGATCGCGGATGACGTCGAAGATCTGCTTGACGATCAGAGGCGCCAGGCCGAGCGACGGCTCGTCGAGCAGCAGGAGCCTCGGGCGGCTCATGAGGGCGCGCGCGATGGCGAGCATCTGCTGCTCGCCGCCCGACAAGGTGCCGCCACGCTGGGCTGCCCGCTCCTTCAGCCGGGGGAACATCACGAAAACGCGTTCGAGATCCTGGTCGAAATGCGCAAACTGATTGATGGACGCGCCCATCTGCAGATTCTCGTATACGGTCATCCGCGGAAAGATACGCCGGCCCTCCGGCGACTGCGCGATCTGCAAGCGGGCGATCTCGTGCGTGGCCATCCGGGTAATGTCGCGCCCGTCGTAGGAAACGGTCCCTTCACGCGCCCGGGGATTGCCGAAGATCGTCATCATCAGGGTCGACTTGCCCGCCCCGTTGGCCCCGATCAGCGTAACGATCTCACCCTGGTTGACGTCGAGGTCGACGCCCTTCAAGGCGATGATCTTGCCGTAGTAGGTCTTGACACCGCGGATCGACAAAAGGGGCGTGGCGGGCGCCGCACGCCCCTCGACGAGCGGTTCGGTCATGACACTCACGCGCCGATCTCCGCTTCCACCTGTTCGACTTCTTCATCGGCGACACCGAGATAGGCCGCGATGACGCGACTGTCGTTGCGGATCTCGTCGGGGGTGCCGTCGGCGATCTTGGTGCCGTAATCGAGGACGACGACGTGGTCCGAGATGCTCATCACCACTGACATGTCATGTTCGATCAGCAGGACCGACGTGCCGTGATCGTCGCGGATGAGGCGCAGCAACGTGTTGAGTTCAAGCGACTCGCGGGGGTTGAGGCCGGCCGCGGGCTCGTCGAGGCAGAGCAGCACGGGGTCCGTGCACATGGCCCGAACGATCTCGAGGCGCCGCTGGTCACCGTAGGGCAGGTCGCCCGCGGGGTCGTCGGCGCGGTCGATCAGGCCGATGCTGTCGAGCCAGAACTTAGCCTTCTCGACGGCGCTCGCCTCCTGCGCCTTGTAGCCGCCGATGCCGAGCACGCCGAGGAACGTCATGCCCGAGGCTTTCATCAGCCTGTTGTGCTGCGCCACCAGCAGGTTCTCGAGCACCGTCATGCCGGTAAACAGACGGATGTTCTGAAAGGTGCGGGCTACCTTGGCGGTGCGGGCGATTTCCTGATCGGGCATGCGTTCGAGCAGGAACAGGTCGCCGGACTGCCCCCGCATGTGCTTCTTGCCGGAGCGGGTCAGGGACAGCACGTCGTCGGCCTCCGCGACCCCCTGGCGGGCCAGCGCCATGCGGCCTTCGGTCGGCTTGTAGAAGCCCGTGATACAGTTGAACACCGTGGTCTTGCCGGCGCCATTGGGCCCGATAAGGGCCGTGATGTCGCCCCGGCCGACCGCGAACGACAGGTCGTTGACCGCCACGAGGCCGCCGAACCGCATGAAGACGTGTTCGACGACGAGCAGGGGATCGCTTTGCCAGCGCATCAGCCGTGCCCTTCCTTGACCATGTCACCCGAAATGCTCTTGCGCTCCTTGAGAAAGATCGAGGGTGAGCGGGTGGCGATGATGCCACGCGGCTTCCAGATCATCATCAGGACCATGCCGCCACCGAAGATCAGCATGCGGTACTGCACGGGATCGAACCCCTCGCCGAAGATCCGCTTCAGAAAATCGAGCTCACGGAGCAGTTCCGTCCCACCGATGAGCACCGTGGCGGCGATCGCGACGCCGATCTGAGACCCCATTCCCCCCAGGACCACGATGGCCAGGATCGTGGCCGATTCGATGAAGGTGAAGCTCTCGGGCGAGACAAAGCCCTGGCGTACCGCGAAGAACGACCCCGCGAAGCCGCCGAACATGGCTCCGAGCGCGAAGGCGGTGAGTTTGGTGTTGACCGTGTTGATCCCGAGCGAGCGGCAGGCGATCTCATCCTCGCGCAGCGCCTCCCAGGCGCGCCCGACGGGCAGGCGGCGAAGCCGCAGCGTAACGAAGTTCGTGAGGAGCGCCAGGAACAGGATGACGTAGAACAGGAAGATCGTGCGCTGGATCGGGCTGTAGCCGATCCCGAAGAGATGCGCGAAACCCTCGTCGTCGTCCGAGAACGGAACCCCGAAGAAGGTGGCCCGCGGGATCTCCGAGATGCCGGCATAGCCGTTGGTCAGGTCGGTCCAATTGATCAGCACGATGCGAATGATCTCGCCGAAGGCGAGCGTCACGATAGCGAGGTAGTCTCCCCGAAGCCTCAGCACCGGGAAACCGAGGATCATGCCCCAGAAGGCGGCCAGGATCCCGGCCAACGGCAGGCAGATCCAGAAGCTCAAGCCGAAGGTGGTGGACAGCAGGGCGTAGGAATAGGCGCCGACGGCATAGAACGCCACATAGCCGAGGTCGAGAAGGCCCGCGAGGCCCACGACGATGTTCAGACCCCAGCCCAGCATCACGTAGATGAGGATCTGGATCCCGTAGTTGTTGATCCACTTCAGCGATCCTTGCGGGCCGTTGATGAGCAGCATCGCCATCGGAAACACGATAAGGGCCGCGATGGCGAACCAGGCGAGGTTGGTCTTGAAGTAGGTCTCGGCGCGGCTCGGCACCCGCATCTGCTGCGGGCGTTTCGCGGCACGAGGCCGCGCGTTGAAGAGCAGGCCGAGGAAGCGCACCGCGAAGACGATGACGGCGGCCCAGATGGCCCAGGACCACCGTGGCACGACGACCAGCGTGTTCGAAATGTCGGGGTGGGTGTCGAAGGCGAGAAGCGGAAAGCCGAGGCCGAGCGTGACGAGAGCCGAGAAGCCGGCGCTCTTCAACGCGGCCGCGACGTCGAAGGCCGGCGCGAGGGGCGCAGCGGCAACCGGCTTGGTTGTCTCCATCAGCATCGGATCAGACCTTTTCGATTTCGGGTCGTCCGAGCAGCCCGGTCGGCATGAAGATCAGGGTGATGGCCAGGATCGAGAAGGCCGCGACGTCCTTGTAGTCGGTCGAGACGAAAGACGACCAGAACACCTCGATCAGGCCGATCAGCAGACCGCCCAGCACCGCACCGGGCAGGGACCCGATCCCGCCCAGCACGGCGGCCGTAAAGGCCTTGACGCCCGGGACGAAGCCGTCGGCGAAGGAGACGACCCCGTAGTAGCTGAGGTAGAGAACCCCGGCCACGGCCGCGAGGGCGGCGCCGATCACGAAGGTCAGGGAGATGGTCCGGTCGACGTCGATGCCGAGCAGCGCCGCCATTCGCCGATCCTGTTCGCAGGCCCGCTGCGCCCGTCCGAGCGGCGTCTTCTGGACCAGGTACCAGAACCCCGCCAAGAGCACGGCGGTGGAGACCATGATGAGGATCTGCTTATAGGACAGGGTGACGTCATAGGCGCCGCCCGACGTGATCTTGATGACGTCCTCGAACATCGGCGGAATGGTCTTGTTGCGAGGCCCCTGGATCACCTGCACCATGTTGGACAGGAAGATCGACATTCCGATCGCGGAGATCAGCGGTGCGAGGCGGAAAGAGCCGCGCAGCGGCCGGTAGGCGACGCGCTCGATGGCCCAGTTCCACAGCCCCGTCAGGGCCATGGCGGCCACCAGCACGATGATGAAAGCAAAGGGGACCGAGGTGACGCCGAGAAGCTGCGTGAGCACCAGGAACAAGGTCAGCGCGATGAAGGCCGACAGCATGAAGACGTCGCCATGGGCGAAATTGACCATGCCGATGATGCCGAACACCATCGTGTACCCGATGGCGATCAGTCCGTAGATCGACCCCAGCGTGAGGCCGTTGATCAGCGTTTGAAGGAAGATTTCCATGAGCCGCGATGGACCTCTCGGCGCGACGCAGCGTCACGCGTTTGCTGAAAGCCGACTAGCAAGCCCCATGCCGTCGCATGCCGAGGTTTCGCCGCAGTTTTGCCAAACATTCTGCGCCTCGGCTGAACTCGATGCGCATCGCTGCGGCGCCAGACCTTTTCGACTGCGTGCCGGACCAGGGGATCGTGGTCCGACGCGCGGTAGAAACGTATTGCCTAAAACTTCAGCATGTCAACGTCATCGAGGTCTATGCATCCGACACGACGGGGCGGAGATCGGCGCTGTCGTCCTTCCTACTCTGCTAGCGTCGGCACACATCATCGAAGGGCCAGACCTGACGCGTCACAGCGACGGCGGATGCAATGACTTTTTAAACACCGGCTCCGTTCATGAGGATGAGTCGGGGGTTCCCGACGACCTTCCGTCTTCAGGGTAGGCCGGCGGCTAGCCGACACGAGGAGGCGAACCCCCCTTCCCGAAAGCCATTGACTTGGGCCGGAATCCGAAGCACGCCCGAACTCGGCCACTCGCTCGCGTTCAGAGGGCTTCGCCCAACCGAAGAAAGGGAAGGAGAACCGGTGGTCACGGCTTTCCGTCGGGCCGAGGCAATCGGCCCATACCGTAGAATTCGTCGTTCGGCCGCAGGCTCACGAAGTTGGCGAAGCGGTTCGAGAGGGAAAAAAACGCGCTGATCGCACCGATGTCCCACATGTCCTCGCGGGTGAACCCGAAGGTGGTGAGCCCCTCGAAATCGGCGTCGTCCACCGCCTCGGCGCTGCGCGAGACCTTGAGGGCGAAGTCCAGCATTGCCCTTTGCCGGGGCGTGATATCGGCCTTCCGGTAATTGATCGCCACCTGGTCGGCCACGAAGGGATCGCGAGCGCGGACGCGGAGGATGGCGCCGTGCGCCACGACGCAATACTGGCACCGGTTGGCGCTGCTCGTCGCCACCACGATCATCTCGCGCTCGGCCTTGGTGAGCCCGCTGTCGCGCTCCATCACCGCGTCGTGATAGGCGAAGAAGGCCCTGAATTCGTCTGGCCGGTGCGCGAGGGCGAGAAAGACATTGGGCACGAAGCCCGACTTTTCCTGAACGCCCAGGATCCGCGACCGGATATCGTCCGGCATGTCGTCGAGCTCGGGGACCGGGAAGCGGCTGATCGGCGGCTGGTTCATCGTGGCGGGTCCCAGCAGCGAGCCGTCGCGGGCTCAGCGATCGACATCCACCACGACGCGACCCCGCACTGTGCCGGCCACGAGGTCACCGCCCGTGCCGATCGCGTCCGAAAGGCCGATCGTGGTGGTCATGCGCTCGAGATGGCGGAGGTCGAGGTCGCGCGCGAGCCTTTGCCAGGCTTCCAGTCGCTCGGGCATCGGGCAGCGGACGCTCTCGATGCCGACGAGGCCGATGCCGCGCAGGATGAAGGGCGCCACGGTGGCGGGCAAGTCCATGCCCTGCGCGAGCCCGCAGGCCACGACGATGCCACGATAGCGGGTGGAGGCGCAGACATTGGCGAGCGTGTGGCTGCCGACCGTGTCGATGGCGCCGATCCAACGCTCCCGCAGCAGCGGCTTCCCCGGAGCATTCAGGGTCTGCCGGTCGATGATCTCAGCGGCCCCGAGCTCCCGAAGGTAATCGGCCTCCTGCGGCCGTCCTGTGCTGGCCAGGACGCGATAACCGAGCTTCGCGAGAAGGCTCACGGCGGTGCTGCCGACCCCGCCCGCCGCGCCCGTGACCACGATGTCGCCAGCGTCCGGCCCGATGCCGTGGCGCTCCAACGCCAGGATGCTGAGCATCGCCGTATAACCGGCCGTTCCGATCGCCATGGCTTGCGCCGGAGTGAACTCTTCGGGAAGAGGCATGAGCCACTCGCCCTTCACGCGGGCGCGTTGGCTGAGCCCGCCCGTGTGGCTCTCGCCGACACCCCAACCGTTCAGCAGGACCTTGTCGCCTGGACGATGCCCCGGATGCTGGCTGTCGACGACGGTTCCGGCGAAATCGACTCCCGGAACCATGGGAAAGGTCTTGATGATCGGCCCGCGGCCCGTGAGCGCGAGGCCGTCCTTGTAGTTCAGCGTGGAACACTCGACCTCGACCATGACGTCGCCCGCCGAGAGTTGGCTCTCGTCGATCTGGCGCAGCCTGGCCTCGGTGCCGGATGGCGTCCTGTCGATCACGATGGCGCTGAACATGCGGATCTCTCCCGTTACGGCGGACTATCGGCCCGGTCGGACGCATCGCCGGAGGACGTCGATCCGTCCCGGAACGCCCTCGTGGTTCAGTGGAGCCGCTC
This sequence comes from uncultured Lichenihabitans sp., assembly GCA_964252585.1. Taxonomy (GTDB): domain Bacteria; phylum Pseudomonadota; class Alphaproteobacteria; order Rhizobiales; family Beijerinckiaceae; genus Lichenihabitans. Next base: position 26,098 of record CAXUOD010000029.1, on the reverse strand, counting down.
CAGGATGGAGACGTAATTGGCCACGGCCACGCCGCCCATGTTGAATACGCCCGCGAGTTCCGCCCCCGGGATCTGCATCCCGCCGGCCTCGTTCATGAGCTGCAAGCAGGACATCACATGCATCGACACGCCGGTCGCGCCGATCGGATGGCCCTTGGCCTTGAGGCCGCCGGACGGGTTGACGGGCAGCGCGCCGTCTTTTCGCGTCAAACCGTCGCGGACGGTCTTCCATCCCTCGCCGGGGGCCGCGAGGCCCATCGCCTCGTATTCGATCATCTCGGCGATCGTGAAGCAATCGTGGGTTTCCACGACGTCGAGGTCGTGCACCCCGAGGCCAGCGGCGCCGAGGGCCGCCGCCCAGGCCCGGCGTGCTCCCTCGAAAGCGAGAACGTCGCGCCGCGCGACCGGGAACACGTCGTTGCGCTGCGCCCGCGCCCGGAACCCGATGGCGCGCCCCAGCGTCCGGGCGGTGTCCCGATCGGCCAGGACGATCGCGGCCGCGCCATCCGACACGAGCGAGCAATCGGTGCGTCGCAGCGGACCCCCGGCGATCAGCGGGTTCCTGTCCGAGGCCGTGTTGCAGAACGCGAACCCGAGATCCTTGCGCACATGGGCCAGGGCATTGTTGACGCCATTCGCGTGGTTCTTGGCCGCGATCATGGCCAGTTCGGCACTGCGGTCGCCGTAGCGCTGGAAGTAATGCGCCGCGATCTTGCCGAAGATGCCGGCGAACCCGCCTTCGACCTGATCCTCTTCTCTTCGGTAGGAGGCGCAGAGCAGGATGTCGCCGACCTGCTGGTTCGACACGGCGGTCATCTTCTCGGCCCCGAGCACGAGAGCGATGCGTCCGCGGCCGCTCTCGATGAAGTCGAGCGCCGTATGGAGGGCGGCCGAGCCGGTCGCGCAGGCGTTCTCGGTGCGGATGGCCGGCACGTGTTCCAGGCCCGGAACCGCTGTGCCGACCAATCCGGCCTCGAAACCCTGCTTGGAAAAGCCGCTGTTCATCACGCCGACGGTCGCGAACTCCACATCGTCGGGCGCCACGCCCGCATGGTCGAGCGCCGCCGTGCCGACCAGCGACAACAGGTTTTCGATGTCGGGCGCGTCGAGCTTGCCGAAGGGCGAATGGGCCCAGCCGACGATAGCCGCCTTGGTCGTCATGGAACGATCCTCCGTCGGCGGGAGCCGTGCGATGCCACGAACCGGGTCGGTCGACCCCGCGCGGCCAAGATACCGCGTCGCGCGCCCGACCGCCATCGCGGGTCGACGAGGCGGCGGATCACGTTTTCGAAAAGATGTCACCTGCCGGACCATGGAGCGACGCGTCTTGCGGTCACGACATCCGGGCGCGCTTCACTGTACCGTCATTCGTCGCCGGTAGCCTTTCGGAGACGATGCATCAGGCAGGGAGCATGACGTGGACGACGAAGGGTTGGCGCTGTCGCGACGAGACATCCTGATGGCCGCGGCGAGCGGTGCCGCCGTGGCACTCCGTGCTGTTCCGACTTCTGCGCAGACGACCGATACGCCGGCACCCGGCGGTTCGCCTGCGACCGGCACCGCTACGGGGCCCGGGCCCGCTGCTGCATCGGGCCAGGTCTACGAAACCGTCGGCGGCGCCAGGACGGGCATCGCCGGCGTCATGGTGTCGAACGGCCGCGACGTGGCGCTCACCGACACGGACGGCCGCTACACCCTTCCCGTGACCGACGAGACCGTTCTCTTCGTGATCAAGCCCTCCGGCTACATGACGCCCGTCGATGCGGTCACCATGCTGCCGCGCTTCTACACCCTCCATCAGCCGGCCGGATCGCCGGCCTCGCTCGGACTGTCCTTCGAGGGGATCGCCCCGACCGGGCCCCTGCCGGCCTCCGTCGATTTCGCGCTGACGCGCCAGGAGGAGCCGAAGAGCTTCGAGGTCGTGCTCTTCACCGACACGCAGCCCGAGTCGGACGCCGAAGTGGATTTCATCCGCGAGGACATCGTCTCGGCCCTGGCCGGCACCTCCGCCAAGTTCGGCCTCACGGCCGGCGACATCATGTTCGACGACCTGTCGATGTACGACCGGCTGAACAGGATCATCGGGACGGTCGGCATCCCCTGGTACAACGTCGGCGGCAACCACGATTTCAACTTCGAGGCGCCCGGCCGCCGCTACAGCCGCGAGACCTTCAAGCGCGTCTTCGGGCCGCCGCACCACGCCTTCAGTTATGCCGACGCCGTCTTCATCATGCTCGACGACGTGGAATACCTCGGTCCGGACCCCAAACGGCCGCCCGGTGCCCCGCCCTATATCGGCAAGCTCGACTCCGACCAGTTGGTCTTCGTCGGCAATGTCCTGGCCCACGTCCCGGACGACAAGCTGATCGTCCTCGTTCTGCACATCCCGTTGCAGACCTACCTCGATCCCGACGTGGCATCCGACAATCTCACGAACCGGGCCGAGCTGTTCCGGCTGTTCTCCGGGCGGCGCTTCACGGTTAGTTTCTCGGGCCACACCCACACGACCGAGCATCGCTATTTCACGGAAGCCGAAGGCTGGCCTTCATCCGTGCCGCATCATCATCACGTCATGACGGCCGTGTCGGGCTCGTGGTGGAGCGGCCCCTACGATCACCGCGGCGTCGCGGTCGCGGACAGTCGCGACGGGACGCCGAACGGCTTCCACATGCTGGCGATCGACGGCAACACCTACACGACCCGATTCGTGCCGGCCAAGGAACCCGACCACCGCCAAGTGCGGATCTCGGTCGAGAGTCACCTGCATGGTTCGGCCAAGGAAGTATTGCGCGATTTCCGCCCGGGCCAGCTCATCCAGCCGCCCATCCTGCTCGACGCCGTCCCGGCCACGACTGTCCTGGCCAACGTCTTCGACGGAGGCCCCAAGACCGCGGTCACGATGCGGATCGGCGCAGGCGATCCGGTCCCCATGACCCGCAAAGCGGTGCCGGACCCGTTCGTCGAAGATCTCTTCGGCCGCAACGAGGCCGTGAAGAAGCCCTGGGTGAAGGCCGAGGTCTCGTCGCACATGTGGGTGGCCCGGTTGCCCGCGGGGCTGCCGGCCGGCACGCATCGGGTCACGGTCACGGCGGTCAACGAATACGGCCGTACCCTCAGCGGTACGATGGCGCTCGAAGTCATCGGCTGACGCGGCGAGGCAACTCGGCCAGCGTAATGCGGCTGTCATAAAGCTGTGAGCCCCTGCGACGGCGCTTGGCGAGAGAGAACCCTACGGCATGCTGGCTTTTCTTCATCCGGGGTCTCCCCTGACGCTCGGTTTCATGTTCGGCTGCCTTCTCCTGGTGCTGATCTTCGAGTTCTCCAACGGCTTCCACGATACGGCCAACGCGGTCGCGACCGTCATCTACACCCATTCGCTGAAACCCGTTCAGGCGGTGGTCTGGTCGGGGATCATGAACTTCCTCGGCGTGATCCTGGGCGGCATCGCCGTGGCTTATGCTCTCGTCGAACTCATCCCGGCCGACGTGCTGTCGCCGCCCGACGGGGGTGTCGCGGTCGGGATGCTGGCGGCGCTGTTCATCACGGCCCTCGGTTGGAACGTCGGGACCTGGTGGCTCGGCATTCCGAACTCGAGTTCGCACTCCTTGATCGGCGCCCTGATCGGGGTATCGGCCGAGAACGCCTTGGTGAAGGGGCGCGGCCTCGGCGTCGGTGTCGACTGGCACCAGGTTTGGAGCGTGCTCCTGTCGCTGTTGATCTCGCCGGTCCTGGGCTTCGTCCTGGCCCTGCTGCTCTTCCGCCTCATCAAGCTGCTGGTCCACGACAAGAACCTCTACGAACCACCCAAGGAGGAGAAGCCGCCGGTCTGGTGGATGCGGGCGATCCTGATCCTCACCTGCACGGGCGTGTCCTTCGCGCATGGCACGAACGACGGGCAGAAGAGCATCGGCCTCATCATGCTGACCATCATCGGCCTGCTGCCGGCCACCTACGCGATCAACATGACCATGACGACGGAGCAGATCTCGACCGATGCCAAGGGGATGGCGAACGCCGCGGGCCTGATCGACCGCTATGGCGACGACCAGAAGGTCCTCGGCGTCGACGCGGCCCGCCACCTCGGCGAGGTGTTCGGGCAAGCCAAGCAGGCGACCGACATCCCGGAGGCCGAGCGCCCCGCCGTGCGCAACGACCTCAACCGCGTCCTCTCCGAACTCACGACGGTGGACGAAGCCAAGGACGCCAGCAAGGACGACAAGGCCTCGGCCAAGTCGATTCACGAAGACCTGATGAAGTCCGTCCAATACGCGCCGTGGTGGGTCCGGGTGCTGAGCGCCCTTTGCCTGGGCGCCGGCACGATGATCGGCTACCAGCGGATCGTGCAGACGCTCGGCGAGCGGCTCGGCAAGCAGCATCTCGCGCCGGCCCAGGGCGCGGCCGCGGAGCTCGTGGCTGCGGCTCTGATCGGCGGTGCCGGCTTCTCGGGCTATCCGGTCAGCACCACCCATGTGGTGACGGGCGGCATCACGGGCACCATGGTCGGGTCGGGCGCCGGCATCCAGCCTTCGACCTTGTGGCAGATCGGGACCGCCTGGCTCCTGACCCTGCCGGCCACCATCCTGATTTCGGGCGGCCTGTTCTACATCCTGTCATGATGCAGCGCTGATCGCGACCGTCAGTCGCCGTCGCGGTCAGTAGAGCAGAGCATAGCGCTCGCAGAGTTCTGCAGGCGTCGCATCGCTCAGCACCGCGAGTTCGGCGCGACGAACACCGAGCATCGTCTCGACGAAGACGGGTTCGAACCAGTTCCGCACCACGTCGTCCCGCTCGAAGGCGCTCAAAGCGGCCGGAAGCGTGTCCGGCAAACGTCGGAGGTGCAGCGCTGCCCGTTCGGACTCGCTTTTCTCCGCGGGGTCTCCCGTCACCACGGGAGGAGCCACCCGGTTGCGTTTCACCCCCTCGAGGCCGGCCCGGATCAGGGCGGCGAGCGCCAGATAGGGATTGGCCGTGGCGTCCGAGGCTCTGAACTCGATGTTGAAGGCTGCTGCCGCATCGCCGCCGCCCATCGTCGGAACGGGGCAGATGCGAAGGGTCGCCTCCCTGTCGCGGTCGCCGAGCCACGTATAGGCGGAACTCCAGCTGTGGGGCTGCAGTCGGAGGAACGACAGCGCGCTCGGGGCCGTCAGCGCGGTCAGGGCTGGCAGGTGGTCGAGGATGCCGCCGCAGAACTGCGCCGCGAGACGAGAAAGCCCCCCAGGACCGGTCGGATCGTAGGTCGCCGGCGCGCCGGCGGCGTCACGGAAGGAGAAATGGATGTGGACGCCGTTGCCCACGGCATCAGGGGTCGTCTTCGGCGCGAAACACGCCCGGAACCCCGCATCGGCCGCGGCTTCGCGAACGATCGCACGGCTCGCCACGGCGCGATCGGCGGCGACCAGCGCGGGAGCGGGCCGACAGGTCACCTCGAACTGGTCGGCCCCGTATTCGGCGAGGATCATCTCGGGCTCGATGCCCGCTTCCGCCAGGGCTGCCATGAGGCGCGGTGCGAAGGCGCCGGTGCGACGCAGGGCGTCGAACGCGAAAGGGTGCGCCGGCCGCCAGGGATGCCCGAAGATCTGGAATTCCTGCTCGAAGCTGGCGATCACCTCGAGCGCGGTTTCACCCCGGAAGTCGGCGATCGCCGACGTGAGGAGCGAACGGGGACACAAAGGCCAGGAGGAGCCGTCGATCTCCACCACGTCGCCCATCACCATGTCGAAAGCTGTCGCGGCACCGGTCAGCACCGTGCGGTAGCGCGCCGCGAGGTCGGGCAGGATGCGAAGGTCGCCCGACGACCCCCAAGGGTTCGGCTCCGCGATGAAGCCGAAGATGGTGAGCGACGCGTTGGCCGGGACCCAGCCGACCCCGGAGGCGGCCCAACGATCGAGGTCGGCCGCCGGCACCGGTCGCCCCCGCGTAATCGCGCAGAGATCGGTGGTGACGATCGTGGCTAGCGGCAGCAAGGCGTCGGGGTTCACGGTTCCGCTCCGGCCAGGGCGTCGAGCCGCGCCACGACGGTGTCCGTGTCCGCGATCCAGCAGTATCCGCCAAAGGCGCGCAATGCCGCCTCATGCCGTTCGGCCGTCGCCGCCATGCAGGCGTCTCGCACGCAGGTCACGAGCCAGCCACGGTCCGCCGCGTCCCGCACCGCCATGTCCACGCATTGGTCGGTCATGATCCCGCACACGATGAGGGTGCGGATACCGAGGTTGCGCAGGATGTAATCGAGGTTGGTGGAATTGAAGACCCCCGACGAGGTCTTGGGCAGGAGGATCTCGTCGTCGGCCGGCGCGAGCTCCGGGACCGGATCGCCTGCGGGATCGAAGGGTCCGACATGGATCGGGGTGAGCTTGTGATCGAGCGACCGGTCTCGACCGTCGCTCGTGAGGCTGCGGATGATCGTATGGATCACCTCGACACGTGCTCGACGAGCGGCCTCCACGAGGCGGCGCGCTTGCGGCACCGTGCGGGTCCGGGTTTCCCGATAGAAGGAATGGTCTGCGTCGCGGTCGGGATGGTCGGGGTCTCGTCCCGGCTCCAGCCAGACGCGTTGCATGTCGACGATGAGAAGCGCCGTCTCGCCGCGGCGGTAGGGCTCGTCACGGGTTGGGCTCTCGGTGGCCATGGTGGCGTCGTCCGGGCTGAAGGGATCCAGCCCAGAGGCTAGAGCAAGATGCCTTCACGGCAAAACAGGTCAAAGGCACGACTGCCACCGGACTACAAGGATCCACCCCTGATCCACCGGACGACGCAGACCGGCATCGGCTACGCGAACCCCGCCAAACTGCCCGACACCGCGGTTCTCCAGCGGGCGGCCGAAGTTCTGAACGCCGGCAAGAAAGTCGCTATCCTGGTCGGGGCCGGCGCGCGCGCTGCGACCGACGAGGTGATCGCCATCGCCGAACGCCGTAGTGCCGGCGTCGCTGGGCAAGGCGGTCCTCCCCGACGACCCGCCGGCCGCTGCCCACGCAGCCACCTGCGTAACGCGACATTTACCCGGCTGGATCCATCTTAGATAGTATCGCCGCGCTCCGCGGGATCGAAGCCGTTGTCGCTACACGGACGGGATCGCGAGATGCCGGGGATGGGACGGTATGGCTAAACAGGCTGATGTCGATGGGACGCGGTCCGCTCCCACACTCGAAGCCGTCACGCGTGAGTTCGACGGCGGTGTACGCTACCTGCGGTTCGCCGCGCCGATCGAGCATATGTTCAAATCGGAGTCGGTTCCCGAACGTCTTCGTGTGACGACGATCACCTCGATCGTAGCTGTCGTGTTGTACGACTTCTTCATCGTCGTAGACTGGCAGACGATGCGCGATCAGCTGCGAACGATGATCGTGCTGCGTTTCTTCGTGTTCACGCCGTTCATTCTGAGCGCGATCTTCGTCTCGAACAGATTGAAGCGGGCGTCTGTCATCGAATGGGCTGGGGTGCTCGGCGCCCTGTGCGGCGTCGCCTGTCCGATGATCGCGATGGTGTTCAGCCAAAGTCCGGATCGGCTGAACTACCAATACGGCAGCCTGCTCGTTTTGATGTTTTGCACCGTCATCCAGCGCTTGCGATTTCGTCAGGCCATCGTGGCGACCCTGGGCATCCTGGCGATCCAAGTCACCGCCGTTATCGAGTCGGCCGCCTTCGAACATGACCTGCTCAGCTCGATCATCATCTTCTTCGCCACCGCGTCGCTTCTACTGCTTCTCGCCTCGTACCTGCTCGAACAATCGGACCGTCGCGGCTTCCTCCTGGCGCTGCGCGGACGTCTGCTGCACGACCAGATCGTGGAGGGCGCGCGCCGAGATCCGCTGACCCATCTGTTCAACCGCAAGCATCTCGTCGACGTGGCCAACCGGATCTGGAACGATGCCGGGCGCCTCCCCCTCCGCCTATCGGCGATCATGATCGACATCGACCATTTCAAGACCTTCAACGATTCCTATGGACACCTGAAGGGCGACGAGTGCCTGCGCGCGATCGGCTCGACGCTGGCGGAGGCTCTGGACGGTCGCGAGGCCCTGGCCTTTCGCTTCGGCGGCGAGGAGATGCTGGTTCTGATGCCGGGAGCGGATCGTTACGGGGCGGAGCGGACCGCCGACATGATCCGCCACGAGATCCAACGGCTCGCGGTTCCCCATCCGGTCCTCGGTCCACAGGCCTGTGTCACCGCGAGTTTCGGCATCGCCGAGGGCCTCGTTCCCGACGTGGCATTGAACGATCTCATCGCGGCAGCGGACAATGCGCTCTACGTCGCCAAGCGCGACGGTCGCAACTGCATCCGCATCCAGGTCGACGAGCCCGGTCCGGCGGCCATCGCGACGGCCGCTTGAGGGAACCCGTTTCGTCACGGCTCGATCGCATCGAGATTCACCGTCGCGAGATCGGCATCCCCACGAGCCCGCGCGGGCGAAGCACGAGCGCACCCGACAGTACGACCCCGATGGCCACGAGTTGGACCGCGGCCGCGCGCGCCTGCACGTCGGCCGGGAACAGGGCCGTCACCAGTGCGCCGGAGCCGCTCCACAACGCCCAGATCACGACGGCGCCCAGGATCGCGCCCGCATTGCTGCCCGAGCCGCCCAGGATCAGCATGGTCCACACCTGGAACGTCAGGGCCGGCAGGTAATCGTCGGGCGCGATGAAGCCGATCGCATGGGCCTGCATGGCGCCGCCAAGCCCCATGAGGGCGCCGCCGAGCGCGAAGGCCTGCAGCCGAAACGCCGTCACGCTCTTGCCGAGTGCCGCGGCCGCGGTCTCGTCGTCGCGGATGCCGCGCAGCACCCGTCCCCATGGGCTGCGGGCCAGGCGTTCCAATGCCAGGTAGACCACCCCCGTCACGAGGGCCGCGAGCCCCAAGGCGGCGAAGTCGAACAAGGCCGGTTGTGCGGCGAGCTCGGCGAAGGGACGCGGGATGAAGCCGATGCCGAACGGGCCGCCCGTCACGCCTTCCGCGTTGAGGCAGAAGAGCTGCACCGTCACGGCGATGCCGAAGGTCGTGATGGCGAGATAGTCGGCCCGCAGCCGCAACGTCAGCGCTCCCACGGCGGCCGACGCCGCGGCGGCCGCCAGCATGGCACCGAGCCAGCCGGCGGCGATCGGCAGTCCGAACCCGCCGAGATGCGCGCCGGGCGGAGTCGTCAGGATGGCCGACGTGTAGGCGCCGATCGCCACGAACCCCGCGATCCCGACGTTGAAGAGCCCCGTCTGGCCCCATTGCACGTTGAGGCCGAGGCACATCACGGCGTAGGTCAGGGCCGTGGTGCCGAAGAAGGCGCCGTAGCCCAGAAAATCCATCATCGCTGCGACGCTCCGAAGAGGCCGCTCGGGCGGACCAGCAGCACCGCGATCAGGATCACGAAGGCGACGGCGCCGCGCCATTGCGCGCCCACGAAAGCCACTGCCGCCGCCTGCGACAGGCCGACGATGAGGCCGCCCAGGACCGCGCCCGGCACCGAGCCGATGCCACCCAGGATCGCGGCGGCAAACAGCGGGAGCAGGAGATCGAACCCCATCGACGGGCGCACCTGCACGAGCAGCCCGACCACGATGCCCGAAGCCGCCGCAAGCGCACCGCCGAGCATCCAGGTGACTCGGATCACGCCCTCGACGTCGATGCCGTTGACGCGGGCGAGGCCCGGGTTCTCGGCCACGGCCCGCATGGCGCGGCCCATCCGGGTCCGGGTGAGGAAGAGATGCGTGCCCGCGACCAGCAGCGCCGTCGCGGCGATCGTCGCCGACTGGTTCGGCGTGATGCGCAGGCCGAACCCGAGAGGCTTGGCGATCTGCAGGGCGCGGGTGAAATAGGCGGGGCGCGACGTGAAGATCGCCTCGAGCAGGCTGCGCAGCGCCAGCGAGGCCCCGAAGCTCGCCATGATGGCCACGATGCCCTCTCCTGCTTGGCGCAAGCGGCGGAACAGCACACGGTCGAGCGCCAGCGCGAGACCGCCGGTCAGCACCAGGGCCGCGAGCCCGGCGAGCAGAATGGCCCAGGTGAACGAGAAGGGCCCGATCGGCGCCGGTGCCTGGCCGGCCATGAGCCCGATGAGGCCGGTCGCCGCCAGGGTGGCATAGGCGCCCCAGGAGATGAACTCGCCATGGGCGAAATTGGCGAAGCGCAGGACCGAATAGGTGAGCGTGACCCCGATGGCGCCGAGACCGATCACGGCACCCGACACGAGCCCGTCGACCAGGAACTGCGGACTCACGACGGCACGCCCGCACGGCTCGATATCGCCGCGTCCTGTCGCGCCGCGCCGAGATAGAGGTCTGCCATCATCGGGTCGTCGGCGAGACCCGCGGCCGGCCCCTCGTGCCGGTTGCGCCCTTCGACCAGGACCAGGGCGCGATCCGCGACCGCGAGCGCGGCGCGAACGTTCTGCTCGACCAGCACGATGCCGACGCCGGTCTGCCGGATGAGCGCCAACCGTGCGAAGACCTCTTCCACGAGCCTTGGGGACAGGCCGGCCGAGGGCTCGTCGAGCAGCAGCACGCGCGGCGAGACCACGAGCGCCCGCGCCACCGCCAGCATCTGGCGCTGCCCGCCCGACAGCCGCCCGGCCAGCAGCGTGCGCTGTCGTGCGAGGTCCGGAAACGTGTGGTAGAGGCTCGCGATCTGTCGCGTCGCCTCGCGCCTGTCGGCCAGCCTGTCGCCCGCGATGCGGAGATTGTCGGCCACCGTGAGGGTCGCGAAGATGTTCTCGGTCTGCGGCACGAAGGCGAGCCCCTCGCCGAGGCGCTTGTGGGCCGGCAGCCGCGTGATGTCGCGCGATCCGAGCCGCACGCTGCCGCCCGCGATCGGCACGAGCCCGGCGATGGCCTTGACGAAGGTGCTCTTGCCGGCGCCGTTCGGCCCGAGCACCGCCAGGATCTCGCCCGCCGCGATGCCGAGCGAGGCGCCATCGACGATCGGCAGGCCCGGCTCGTAACCCGCAACGACGGAGGCTGCGGCGAGCAGGAGCGGCGCTTGGCTCACGCGGCGGCACGCCCGAGGTAGGCTTCGATGACGGCGGGGTCCCGTACCACGGCGTCGGGCGACCCCTCGGCGAGCGCCCGCCCCTCGGCCATGACCAGCACCCGCGAGCAGAGCCGCGCCACCATGTCCATATTGTGCTCGATCAGCAGGACCGCGATGCCCCGGGTCTTGACCGCCGCGATCCGGTCGATGATGAGGTCGAGGAGAACGGGGTTCACGCCCGCCGCCGGTTCGTCGAGCAGCAGGAGCTTCGGGTCGCCCATCAGCACCCGGGCGAGTTCCAGAAGCTTGCGCTGGCCGCCCGAGAGCACCCGGGCCGGCTCGACCGCGAGATGCGCCAGGGTGACGAAGTCGAGCAGCGCCATGGCGCGGTCGCGGCTGTCGCGCTCCTGCCGGGCGACGCGGCCCGGCGTCAGCCAATTGGGCAGCAGCGCCTCGCCACGCTGCCCCTGCGCGCCCATCATGACGTTCTCGAGCGTGCTCATGGTGCCGAAGGGGCGCGGGATCTGGAAGGTACGCCCGAGGCCGAGCGCCACGCGCGCGTGGGCCGGCAGCGCTTCGACGGCTCGCCCGCCGAGACGGATCGTCCCCGCGCTCGGCCGCTGGCTGCCGGCGAGGCAGTCGAACAGGGTGGTCTTGCCGGCGCCGTTCGGCCCGATCAGCCCGACGATCTCGGCGGGGGAGACGGTGAAGGATAGCCCGTCGACCGCCACGTTGCCGCCGAACCGCTTGACGACGTGCTCGACGGAGAGAAACGCACCGTCTCCCGCTTGCGGGAGACGGTGGCCGTCAGGCCGGATGAGGGGCACCGCCACGATCCCGCGCCCCTCATCCGACCCTACGATGTCGGGCCACCTTCTCCCGCCGACGGGAGAAGGGCAGGGGGCCGCCGGGTGCAGTGCCAGCAAACGACAGGACCGGCATTCGGACTGCTCCAGGGAACGACGCGAGCTGCGCGTGCCCTGTCCTTTCTCCCGCCCGCGGGAGAAAGGACAGGGCGCGGTGGCTTGACCTCCGCTGCACCGCGGGACCTTATGCGATCCGGTGGTGCTGGCAAGGGCGTGCTGTGGCGGACGACACCTTTGATCTCTTCGACCTGCGCGTCGACGTCATCGTGCCCGAGGGTGCGCCGATCTTCTGCGGCGCCAGACCGGGCGACCACTTCGAGCTCAGGGGCGAGATGCTGACGCTGCCGCCCGGCCAGGGCATCTCGATCTACTCGCTCGCCGCCGTGCTGCCGCTGCTGGCCGCCAAGCAGCGACCGACCCATGCCAACGACTGGATGACGAGCGACGCCGAGATCGCCTGCCCGGACCCGAACTGCGGCAGCCGGCTGCGCATCAGCCGCACCGGGCGGCGGCGCTTCAGTCATGCCGCGTCGACGGCCGTGCCCTTGTCCCCTGCCGGCGTCGCCGATGATCGAACAGGCTGAGATCCGCCCCGGCTATGCCGTCTCGCGCGTCATCCGCGGCAATTGGCAGCTCGCCGGCGGCCACGGCGCCGTCAGCCAAGAGCAGGCGCTCGACATCCTGGAGGCGGCGTTCGACGCTGGACTGACGACCTTCGATTGCGCCGATATTTACACCGGTGTCGAAGCCCTGATCGGCGCCTTCGGGGCGCGGCTCGTCGCACGCCGCGGAGCCGAGGCGGCGCGCGCCCTCCAGGTGCATACGAAGCTCGTCCCCGACCTCGACCGCCTCGCCGCGATCTCGAAATCCACCGTCGAAAGCATCGTCGACGAATCGTTGCGCCGATTGCGCCTGGAGCGGCTCGACCTCGTGCAGTTCCACTGGTGGGACACCGCGGTTCCGGGCGCCGTCGACACGATGGTCTGGCTCGACGAGATCCGCCGGGCCGGCAAGATCCGCTTCCTCGGGGGCACCAATTTCGACACCGCGCACACGCGCGCCATCCTCGACGCCGGCGTACCGCTGGTCTCGATGCAGACGCAATATTCCCTGCTCGACGGCCGTCCCGAGAACGGCCTGGCGGACCTCTGCGTCGCCAATGACGTGGTTCTGTTCTGCTACGGCACGGTGGCGGGCGGCTTCCTCGGCGACCGGTGGCTCGGTGCGGCCGAGCCGACCGGGGCCGCCGAGAACCGCTCGCTCACGAAGTACAAGCTCATCATCGACGATTTCGGCGGCTGGGCCCTCTTCCAGGAGCTGCTGCGCGCCTGTCGTGGCATCGCGGACCGGCGCGGTGTCGACATCGCCACCGTGGCGAGCCGTTTCGTGCTCGATCGGCCGGGTGTCGCGGCCGTGATCGTCGGCGCCCGCAATGCGTCGCACGCTGCAGCCAATGCCGCGGTCGGCGCCCTGCGGCTCACGGCAGCCGACGACGCCGAACTCGCGGCCGTGCTGTCGCGTCGGCAAGGCCCGCTCGGCGACACCTACGCGCTCGAACGCGACCGAACCGGCCGGCACGGCTCGATCATGAAATATAACCTCAATACGGCCCCCCAACGAGGATGATGCCCATGTCCAAGCTTCTGTCCGGAACGGCCCTCGCGGTCGGCACGTCCCTCGCGGCTCTGCTCGCCGCAGCCCTTCCGGCACACGCCGCCGATTGCACGGTCCCGGTCGGGGTCGTGATGGAACTCACCGGCCCGGCCGGGGAATACGGCCAGGCGGGCGCGAAATCGGTCGAGATGGCGTTCCGCGACCTCAACGCGGCGGGCGGCGCCCAGGGCTGCACGGTCGTGACGGACACGCGTGATTCGCACAGCACCGGCACGCTGGCGGTCGATGCCGCGACGCAACTCGTCCAGATCAAGCACGTGCCGGTCCTCATCGGCGGCATCATCTCGTCCGTGACGATCCCGATCCTCACCGCCGTGACGGCGCCCGCCAAGGTCGTCCAGGTGTCGCCCGCCTCCTCGTCGCCGACCCTCACCGAGCTCGGCCGCCAAGGCAAGACGAACGGCATCTTCTTCCGCACCATCACCTCGGACGCCCTGCAGGGGGTCGCGGCGGCGCGCTACGCCATCGACAAGGGTTTCAAGACGATCGCCATCATCGCGGTCAACAACGACTTCGGGACGAACCTCGCCAAGGAGTTCTCGACCGCCTACACGGCCCTCGGCGGCACCATCGTGTCGACGACGCCCTACAACGAGAAGCAGGCGAGCTACGATGCCGAGGCGACGGCCGCGATGCAGGGTGCGCCCGACGGGCTCTATCTCGTCTCGACGCCCGTCGACGGCGCCACCATCGCGCGCGCCTGGATCGCGGGCGGCGGACCGCAAAAGTTCCTGCTCAACGACGGAATGAACAGCACCGACTTCATTTCGAGCGTCGGCCCACAGTTCCTGAACGAGGCCTACGGGACCTCGTCGGGGACGAGCCCCACGGCCTCGACCACCTATTTCAACGACAATTACAAGACGTTCTCGGGCCTGGACCCGGCTAATCCGGCGGCCGACCGTTCCTACGACGCGGCCGCCATCGTGGGCCTCGCCATCGCGGCGGCACCCTCGCAGGATCCGCTCGCAATCCGGGACGCCATCTACAAGGTGACGGATGCCAAGGGGACGCCGGTCGGAGCCGGCAAGGAGGAGTTCGCAAAGGCCCTGGCGATGATCAAGGCCGGCAAGCCGATCCGCTACGAAGGCGTGATCGGGCCGGTCAGCTTCGACCAGTACGGCGACATCACCGGCCCGTTCCGCCTGTGGAAGATCACCGACGGCAAGGTCACGACGACGGGCGAGATGAGCACCGACGACGTCAACGCCCTGAAGGCGAAGCTCGGCACGAAATGACGCCTTCGTCGCTCCCGCGGGTCGCGCTCGCGCCCGACCTCGCGGTTCCGCGCATCCTCACCGGCCTGTGGCAGGTCGCCGACCAGGAGCGCGGCGGCACGCCTCTCGACCCCGAACGTGGGGCCGACGCGCTCGCCGCCTATGCCGCGGCCGGGTTCGACGGTTTCGACATGGCGGACCACTACGGCAGCGCCGAAGTGATCGCGGGCCGGCTGCTGTCCCGGTACGCTCCAGACGCTCCCGCGCGGCCCCGCGCCTTCACCAAATGGTGCCCGGTGCCCGGCCCGATGACGCCCGATGTGGTGCGGGCCGGAGTCGAGCGCTCGCGGGCGCGCCTCGGAGTCGAACGCATCGACCTCGTGCAGTTCCACTGGTGGACCTTCGAGCACCTCGCCTATCTCGATGCGGCCCGCGGCCTCGCGGCCCTGCGCCGGGAGGGGCTCTGCGCCCACCTCGGCACGACGAACTTCGACACCGACCATCTCAACGTGCTGGTCTGCCACGGCATCCCGGTCCTGACCAACCAGGTGTCGTTCTCGTTGCTCGACCGGCGGGCCGCCGGGGCCATGAGCCGGCTCTGCCTGGCCCGGGGCGTCAGACTCCTGGCCTACGGGACGCTCGCGGGTGGCCTCCTGTCGGAGCGCTGGCTCGGCGTCGAGGAACCGAACGCGGGCGCGATCGCCGACTGGAGCAAGAGCAAGTACAAGCGCTTCGTCGACACGATCGGCGGCTGGCCGGCGTTCCAGGGCATCCTCTCGGCAGCCGGCCGCGTCGCAGCACGGCATGGCGTCTCGATCAGCAATGTCGCGACCCGCTGGGTGCTGGATCATCCCGCGGTCGCGGCCGTGATCGTCGGGGCACGGCTCGGCGAGACCGAACACCGGACCGACAATCTGCGCTCCTTCGCGTTCACGCTCGACGAGGAGGACCGCGCCGTGCTCGATGCGGCCCTGGCCGATTTGAAGCCCGTGCCGGGCGATTGCGGCGACGAATACCGCCGGCCACCCTTCCTCACCGCCTCGGGTGACCTCAGCCATCACCTGGCCGCGGTCCCGACCTTCTTCCAGGCGACGCCCGTGGCGGGCCGGGCCGGACGAAGCGTCGTCGATTCGGGCAGCGTCTGGGAGCCGATCGCGGGCTATTCCCGCGCGGTTCGCACCGGCGACCGCATCCTGGTCAGCGGCACCACGGCCACGCATGGCGCAGGCGAGGTGGTGTGCCCCGGCGACCCCGCCGGGCAGGCGGTTTTCATCCTCGACAAGATCGCAGCCAGCCTCGCGGCGCTCGGCGGCACCATGGCGGACGTCGTGAGGACCCGCGTCTACCTCGCCGATGCCGACGATTGGGAGCCGGTGTCGCGCGCCCATGGGCGCGTCTTCGGCGACAGCCGCCCCGCCAATACGCTGGTCGAGGTCGGCCGCCTCGTCGGCGACTACCGGGTCGAGATCGAGGCCGAGGCCGTCGTGGACCGGTGAAGGCGTCGAGCCCGCGGCGGCGGGTGACCACGCCTCCTCATCGAGCCACGTGCGCGTCGCTGTACCGGCCTGCTCCGGTCAGGAGGCACGTCGGCCCTCCCACCGACCTCAAGCTGAGCCGGGCCTGACAGGCCCGTGTCGAAGCGTGCAGGGGCCCCGGCCCATCCTTCGACACGAGAGCCTTCGTCGGTCGGCTCAGGATGAGGCGCGTTGGCAGGCGCCTCCGAAAGGGTGATGCCGCTCGAAACCGAGAGGCAGTGTTTTCCGCCGCAAGGATTGCACTGGGCTCGATCCGAAGAAACACACGTTTCGGTCGGCGTGGCTCAAGGCGCCGGTGCTGAGGCCGAGGCGGTTTCGGCGAAAGCCGTGAGGAGGATGACCGCGGAGGCGGCACCGGGGTCCATATGTCCGATCGCGCGTTCGCCGAGCCGCGAGGCGCGGCCCTTGGACGCCACCATGTTTTTCGTGGCTTCGGCGCCCGCCGCACCGGCCGCGACGGCCTGTTCGAGGCAGACCTTGAGGTCCTTGTCCTCGGCGCGGGCCTGCTCGGCGGCTTCGGCCGCCGGCAACCAGGCGTCGAGCATGGTCTTGTCGCCGCGTTCGCCCTTGCCCCGGTCCTGGATGCCTTTGGCGATGGCCGCCACCACGGCCACCACGCTGTCGCGGTCGAGCGTCGTCTTGCCCTTGGCGACGGCGCCCGCGCGCATGAAGGCCGTGGCGTAGAGCGGACCCGAGGACGCGCCGACCGCATTGAGGAAGCTCTTGGCCGCGGAGTTGAACACCGTTGCCGGGTCCGTCGTCGCGGCTTCGAGCGATCGCAAGGCCTCCTGCACCGCCAGGAAACCGATCGACATGGTGACGCCGTGATCAGCATCGCCGATCACGCCGTCGAGCCGGCAGAGCCGATCCTTGTCGGCCTGAATGGCCGCCGTGATCCGCTCAAAGAGCGCCAGGACATCCCGTGTGGTGAATTCGTTCATGGCGCGCATCCACTCCGTCGATGGCAATCTCATCCGGCGCGGAACATCGCGCAGTCGCAAGGGCGGTCGAGCAGGCCCGTCAGTTCGTCGTCGAGCAGCATCAGGGTGATCGATGCTCCGGCCATTTCGAGCGACGTGCAATAGGCGCCGACCCAGGTGGCATGGACGCCGACTCCGCGCGCATCGAGCCGCTGCTTGACCCGGCGGTTGAGAAGGTAGAGCTCCATCAGCGGCGTCGAGCCGAGCGAGTTCACCAGCACCGCGACCTTGTCGCCGCTCTTGGCGGGCATTTCGGCGAAGATGCGATCCAGGATGTCGTCGGTCACCTGATCGGCCGTCCCGATCGGCTCGCGCGACACGCCCGGTTCGCCGTGGATCCCCATCCCGACTTCCATCTCGTCTTCGCCGATCTCGAAGTTCGGCGTCAACGTCTGCGGCAGCGAGCAGGGGCTGAGCGCCACACCCACCGTGAAGGTCCTGTCGTTGGCGTGCCGGGCGATGCGCTCGCAATCGTCGAGGCTCATCATGGCGTCGGCGGCAGCACCCGTGACCTTGAACACGAAGAAGTTGCCCGCGACGCCGCGCCGCTTCTCGCGCTGGTCGCGCGGCGCCGAGGCGACGTCGTCGGTCGTCACCACGATCCGGGCTTCGAGGGCGTCGAGGGCTGCGAGTTCGGCCGCCATCTCGAAGTTCATCACGTCTCCGGCGTAGTTGCCGAACACGAACAACACGCCTTTGCCGCCGTTCACGGCCTTGGCACATTCGACGATCGGATCGGGCGGCGGCGAGGCGAACACGTTGCCGACCGCGCAGGCATCGGCGAGACCCCTGCCCACGAAGCCGAGGAACGTCGGCTCGTGACCCGAGCCGCCGCCCACCACCAACCCGACCTTGCCGGGACGAGGTCCGTCGATCGCCACCAGGGAACGGGGCGAGTGAGGCAATTGCTTCACGTGCCTTGGATGTGCCGCCACGATGCCCTCCAGCATCTCCTCGATGATGACTTTCGGGTCGTTGATCAGTTTCTTGGTTTTCACGACGAGTCCTCCCTGTTCGTTGCTGATCGAAACGGGTCCGTAGCGATCGAAGACGTGCGGCGCCCCGTCGGCCTTCAGGATGCCGCGCGCGGTCGCGGCATCCGTGACCAGCACCGTAGCGTGTCCGCCGCGAAGGCAGGCCAGGATCGCGGCGACCTTGTCCAGCCCTCCCGCGACCGCGATGCGCACCTTGATGGAGCGAAGGTCTTCGAGCGGCAACCCCGTCATGCGGTCGTCGAGCGGCCCATGCAGCGGGCCGCCTGCCTGGTCCATGAAGCGCCCCGCCACGACCGCGGTGGCTCGCTGCCCGAGATAGTACCGTGCGGCGGCCTGATCGATGAGGCCGCTCGCGAACACGAGGCTGTCGCGCCGCAGGTTGCCGATGCCGAAGATCAGCTTATCGGCGCGACGGATGAGGTCGAAGCGCTCGCGGATCACGGCCTCGGCCAACAGAAGATCGCGCATCTCGCGGGTCGACACGAAGGCCGGGGCACTGAGCGCGAGACAACGCGCGCCCATGCTGGTGGCGAGGTGGGCGGCACATTGCTCGGGCGAGATGCTGGCGGCGGCCGCGATGCCGCCGTTCACCTGGATGACCGAAAGGTCGGGGAGCTTCAACGGACCCACGTAGTCGCCCACGGCCATGACGGTTCGGCTCCAGGCCACGCCGATCGTATCGCCGGCCCGCAACAGGTTGCGCAGGACGCTTCCGCCCGCCTCGCCGAGCCGCTGCACGAGAGGCCGCCCACCGTCGTCCCCGGGGATGACGACGCAGTCCGCGAGACCGAACCGCTGTTTCAGAGCCTGCGCGGTCTCGGTCGCTCGCAGGCGGCTCGGATCGATGTTGACGCGAACGATGCCGCGCGCCCGCGCCTCGGCCAAGTAGCCGTTCACGGTGGCGCGCGAGACCCCCATGACCGACGCGATATCGTTCTGGGTCAAGCCGTCGTGCACGTAGAGCCAGCCGGCCCACACCAAGGGGTCGTCACGGAACCGCAGCGGGATCGCCGCCACCCCGTCCTCGTCTCCGATCCCCTGCCGTTTCGTCGTTCGTTTCAGCATTGACATTTTTCAGGTTGCCTTGGATTATGTCTGAAATGACGGCAAATACAATGGTGCTCAAGCGGTTTTTTCCACCGCGGGGTCACCTGGAAGCCGCAACACCGGACAACGACCGGGCAAAGCTGTTGCGCCATTCGGCGCGATGTCGGGAGGAAAACATGGACGATTCAGAGATCCGCGGCGGAGGTTCGCGCCTGCTGGTGCCGCGACGGACGTTGCTCAAAGGTGCCGGCTCGGCCGCGCTGTCCGGCGTCATCGGTGCGCCCTTCATCAATCGCCTGAAGGCGATGGAAGCTCATCCGCTGGTGGGCAAGAAGGTCGACATGAACATCCTGGGCATCGCCGGCTGGCTGCCGTCCTCGCTCGGCGTGAAGATGTCGCCGCTGTTCGCCGATTACGTCAAGCAGCGCTACGGCTACGACGTCAGCTTCGGCTTCGCGGAGGCGCCGTTCTCCGATCTGTTCCAGAAGGCCGCCACCTCGCTCGCGACCAAGAGCCAGGAGTACAACATCATCATCTCCGATTCGCAGTGGCTCGGAGCGCTCGCCAAGCCGGGCTGGATCCTGAAGCTCAACGACGTCATCGCCAAGAACCAGGGCCTGCAGCTCGACTGGTACTCGAAGACGGTGGTCGACACCTACATGCGCTACCCCGACGGCAGCCAGGACATCTGGGGTCTTCCGCAGGAAGGCGACGTCTTCGCGCTCTACCTTCGCAAGGACATGCTGGACGATCCGAAAGAACAGCAGGCCTTCCAGGCCAAATACAACATCAAATTGCCGACCACGTTCGAGGAATACGAGAAGCTCAACGCGGACGACTACGAAAAAGTCATGGAATTCTTCACCCGTCCCGAGAAGGGGATCTGGGGTGCCGGCTGGCAGTACTCTCGCGTCTACGACTTCTGCACCTGTCCGCTGTTCTCCATCATGTGGAGCTCGGGCGGCGAGATCTGGGACGCGAAGGAGGGCCAGGTCGAGGGCGTCTTGAACACCGAAGGCAACGCCAAGGCGATGGAGCGCTACAAGTCCTGGCTGAAATACATGCCACCGGGCGCGACCAACTACGGCATCGCCGAGATCGTCGACGTCTTCACGCAGGGCAAGGTCTTCTCGGCCCTGCAATGGGCCGCGGTCGGGGCCGCGATGATCACGCCGGAGAACAAGGACAAGGTGCTGGTCGTTCCGCCGCCCAAGTTCGGCAGCGGTGCCAGCGAGAAGCGCCTCTACTGCATGGGTGGGCAGCCCTGGGTGATCAACGCCTTCAACGACGACGCCAAGATGCGGGTCGCCATCGATTTCATGAATTGGTGGTACCTGCCGGAGACGTCGCTCGAATACACGAAGCGCGGTGGCAACCCTTGCGACAAGGCAACGATGAGCCGATCGGATTTCGATTCGATCAACCCTTGGAACCGTACCTACAAATATATGCTCGGCCCGGGAACGTCCCAGGACTTCTGGCATGATCCGAAATATTCGGAAATGCTCTCGCTCCAGCAGGAGGGCTTTACCTCCTACATGACGGGACAATCCAAGGACGCCATGGGGGTGCTGAACTACATCGCCTGCGGCCAGCAGCAGATCCTGTCGGATGAAGGCACGGCCAAGAAAGAGCCGTCGGGCGTCTGCGGAAACGTTTCGCTTTAGCGCGGCGAGACAGCGCTCGTCGGGTTTGTCAGCCAGGTCTGGAAGCCGTCATTGCGAGCGCAGCGAAGCAACCCAGAACCATGGATCCCGCGCTGGGTTGCTTCGTCTTTACACACCTCGCAATGACGAAAGGCGAAGCCCAAGCCTTGAGGTCGATCTGACACTCTCCGACGCCAACGTCCCTCGAAGCCGCCGAGGCTGCGACGGCAAGGCTGAGGGGCTGGAGCCCCTCACGCCGCAAAGACCGCCAATCCCGGTTCTCCCAGCCGCTCGGGAGCGCCATCCTCTCTCCAGGTGTTCGGTTCAACGATGACAGCCGTCACAGGTGCTGCCGCCTTCAAGATCCGCCGGCGTTCCCCCTTTGCCCGGGTGTTCGACAGCCGCGGCAGCCTCGTCGCTGCGCTGCTGGCCCCGGTTCTCATCTTCTTCATCGTCTTCAACACGATCCCGACGCTCTGGCTCTTGGGCCTGTCATTCTACAACTACTCGCTGACCAGCGGGTCGCAGCCGGTTTTCGTCGGCTTCCGCAACTTCATCCAGCTCTACTACAACAGGAACAATATCTGGGCCGACCTCGCCCGCACCTTCACTTTCGTCGTGTGGGGTGTCGGCATTCAGACGACCTTGGGCTTGTTGTTGGGTTTCCTGTTCTGGGGATCCAAGGACATGCCGGGGCGCCGGGTAGCGCTGACCATGCTGTTCACACCCATGGTGCTGACGCCCGTGGCGACCGGGACCTTCTTCCGCTTCATCTACGATCCCGACTTCGGCATCCTGAACGTCATCCTGCATGCCCTGTTCGGTGCGCGGCCGATCAACTTCCTGAGCGAACCCGGGACCGCCTACTGGTCCGTGCTGGCCGTGGACTGCTGGATGTGGACACCCTTCATGACCTTGATGGCGCTCGCGGCGCTCGGCTCCGTGCCGAAAGCCGAACTCGAAGCCGCCGAGGTGGATCGCCTGCCGTGGCGCAAGCGGCTGACCCTCGTGATCTGGCACCACGGCAAGTTCATCCTCATGCTCGGGATCCTGCTGCGCACCATCGACAGCTTCAAGACGCTGGACCTCATCATTCCCATGACGAAAGGCGGTCCCGGACAGGAGACCCGGCTCGTCGCGCTCGAGCTCAACAAACAGGCCTTCGAGAGCTTCAACATGGGCTGGTCTTCCGCCTATTCGGTGCTGCTGCTTCTCATCTCCATCGCCATGACGTCGGTCTTCATCTTCATCTTGAACGTGCGGCGCCGGAGGGAAGCATGAGTTCGAAGCTGCGCCGCGCCGGTTACTACACGCTGCTATGGATCGTCTCGCTGCTGTTCTTCGCGCCGGTGGGATGGATCGTTCTCTCCTCCTTCAAGACGCGCGACGAGATCCTTGCCGTGCCGCCGAAGCTGATCTTCTGGCCGACCCTCGACAACTTCGTCGAGCTGCTGCACCGCCAGGGTCTGCTGCTGCAGATCTTCAACTCGGTCTTCCTGTCGGTGGCAGCGGTGTGCATCGCTGTCGTCGTGTCGTTCCTGGCCGCCTTCTGCTTTTCACGTTTCAAGCCGAAGGGGACGGACTTCCTGATGTTTCTGCTTCTCTCGATCAGGATGTTGCCGGGCCCGGCCGTCATCCTGCCCGTCTACCTGATGTATGCGGGCTTCGGGTGGAAGGACAACCATTTCTGGCTCGTCATGTTCTACGCGATGTTCTCGATCCCGTTTTCGGTCTGGATCCTCAAAGGCTTCCTCGACGGCGTGTCCCAGCGCTTCGACGAGACGGGGCTCGTCAACGGCGGATCGTGGCTGCACGTCATCTTTCGTGTCGTCATGCCCCAGGTCAAACCGGGCCTCATCGCCGCCTTCATCTTCAACATGATCTTCGTCTGGAACGAGTACCTCTTCAACTTCATCATCGGGGGTGTTTCGACACAAAACATTCCCTACGCTCTTGCGGTCGGGACCTATTCGGATGGCGGCGTTAACTGGACGTTCATCACGAGCATGACGACCGTCTACGTGATCCCACCGATCCTGTTCATCTTCTTCTTCCAAAAATACATCCTCGTCGGCATGACGTTCGGCACCGTGCGCGGCGAGGTCTGATCCGATGCGCATGACCTTCCCGGAACAAGCCGAACGCGTGCTGATCGCGGCCATGCTGCTCGGCATGCTGCTCATCCTTCAACGCTACAGCCTGCCCGTGTTCCAGGCGGGTCTCGCCATCCTCGTGGTCTCGACCTTCCTGCAGATCGCAGTCGGCAACATCCCGAAGAACGGGTCCGTCCGCGGCAGCCTGCTCCGCATCGTCGTCCTGCTCTGCATCATCGCGACGATCTTCGTGATCGGCATCCTGCTCGTGCCGACCCTGTCGGGCTTGGGACGATGACGGCGGCCCTCGCGTTCAAGGCCGTCTCGAAGAGCTACAAGAACCAGATGGCGCTCGATCGCTTCGATCTGGAGGTTCCCCGGCAGAGCTTCACCGTGCTGTGCGGGCCTCCGAAATCGGGCAAGTCGGTTCTGTTCCGCACCCTGGTCGGCTTGGAAAAGCCCGATGCCGGGCGGATCGAACTCGACGGCCGCGACATCACCGATCTGCCCCCCGCCGAACGCTCCATCGGCTACGTGCCGCAGAGCTTCGCGCTCTACCCGCACCTCACCGTCTTCGACAACATCGCCTATCCCCTGGCCCTCGCCGGCACTGCCAGGAACGAGACGGCCCGGCGGGTCGACCGTGCCGCGGGCCTGCTTTCCATCACGCATCTAATGAACAAAACGCCCGATCAGCTGTCCGGTGGGGAAAAGCAGCGCACGGCCCTCGCCCGCGGCCTGCTCAAGGATGCGAACCTCTTCATCCTCGACGACCCTCTGGTCGGCCTCGACTACAAGCTGCGCGAAAGGCTGATGGACGAGCTCAAGGGCCTGCGGGAGGACCTGAAGGCCACCTTTCTGTATGCCACATCCGACTCGTTGGAGGCGCTGACGGTGGCGCAGCGTCTCGTCGTGCTCGACCGCGGTCGCGTGGTGCAGCACGACAACGTCATCGATCTCTACCACGAGCCCCTGCACGTGCGGTCTCTTCAACTCGTCGGGTTCCCGCGTGCCAATGTGATCGCAGGCTCGGCCGCTGCCGGCGTGATCACGGCAGGACCGCTGCGATTCCCCGCGGCGGGCGACCTCGCGGATGGCGCGGTGCTGGTGGGTTTTCGTCCCGAAGCGATCCGGCTCGGCGAAGGGCGCGGCATCGAGGGCCGTGGCCGCGTGCGACTCGTCGAAAACCTCGGTTGCGAACTCGTGGTCTATGTCGAAGCCGAAGCAACGGACCTCGTGATGAGCTTTCCCGTCACCGAGGAGGGTGCGCCGGAGTTCGAAAGCCTCGTTTCGTTTACGATCTCGCCCGCCGCGATCCAGCTCTTCGATGCCGGCGATGGGCGCCGCTTGTCGTGACGCGCCAGGGATCCTTCGCCGCGCGGCGAGAGCTGGCGCCTTTCCCGTCCGGTGTGTCGGCCAGCCGTCGAAGCGACACGATCGACCGTCATCGCGAGCGCGCCGGCGGCGGGGCGTGGCGGGACCTGAGGCCATCCTGGGTCACAGGCTGGCTTCCTTCGGCGCATCGCGCCTCGCAACGAGCAGTGAAGCTCGAGCTTCGACGATGATCTGACACATGAGCGCCCGGCTTCGCTGGACAACGGTCCGGCAGCGAGGGCGACGCCCTCGAACGATCGCAAGAGGTCTCGTATTCCATGGCCACCATCACGGTCGACCGCGTCACGAAGCAGTTCGGCCACTTCACGGCCGTCGAAGACATGGACATTCGCTTCGCGGATGCGGAGGTCACCTGCCTGCTCGGTCCGTCGGGTTGCGGCAAAACGACGTTGATGCGGATGATCGCCGGTCTTGAGCGCCCGACGTCGGGCCGCATCCTGTTCGGCGACCGCGACGTCACGGCACTCCCGACGGCGACCCGCAACATCGGCATGGTTTTCCAGTACCCCGTCATGTACCCGACGCTCTCGGTCGCCGAGAACATCGCCCTGCCGCTCAAGCAGGACCGTACATTGTCCGCAGGCGAGCGCGACCGGCGGGTCGACGAGATGCTCGACGTCCTCGACATGCGGGGAATGGGCAAGAACCTGATCGGCGACCTCGATCTCGGCAACCGCCAGAAGGTGGCGGTTGGCCGCGCGATCGCGCGCCGTTCGGCCATCGTCCTGTTCGACGAGCCGACCACCAACGTGGAAGTCAACGCCAAGCTGCAGCTGATCCGGGCCATCAAGCTCGTGATCCAGCGCACCCGGCAGACCATCGTCTACGTGACCCACGACCAGACCGAGGCCATGACCCTCGCCGACAGGATCGCCCTGATGTTCGGCGGCAAGATCGTCCAATACGACACGCCCGCCCGGCTCTACGACGAGCCGCTGACGGAATTCGGTGGTTGGTTCCTCGGCAGTCCCGGCATGAATTTCGTCGCCGCCGAGGTGCGGGACGGCCGGATCACCGCCCCGTTGCTGGCCGACCCTCTGCCGGCGCCCAAGGCGTTGACGACGATCGGCAAGGTCAGTCTCGGGGTCCGGCCCGAATGGATCGGCATGCATGGGACGGCGCAACCCGGCTCCGTGCCCGGGACGCTCCTCGATCAGACCGTCGGCATTGCCGGACGCTATCTCACAAAGGTTTCGGTCGGCGCCGTGGACGTGAAGGTCAAGACCGACGGTCGACCGCCCGTCCCGATCGGCGGCACCGTATACCTGACGCCGGACCGTAACCGGATCATGCTCTACGTGAACGGAACCCGGATTGGTGGATGATCTGCCGCTGCGCCCGATTGACGTCGCTGCCTTTCGCGTTGGGCAGTTGTTCATTAACCACATCTGTGCCAGTTTAACTCAAGCAGCACCATGAACAAACAAGCTGTGGCGTTGGGGGCGAGTCACCATGCGAATGCTGACCCTGTGTTTTGTCGCTTCGACCATCATGTGGAGCGGAATCATCTGGTGCGTGGTGTGCTTCTGCACCTGGGTGCATAGCCAGCATTTCACGGCATCTAAACAGCATCTCGGCGCCTCGCTGATCGCGATAGGCCTCGCGTCCGGCGCCGCTATCCTTTGGACGGTGCGGCTCGCCGAAGACTAGAGCGCTTTCGCCTTTGGCGAATTCGCTCCAGCTTAGAATGTCGAGCAGT
>CAXUOD010000028.1:35922-37374 GCA_964252585.1 uncultured Lichenihabitans sp. | reverse complement strand
AAGCTCTCCTCCGCGCATCCGGCCGCCGTCCTGACCCCGGCCACCACGCCCCTGGCGGTCGCCGGGGCCGAGAACACGCCCGACAGCCTCGTCGTCACCGTGCTGAGGGCCGGTGCGCAGGCGGCATCCGGCGGGACCTTGCGGGCCTATGACCTGAAAGGCCTGCCGGTCGGCGATGCGCCCTTCTCCTTCGCGGTCGGCAACGCCACCCAGGGCGTCTTCACGCTGCCCGTCGAACTGCGCAACGACATCGCACGCGTGGCGGTCGCGGGGGAGGCTTCGGCCGGAGCCGTGACGCTGCTCGACGGGCGCTGGAAACGGCGGCGGGTCGACGTGGTGAGCGGGGCCAGCGCCGATACGGCACAGCCGCTTCTGAGCCCCAGCTACTTCGTCGTCAAAGCGCTGGCCCCCTTTGCCGATGTCCGCGAGATCCGCACCGGCTCGGGCGATCCGATCGTGACGGCGCTCGACGAAAACCCGTCGGTGCTGGTGCTGGCCGATGTCGGGCAAGTGGCGGGTGTGGCGCACGACCGGCTGGCGCGTTTCGTCGACGGGGGCGGTGTCTTGCTCCGCTTTGCCGGGTCGCGCCTCGCCGGCGCTCCGGCCGACGATCTCGAACCGGTCGATCTCCGCCGCGGCGGCCGCACCTTCGGCGGAGCCCTGTCCTGGGACAAGCCCGAGACCCTGGCCCCCTTCGACCGCGCGAGCCCCTTTTCCGGACTCGATCCGAGCCACGACGTCACGGTGTCGCGCCAGGTGCTGGCCGAGCCCGACGCCGGCCTGCCGGGCAGGACCTGGGCACAGCTCAGCGACGGCACGCCGCTCGTCACGGCCGACCACCGCGGCAAGGGCGTCATCGTGCTGTTCCACGTGACGGCCGACACGACCTGGTCGAACCTGCCGCTGTCGGGCCTCTTCGTCGACATGCTGCGGCGGATCGTGGCGCTGAGCGGCGACGGCGGAGCGCCGCCCGCCGCCTCCGCGACGGAATCCGGCATGGATCCGGCGCTTGCCGGTTCGGCGGCACCGGTCGCGACCCTGCCGCCGTCTCGCATCCTCGACGGCTTCGGAACGCTCGGGCCCCCTCCGGTCACGGCCAAGCCCGTGACGGCCAATTTCGCGGGCGAGGCTTCGGCCGATCATCCGCCCGGTTTCTATGGTCCGGCCGACGCTCTTCTGGCGGTGAACGCGCTGGGGCCGCACGCGACGCTTGCGGCGGCCGACCTGTCCGGACTGCCGTTGTCGTTGGAGCGGCTCAGGGCTTCGAATCCCATCGACCTTCGGGCCGCTCTTCTGGTGCTGGCGTTCCTCGGCTTCCTCGCCGATGCGTTGGCGACCTCCATCATGGGTGGCGGGCTGGCGCGCCTGGGGCAGCGACGTGCGGCCCTGGCGACGCTCGTCGTGGGTGCGATCCTCGCGCTGAGCGAGGCCCACAATCCCACGCACGGGGTC
>CAXUOD010000028.1:0-35912 GCA_964252585.1 uncultured Lichenihabitans sp. | reverse complement strand
CGCGTCGCCCATCGGGTTCGGCGGCACGGCGGTGCAGGGCGCGCGTGCGGCCGACATAGGTCCGGCCGCCACGGCGACCCTGGCGGCTGACGGAGTGTCCAGGCGCGACATGGACGCGGCGCTCAAGACGCGTTTGGCCTATGTACAGACCGGCGATGCCGCGGTCGACGAGACCAGCCGAGAAGGCCTGAAGGGTCTTTCCCGCGCGCTGGCCAACCGAACTTCGCTCGACCCCGGCGAGCCGGTCGCCATCGACCCGGCCCGCGACGAGATGGCGTTCTACCCGATGCTCTACTGGCCGGTCGTCGGCTCGGCACCACAGCCGGATGCCGCCACCACGGCGCGCGTCTCGGCTTTCATGAAGAATGGCGGCACGGTGCTGTTCGATACCCGTGATGCGCTCACGGCCCGGCCCGGCGGCCCGCCGACCGAGGAGGCCCGATGGCTAAGCCAGTTCCTGACCGGTGCGGACGTGCCAGAACTCGAGCCGGTGCCGCGCGACCATGTCATCACCAAGACGTTCTACCTGCTCGACAACTTCGTCGGGCGCTACACCACGGCCCAGACCTGGGTCGAGGCCTTGCCGCCTGCGCCGCCCGACGAGGTGAACCGCCCGGCACGCTCCGGCGACAGTGTCTCGCCGATCGTGATCACGGGGAACGACCTCGCGGCCGGTTGGGCCACCGACAGCGACGGAGACCCGCTCTACCCGCTCGTTCCGGGTGGGGTGCGGCAGCGCGAACTCGCCATCCGCGGCGGCATCAACCTTGTGATCTACACCCTCACGGGCAATTACAAGGCCGACCAGGTGCACGTCCGCGATCTTCTCGAACGCCTGGCGCACTGATGATCGCGCCGCGCCGCGAGGGCCGACGGATGTGGAGGTGACCCGCGAATGACGCGTTTCGTCCTGTCCTTCACGCCTTTGCTCCCGATGCCGGTGCTCTGGGGCCTGGCGGTCCTGGCCCTTGTGGTCGTGGCGCTCGGCTTCCTGGCCAGACGCCGCGGCACGACGCTTCGGGCGCTGGCCTTCGCGCTTATGCTTCTGGCGCTGGCCGATCCCTCACTGGTGCGTGAGGACCGAGAGGGCTTGAAGGATGTTGTGGCGGTCGTCATCGATCAGAGCGGCAGTCAGACCATCGGCGACAGGGCCGCCCAGACGGCACGGGCCAAGACCGCCCTCACGCAGGATCTCGCCAAACTGGGCAATGTCGAACCGCGTTTCATCGACAGCGGCCGGTCGGACGCCGAGAACGATGGAACGCGGCTCTTCGCGGCTCTGAGCGCCGGTCTCGCCGATGTGCCGCCCGACCATGTGGCGGGTGCGATCATGGTGACCGACGGGGTCGTCCATGACATCCCGGCGGATGCCGCCGCCCTCGGCTTCAAGGCCCCGCTCCAGGTGCTCGTCACGGGTCAGGAGGGCGAGCGTGACCGGCGCGTCGAACTGGTCGAGGCCCCCCGCTTCGGTATCGTCGGTAAGGACCAGACTATCAGCCTGCGCGTTCTCGACACCGGGGACCGCGGCGAACCCGTGGCCGTGACGGTCAGACGGGACGGCGTCGTGGTGGCGGAGCAGTCGGCCGTCGTGGGGCAGAGGATCGACGTGCCGGTCCGTGTCGACCATGCCGGCCCCAACGTGGTCGAGATCGATGTCCCGACGATCCCGGGCGAGCTGACCGCGCTGAACAACAAAGCGGTCGTCACGATCGACGGCGTTCGCGACAAGCTCAAGGTGCTGCTGGTGTCGGGTGAACCTCATGCGGGCGAGCGCATGTGGCGCAACATCCTGAAGTCGGACGCCAACGTCGACCTCGTGCATTTCACGATCCTGCGTCCACCCGAGAAGCAGGACGGGACGCCGATCAACGAACTGGCCCTGATCGCCTTCCCGACGGGTGAACTCTTCGGCAGCAAGATCGGCGACTTCGACCTCATCATCTTCGATCGCTATTCGAACCAGTCGATCCTGCCTTACGCCTATTTCGAGAACATCGCGCGCTACGTGAAGAACGGCGGTGCCTTGCTGATGGCGGTCGGGCCTGATTACTCGGGCCCGGACGGGCTCTACTACTCGCCGCTCGGCGCCATCGCGCCCGTCAAGCCCGATGGCCGGGTGATCGAGGTGCCGTTCCGCGCCGCAGTGACGCCCGACGGCGAGAAGCATCCCGTCACCCGAGGATTGCAGGGGGCCGCCCAGAACCCGCCCGCCTGGAGCCTCTGGTTCCGACAGGTCGACGGCGACGTTGCGAAGGGCATGGCCGTTATGTCGGGAGCCGAGGGTCGCCCGCTGGTCGTGCTGTCGCGCGAGGGTAAGGGACGCGTCGCCCAGATGCTGTCGGATCAGATCTGGCTCTGGGCGCGCGGCTACGAGGATGGCGGTCCCTATCTCGACCTGACGCGCCGCCTCGCCCACTGGCTGATGAAGGAGCCCGATCTCGAGGAGGAAGCGCTGCGGGCCACCGCCCATGGCCGCGACATCGCCATCGAGCGGCAGAGCGTGAAGGGGGTGACGACGCCCGTCACGGTCACGGCGCCCTCCGGGCAGATGTCGACCGTCGCGCTCGCGGCCGACGAGCCAGGCTTGTCGCGCGGCACCGTCAGGACGGACGAGCTCGGCCTCTACCGCTTGAGCGATGGGTCGAACTCGGTTCTACTCAATGTCGGGCCGGAGAACCCGCGCGAGTTCCAGGAGGTGGTGTCCACGACCGAGAAGCTGCGACCGCTCGCCGAAGCCACGGGCGGCAGCGTGCGGCGCATCGGGACGGGAACCGGCGAGGCCATCGCGATGCCGCGCCTCGTCGCCATGCATGATGCGCCAAGTTACGCTGGCTCGGATTATATCGGCATCCGCCGGACCGAGAGCAGCGTTGTGGCAGGGATCGGCCTGTTTCCGCTTGCGGTGGGCCTGATCGGCCTCCTCGCGCTGTTGGGCGCGACCGTTTTGTCCTGGGTGGTGGAGGGACGAGGCTTTCGCGTCGGACAACGGCGCGCGTGACGCCACCGGCGGCTCGCGCCGCCGGGAAGCCGCTCACATGAAGAGCTTGTCGGTCTTCATGCCGCTGTAGAGTGACGCCACCTCGGCACCATAGCCGTTGTAGATGGCGGTCGGCCGGCGATCGTCCGTGCCGATCACTTCTTCGGTCGCCTGGCTCCAGCGCGGGTGGGGCACGTCGGGGTTCACGTTGGCCCAGAACCCGTATTCGTCGGGCGCCAAGGCGGCCCAGGTCGTGTCGGGCTGCTTGTCGGTGAACGAGATCTCGACGAGCGACTTCACGGATTTGAACCCGTATTTCCACGGGACCGCCAACCGCAGCGGCGCCCCCATCACCTTGGGCAGCGGCTTTCCATAGGCGCCCGTCACCATGAAGGCGAGGTCGTTATTGGCCTCTTCCATCGTGAGGCCCTCGACGTAGGGCCAGCTCAGGATGAAGCTGCGCTGACCGGGCGCCATCTTCGGATCCTTGAAGGTCTTCATCACGATATACTTGGCCGAGCCGAGCGGCTTCGCGAAGTCGACCAGCTTCTTCAGGGGGAAGCCGGTCCACGGCACCTGCATGGCCCAGGCCTCGACGCAGCGGTGGCGGTAGAGACGCTCTTCGAGCGGCATGGCCTTCAACAGGTCGTCGATCGCCACCTCCTGGGGCTTCTCGACCATCCCGGTGAACTTCACGGTCCAGGGGCGCACCTTCAGCATCTGGGCCGCATCCGCCACGTGCTTCGACGTCCCATATTCGTAGAAGTTGTTGTAGTTGGTGTTCACCGCTTCCGGCGTCGTATCGCCGGTGATCGTGTAGGCCGGGTTCCGCTTGGCGGGGTAGAGGGCGGCCGACGGATCCGCGGGTTCGCCAGCCGCAGCGGCGCCTCGCAACCCGAGCCCCGTCGCGGCTATGGCGGCGGACCCGGCCATGAAGGCTCGGCGGTCGAGGAAGATGTGCTCGGGGGTCGCCTCACGCTCCGGGATGTCCCAACTGCGACGAATGCGGATCAGCATGTTTCGGCTCCTGGGGGTTGCGCAAGAATGCGCGCTCTCGTCTCTACACTGTCATATAGGCGCGGCGCGGCGCATCTGCCGCTTTCCTTCGCACCGTCGAGGCTGGCACTTTGGCGCAGCGCAGCATTGAGTTAATGTCCGGCCGATCCGGAGCCAGGATGCCCATGCAGACCGTCAAGCTTTCCTCTATCGTCACCGTCGCAAGCCAACCCGACCTCAAGGCATTTCGCGACCTCGCGTCAGAAGGTTACGTCGCCATGATCAACAATAGGCCGGATGGCGAAGATCCGACGCAGCCCGGGTCCGAAGCCGAAGAGGCGGCAGCCGAGGAAGCGGGCCTGGCCTATGCGCATATCCCGATGGGCGCCGCTCCGTTGAGCGAGAGCGACGTCCGGCATTTCCAATCGGTGGTGGCCGGCGCGTCGGGCCCGGTGTTCGTACACTGCCGCAGCGGTACGCGCTCGGCCAATCTCTGGGCCATCGGCGAAGTGCTGGACGGCCGTATGGCGATCGCCGATCTCGGACCGTTGAGCCAGCAGATCGGTCTCGACCTGCGTGGCGCCGAAGGCTGGCTGCGGCAGCATGGCGCGTCGGCTGCGGGCTGATCGGCCGGCCGATGTCAAGCAGAAGCGTGCGGACCTTTCGGTTTGTTCACGTGTCAGCCTGTCATCTTTCTGCTTTGATCGAGACAGACTAGGACGACCCCGGCGTTGCGGCGACGCCGAACGCGATGCTCGTTCTACCCACCATCCCGCGGCGCCGGCCGCGTCCTCGGAGGTCGATTGATGACGCATTTCGTCGAGGACGTGAAAGACATCTGGCGTCTCACCCGCCCCTACTTCCAGCGCAAGACGCCGGGCGAGATCCGGCTGTGGTTCATCGGTCCGGTCATTGTGCAGGAACGCTGGATCGGCTTCGGTCTTCTCGCCTCCATCGTCGCGCTCGAGATCGCCTTTTCCTACATCGCCAAGATCTTCAACAGCTGGTATAACAGTTTTTATAATACGCTGCAGGACAAGGACTTCAACGGTTTCAAGTACTATATGGCGTACTTCTTCGTCTTGGCTTTCTTGCATATCTTTATTTCAGTCTACAAGAACTACATCAATCAGATCTTGCAGATTCGCTGGCGGAAATCAATGACGGAGGACTTCGTCGACCGTTGGCTGGCGCCTGCGCAACATTACCGTATGCGCATGGTGTCGGGCCCGGCCGACAACCCCGATCAGCGCATCGCCGAGGACGTCCACGACTTCGTGGGCAACACGATGGTGCTGGGGATCGGGTTCTTCGGCAATGCCGTTCGGCTCGGCATCTTCCTGCTGGTCCTGTGGCAATTGTCGACCTCGTTCCCGATGACGAGCTTCGGCCTCTCGTTCAACATCCCCGGCTACCTGATCTGGATCGCCATCATCTATGCGGCGATCGGCACGCTGTTCACGCATCTGATCGGCAGGCCGCTGATCGCGTTGAACTTTCACCAGCAGCGGTTCGAGGCCAATTTCCGGTTCGGCATGGCGCGCATCCGCGAGAACTCGGAGCAGATCGCGCTGCTCGGCGGCGAAGGTGCCGAAAAGGCGGGGTTGGGAGAGCGCTACGGTTCGATCCTGGCCAACGTCTATGCTGTGGTGCGGAGACAGAAGCGCCTCGGCTTCTTCACGAGCTTCTTTGGGCAGTTCTCCGTGATCTTCCCGTTCGTCCTGCTTGGACCGGCCTACTTCTTCGGCAAGGCGACGCTCGGCACGTTGATGCAGACCAATCAGGCGTTCAGCAACGTGCAGGACGGGCTGACGTGGTTCGTCGACTCCTACACCAACCTCGCGGCCTATCGCGCCGTGGTGCAGCGCCTGACGGGCTTCGAAGCCGTCATGGCGGCCAGCAACGCCGCAGCCGCCGCCGAACCCCACATCCACGCCCATCCCGGCCGAGCCGGAACGTTTTCCGCGGAAGGCGTTGTGGTCAGCCTTCCCGACCGCACGCCGCTGTCCGCGGTGCCGAGTTTCTCCCTGGAAGCGGGCGACCGCGTGCTGCTGTCGGGTCACTCGGGAACCGGGAAAACCACGCTCCTGCGCGCGTTCTCCGGCATCTGGCCCTTCGGTCAGGGCCGGATCGAGGTGCCGGAAGGGTCCCGGACCCTCGTCCTCCCGCAGCGAACCTACCTGCCGCTCGGGACGCTGCGTCAGGCTCTGGTGTACCCCGAGACTCTGGAGACCTACACCGATGCGGCGATGCGCGACGCTCTGGCGGGTGTGGGTCTCGGTCATCTCGAACCCGAACTCGACCGGGCCGACAACTGGTCGCAGCGGCTGTCCGGCGGCGAGCAGCAGAGGCTCGGGGTGGCCAGAGCCTTTCTGGCGAAGCCTGATTTTCTATTCCTCGACGAGGCCACGTCGGCTCTCGACGAGGCGGGGGAAAGCAGTCTTTACCAGGCGCTCATAGAACGCTTGCCGCGCGCCGGCATCGTATCGATCGCGCATCGGTCGACACTCGATGCGTTTCACCACCGGCGCATCGAAATGTCTCGTGGACCGACCGGCATCTTCCAGGCGGTCGATACCTTGCCCCAAGCCGCGGAGTGAGCGGCAAACACCCCTATTGCATGGGTGCGGTGGTGGGTTGCTGCTGTTGCTGACGCATCGACCCATACCGCTGCTTCAGTCTGTCGTAGCAATGGTACTTGTAGCAGAGAAGAGCGGCCGCCCCGACCCCGATGGCGACCTTGGTCCCGGTCGACAGGCCGCCCGCCGGAGCCTGGGCGTCCTGCTGAGCTGACGCAGGGCGGCCAGCCTCGCCTAAGGTCACGTCGATCCGCTGGGCCTGCTGTGGTCCTCCTCCGGCCGGAATATAGTCGACGGAGATCTGGCGGCCCGGCTGAATGGAACCGACATAGCCCGCGAAGGCCGCGACGCTCGGGAACACGTTGCCGTCGACAGAGATGATCTCGTCACCGGTGCGAAACCCGGCCTGTCCGCCGGCCGAGTTCTGGTTGACACCGTTTACGCGTAGCAATTCGAACGTCATGCCGTCGTCGGTGATCTGCTTGTCCGGACCGACGCTCATGCCGAGAGCACCGCCCATCCGCGGCAGCCCTGACGCCTGATCGGCGGAGAGGAGCTTGTAGCCCATCGGATTGTCCGCCATCGCCGGGCTCAGGCTCAGCGGCAGGCCGATCAAGGAGGTCACGACGAGGACCGTGACCGAATGTTTAAACATCATGCTCACCTCAATATAAAAGAGCTGCCCTGGCGGGCAGCTCGACTGAAAATCAGGTCGTCGGCCTTATGCTCAGACCGACATGGATCCTTCGTCGGGCACCTGGCCACCCGGCGTCATCTGGTCCACGGCGTGCGGAAGGTGTTGGCTGAGTTGGGACAGAAAATCGCCCTTCTGCATGCCGGCCTGGTTGGCCATGTCCTGGACCTGGTTCTCGCCGAAGACATTCTGCAACTGCTGCGGCGAGACTGGCTGATTGGCACCGTTGCCGATCCAGGACTGGGCGATGTTGCCGAGCCCGGCTTGCTGGAACTGCGACAGCAGCCCGCCGAGTCCGCCGGCCATTCCGCCGGTCCCGGCGCTACCCGCCTGGCCGCCCCCGAGTACGCTCGACAGGACGCTGCCGAGGGGCGAAGAGGCGCCGCCTTGGCTGCCGCCGAGCAGATTTCCGATCACTGATTCGAGAATGCCCATGTTAAACTCCCTCGTCTTGCCGGGCTTCGAGCCACGGCTTCGAAACTGGACAGCAGACATCACGGCATGAAGCTCCATGCCGTCCGTCGCCGTCATTGACGCCTAGGTTGTCGCCAGCTGCAGTCTGTCGCCGCCGTACACCGCTCTTCAGCGTCGCTCGAAGGTTTGACATACACGTTGGCTCATCGAAGAGCCGAGACTGCTTCCTCCCGCCTTGCGCTGTGGCGAAAGCGGATGGTCCTCTCGTCAGGATCCATGAACCCCTTAAACCGGCTCGCCAGCTCTTAGTTCCGCTCCCGATAGTTGCCGGGCAACATTCGGTGGGGCGACGGGTCTGAGGCGAGGCCCAGTTGACCTCAGCGGAAGAACACGAGCGTCAGCAGGACAAAGAGCGGCATCAGGATCAGACCGGACCATGTGAGGTAAGCGAAAAACCCAGGCATGCGAATGCCTTGCTCTTCGCAGATCGCCCTGACCATGAAGTTGGGCGCATTGCCGAGGTAGGTGTTGGCCCCCATGAACACGGCCCCGCAGGAGATGGCCAGGAGGGTCGTGGAGTCCCGCCCCATCAGGGCAATGGGGTCGCCGCCCGCGAGATCGAAGAAGACCAGATAGGTCGGAGCGTTATCGAGAACCGACGAAAGAGCGCCGGTCAGCCAGAAGTATAGGGGTACGATCGGGGAACCGTCGGGCCGATTGACGAGGTGCAGCAGGGCCGCGAACGGTCCCGCGGGTCCGGCCGACAGCGCCTCCAGGACCGGTACGATCGTGATGAAGATGCCGGCAAACAGGATGCCGACCTCCTGGATCGGCGTCCAGGTGAAGGCGTTCTCGATGCGGATGCGAGCCGAAGTCGTGGCATAGGACAAGCCGGCGATCAGCAGAAGCAGACCGTCGCGAAGCGCGTTTTCGAGTTTGACCTCCACGCCGAGGCCCAGGGGAACCGATCGACCGGAGTGCCACAGGCCGCTCGCCAGCACCACACAGACGATCAGCACGAGGAAAAAGAAGTTGTGCCGACCATCGATGCTGAGCCGGCGTGGCACGCGGCTCTTGGCCGTCGAGGGTTCGCGGCGGAAATGCCACCGATCCAAGACGTAGAAGACGAGCAGCAGGAGACCGGCCGACAGGCCCAGTGGCATGGCCATGGCCTGGAGCGTCCAGCTGAATCGGATCCCATGAAGGAACCCGAGAAACAGCGGCGGATCTCCCAGCGGAGTCAGCGACCCACCGATATTGCCGACGAGGAAGATGAAAAACACGAAGACATGGGTCTTGTGCCGGCGGTCCTGGTTGGCGCGGATGAGCGGCCGGATCAGCAGCATGGCGGCCCCCGTCGTGCCGAGAACGCTCGCCGCCAGCGTGCCGAGGCCGAGGATCACGAAGTTGGTGAGCGGCGTCCCCATGAGATTGCCGGCGATCCGGATGCCCCCTGCAACGACGAAAAGCGCGAACAGGAGCAGGATGAAAGGCACGTAGTCGTGCGCGGCCGTTTGGAGCAGGGCACGCGCGGCCGTCGCGAGACCCCGTGACAGCGCGAACGATGCCATGAACAGGATCGCCCAGGCGGCCGTCACGGCCCAGAAGTGACGCTCCCACCAAAGTCGTGCGAACAAGGGGAAGATCGCGATCGACAACAGCAGGCCCGCGAATGGCAGGTCCCAGACGAGCGAGAGGTCGTCCGGGGCATGCGTCACGATCATCAATCCTGCAGGCTCGGGGACCGTGGGCTCGGATCTATCGGCGATAAACCGAGCTGGTTCAACACGCGATGGCATGAAGATGATGCCGAACAGACGCCAGGGAGCTTCGGCGACGTCATGCTCCGCTCATGGCGAGCGGTCGCGCGGACGTTTTGAGCCAGATCCGTGTGGAACCGTGATCTAGTGCCCGCGAAGGGCCTCGAGAAGCGTCGATGTGGCATTGCCGTCGGGCACCATGCCGACCTTGAGCTGTGCCCTTCGGATCGTATCGCGCAACGCGAGACTGATGCGGCCCTCGCGATTGTCGACCTCGTAGCCAAGGGCCGAGAGGCGTGCCTGCAGCGCGATGCGATCGTCGCGTGAGATCGGAGGTTCGGTCGGCCAGGCGGTTTCGATCGCCGCCCTTCCTGCCATTCGATCGGCCAGTCCGCCGACGCCGAGGACGTAACTGTCCGAAAAGTTGTAGGTCTTGATCACTTCGAAATTCGACGTCACGAGAAATGCGGGTCCGGCCGACCCCGACGGAAAATACAGCACCGCTGTGCCGGCCTCGGGAAACGGAGTTCCATCGCGCCTCGTCACGCCGCGTGCCGCCCATTCCACAAAGGTGCCGTGGCCTTCGGCGAGGTCTAGGCCGCGCGGGAGACGCACCTCGAAGCCCCAGGGCAGTTCCGGCTTCCACCCCTGCGAGGCCAGGAAATGTGCGATGGACGCGAGGCTGTCGGGAATGTCGGTCCAGATGTCGCGACGGCCGTCGTGGTCCCAATCGACCGCATAGGTGCCGTAGCTCGAGGGCATGAACTGCGGCTGCCCCATGGCACCGGCCCATGATCCGCGCAGCGACGACCGGCTGGCTGCTCCCGTCTGCAGCAGGTCGAGCGCCGCCAACAGTTCGGCCCGATAGAGATCCGGCCGATAGTTCATGGCGGCCAGGGTGGCCATGGAACGGATCACGTCCTTGTTTCCCGGGGACGCGCCGTAGTTCGTCTCGAGACCCCAGACTGCGACCACGACTGCGGCCGGAACGCCGTAGCGCGTCTCGATCCCGGCGAGGGCATCATGCCAGCGGACCAGCAGATTTCGTCCCGTCCGGACTCGCTCCGGTGTGACTTGGGCCGCGAGATAGCTGCCGACGGGCTTTAGCAGTTCCGGCTGCCGTCGCGTCATGGCGGCGACCGATGGGTCGGGCGTCACGTCGGCGAAAGCGGCATCGAGTGTCGCGGAGGTCACCCCACGAGTTTCAGCGTCGGGCCGGAGCGAAGCCACAAAGGCGCGGAAATCTTCAAGCGACGGACCTCTGGTCGCTGTGCTTTCCGCGGCATCTGAACCCCAAGGAAACGCCAGCGAGACGATGAAGCAACCCGCCGCAGTTCCCCAAAGAGCCCGACGCCGCCAGACGCATATCGCGGATCGCTTTCGCGAGCCGATCCGTTGAATGGCGGCGACAGCTGGGATCAGCGCGGAGCTCGCTTCGCCAGAATACGCTGCAGCGTCCGCCGATGCATGTT
This sequence comes from uncultured Lichenihabitans sp., assembly GCA_964252585.1. Lineage (GTDB taxonomy): Bacteria > Pseudomonadota > Alphaproteobacteria > Rhizobiales > Beijerinckiaceae > Lichenihabitans. The sequence continues at coordinate 25,020 of CAXUOD010000028.1, read as the reverse complement.
GAGGCGGCGCGCCGTCTCCGACACGTTGCGTCCGCAAAGCTCGTAGATGCGCTGGATATGCTCCCACCGCACGCGGTCTGCCGACATCGGGTTTTCAGGCACTTCCGCCTTGTCGTGGCGGGTCGCCATCAAGGCGCTGTAGATCTCATCGGCATCGGCGGGCTTGGCCAGGTAATCGAAAGCGCCGAGCTTCACGGCCGTGACGGCGGTGACGATGTTGCCATAGCCGGTCAGGATGATGGCCCGCGCGTCGGGACGTTTCGCCTTCAGCTGCGAAATGACGTCGAGACCATTGCCGTCCGCGAGCCGCATGTCGATGACGGCATAGGCAGGCGCCTTGGTCTCGATGGCGCTGAGGCCACCCGCGACCGAGTCGACGGCTTCCACCTGGAAGCCGCGGCTTTCCATCGCGCGGGCCAGGCGTGTCAGGAAGGGCTTGTCGTCATCGACGATGAGCAGGGAGCCATCACCGTGGAGATGATCGCCGGTCGGCTCGGACGCGCTTTGCAGGCTCATGGTCTGTTCCCGATTGTAGCCGAACCAGGGGCGCCTCCATGAGGGAGACGCTCCGGCCCGGCGAGTCTACGCGCAGCCGCATCGAACTCCTTGCGGCCACATCATTCCCTTAAGTAAGGCGCCAATCAGAACAGAACAGGGGAGCGCTTGCCGGCCGTCGACGGCCGACGGGCCGGCTCTCGCTCGAAAGCGGAACGCGCCCACGTCACCTTGACCGTGGCGCCGGTCTCGGGTGGGGGCAGATTGGCCGTCGAAACGACCGCACCGGAGCGCTCCAACAATGTCTTGGCGATGAAAAGACCCAGTCCCAGCCCCGAACCTGCCTCTCGTTTAGCCCTGCGACCCGATCCGCGGGTCGTGATATAGGGCTCACCCAATTGGGAGAGGATGTCGGCCGCGAAGCCCGGCCCATCGTCGCTCACGGTCACGGTCAATGTGTCGCGCGTCCAAACGGCCTCCACGAGCACTCGTTTGCTCGCGAAGTCGACGGCATTTTCGACCAGATTGCCGAGACCGTAGAGGATTGCCGGGTTGCGGGGAAAGACGGGCTCCGGGTCCGACCCGCGGGGCGTGATCAGGACGGAAACCTCGGACTGACGCTGGGGGCCGACGACATCCTCCAAGATGTGGCTGATCGTCATGTCCTGCAACGGACCGGCCGCTTCCGTCCCGAGCGAGGCGAGCTTGCCGAGAATGCTGCGGCAGCGCTGGCATTCCTGGTCGAGCAGATGAATGTCGTCCATGATATCGGAAGCCGCGAGCGTCGATCCCGACCGGTTGACGAGCTGCATCATCTCCCGCACCACCAAAGTGATGGTGGCGAGTGGCGTGCCGAGTTCGTGAGCCGCCGCGGCCGCAAGACCGTCGAGCTGCGACAGGTGCTTTTCGCGTGCCAACACGAGTTCCGTAGCCGCCAACGCGTCCGACAGCAGCCGGGCCTCCTCGGCCACACGCGATTCGTAGATGCCGATGAACCCGACCCCAAGAACGACCGCGCACCAGGTCCCGATGCTGAACAGGAAGGGAAGCCGCATCGGCTCGCCCGGATGCCAAGGGAGGGGCAGATGCCAGAGCACGAGCAGGGTCGCGGCGACGATCGTGAGACCGCACAGAAACATGGTGCGGGCGGCCGACATCGAGGCCGCCGAGATCATGACCGGCGCCAGCAGCAGCATGGAAAACGGGTTTTCGAGACCTCCGGTCAGGAACAGCAGCGCCGCGAGCTGGACGAGGTCATAGCCGAGGAGCAACGTCGCGGGCTCGTCGTCGAGACGGTGGCTCAGGGGGTAGCGAAATCGCACGCCGATGTTCACGGCGACCGAGAGCGCGATGACGAAGAGACACCAGCCGGTCGCGAACGGGAACCCCAGAACCAATCGCGTGAACAGGACCGCCATGGTCTGTCCGGTCAGGGCGAGCCAGCGTAGGCGCGACAACGTATTGACGCGAAGCCGGCGGGCGGGCCGACCGAGGTCGATGGGGGTCGAGTCGGGCATGGGTCCGCGGATCCAGCTTTGAGGCGCGCGGCCGCGATGGCGGGCAGACACGTTCCGGATTATAGCGAGTTTGCGCTCACAACCCTAACTCGAACCCTTCGGATCCAGCCCTTTCGGCTCGTCGGGGTGCGGCACTCCGGCCAAGAGACCCACGCATGTCCCGGACCTCCGCCACCTCGCCTCGATCCGGTTTCGCTGCGACCGAGGCATCGCGGCCCGCGATCCTGCTCGACCGGCTGACCAAGACCTTCAACGCGACGCCTGCCGTCGATCGACTGACGCTCACGGTCGACCGGGGCTCGGTCTGCGGGCTTCTGGGCGGGAACGGCGCCGGCAAGACCACGACCATCGGCATGATCATGGGGCTGATCCTCCCGACCTCGGGACGGGTCGAGGTTCTGGGAACCGACATGGCCAGGGATCGCCACCGCGTGCTCGGTCGCATGAACTTCGAGAGCCCCTATGTCGACATGCCGCATCGGCTGACGGTGCGGCAGAACCTCGACGTCTTTGCGCGGCTCTACGGCATCCCCGACCGACGCGACCGGATCGCGGAGCTCGGACGACAGCTGGCGCTCGAGGAGTTCTTCGACCGCCCGGCCGGACGCTTGTCGGCCGGGCAGAAGACCCGCGTCGCCCTCGCCAAGGCGCTGCTCAACCGACCCGACGTTCTGCTGCTCGACGAGCCGACGGCGTCTCTCGATCCCGACACCGCCGATTGGGTCCGCACCGTGATCGAGAGCTACCGGGGCGAAGTCGATGCCACGATCCTTCTCGCATCCCACAACATGGCCGAGGTGGAACGCCTGTGCGACCGTGTCGTGATGCTCAAGGCCGGCCGCGTCGTGGCCGACGGTTCCACGGCCGACCTGCTGCGCCGCTTCGGCCGCACCTCGCTCGAAGACGTGTTCCTCGATGTGGCGCGGGGCACCGGCGATGCGCAAAGCCCGGTGTTCGCAGGAGATGCCGCATGAACCCCGCCGACCTCCTCGCCTTCTCGCCCGCCCGCGTCGGCGCCATGGTGACGCGCTATTCCTACCTGCTGCGCTCGTCGTGGCCACGGGTTCTCGACCTTCTCTACTGGCCGACCGTGCAACTCGTGACCTGGGGCTTCATCCAGCGCTACCTGGGAAGTGCCGCGACGGCCGGCGGAACGGCCGGCCACCTTGCCATCGGGGCCGGAACCCTGATCGGCGCCGTAATGTTGTGGGATGTCCTCTTCCGTGGCCAGCTCGGCTTCTCGCTGTCGTTCCTCGAGGAGATGCACTCGCGCAACATCGGCAATCTGTTCATGAGCCCGCTGCGCCCGCTCGAATTCGTCGCCTCGCTGATCGTCATGAGCGTCGTGCGGCTCACCATCGGCATCGTTCCGGTCACGGGGCTCGCGGTCTGGTTCTTCGGCTTCAACCTCTGGACGCTCGGGCTGGCGCTCGCGGCCTTCTTCGCCAACCTGATGCTCACGAGCTGGAGCGTCGGCCTGATCGTGTCGGGGTTTCTCTTGCGCAACGGCCTCGGGGCGGAAGAACTCGCCTGGAGCTTCATGTTCCTCCTGTTGCCCCTGTGCTGCGTCTACTACCCCGTCGGCGTTCTTCCGGCATGGCTGCAGGCCGTTTCCTGGTCGTTGCCGCCCACCTATGTGTTCGAAGGGTTGCGCGCGGCGCTGAACGATCACGTTTTCCGCGGCGACCTCATGGTGCAGGCTCTCGTCATCAATGCGGTGCTGTTCACGCTCAGCACGGTCTTGTTCCTCTGGTTCGTTCGCCAGTCCCGCATCGTGGGATCGCTGCTGCAAATGGGGGAGTGATCCGAAACGACGGTCCGGCCGTTGTCGCGTGCGGCGGCAGCCGCTATGTCTCGTGCGCTTTTGTCGGACCACTGGCCGGGAGTCCCGGGGTGTCACGCGACGAGGCGAGTCCATCCGTAGTGTGCAGCAGGGCCGATGAAGATCTCCTACCCCGTCTTCGAGTTGACGCATCTCGCGCTCGCCCCGGCCCGCGCCATGTCGGATGCCACCCGGTTGTTCTTCAAGAACCCGCTCAATCCTTGGAGCTACACCCCGTTCGGCCGCAATGCTGCGGCCTCGGCCGAGCTCTTCGAGCGCATGACCCGCCGCTACGGCAAGCCCGTCTTCGGGCTCGATACGACGACGGTCGACGGCCGCGTCATCCCGGTCACGGAGACAGTGGTCTGGGAGCTCCCCTTCTGCAAACTCGTCAATTTCGTCAAACACGACCCCGAAGGCGTGGCGCCGAAGTCCAGGATGCTGGTCGTGGCCCCCATGTCGGGTCATTACGCCACGCTGCTCCGCGGCACCGTCGAGGCGCTTCTCCCGCATTTCGACGTCTTCATCACCGACTGGGCCGATGCCCGAATGGTACCGGTCGCGGTCGGCCGCTTCGATCTCGACGATTACGTGACCTACCTGGTCCGGATGCTCCGCTTCCTGGGACAGGGCGGCGTGCCGGTCCACGCGCTCGGGGTCTGCCAGCCCGCCGTGCCGCTGATCATCGCGGTGGCCCATATGGAGGCGGCCGGCGACCCGATGCATCCCGCCACGATGACCCTGATGGGCGGCCCCATCGACACGCGCTGCAGCCCGACCGCCGTCAATCAACTGGCCGAGCAGCGCGGGACCGAATGGTTCCGGCAGAACTGCCTCGAGACCGTGCCGTTCCCCTACCCAGGCATGGGACGCCAAGTCTATCCGGGCTTTCTGCAGCTGTCGGGTTTCATGGCCATGAACCTCGATCGCCATGTCCAGGCCCATACGGACATGTTCCACCACCTCGTGTCGGGCGACGGCGACTCGGCCGAGAAGCACCGCGACTTCTACGACGAGTACATGGCCGTGATGGACCTCACGGCCGAGTTCTACATGCAGACCATCGAGCAGGTGTTCGTGCGGCAGTCTTTGCCGAAGGGCGAGTTCGTCTACGATGGCAAGCGGATCGACCTCGGGGACATCCGCCACACGGGCCTGATGACGGTCGAAGGCGAGCGAGACGACATCTCGGGGGTGGGCCAGACCAACGCGGCCCAGGCTCTGTGCCACAACATCCCGGAAGCGATGAAGCAGCACTACCTGCAAGCGGGGGTCGGGCACTACGGCGTTTTCAACGGCTCGCGCTATCGAAGCGAGATCGTTCCGCGGATCGTCGACTTTACCCACAGGGTCGAGCAGTCCGACTCGAACGGCGCCGCGGAGCGCGTCGACGCCGAGTCGGCAACTGTCTAGGATCCACGCTGCATCGGCCGATTCGGTTTCCTTTGCGGGACCGGGTGCCTTGGGGTTCGGATCGTGGGTCTTCGTTGAGGCAGGCCTTGAGGGTGGAACATGGCGGCGTGACCCATGTCGTCACCGTCAAGCGTGTTGCCACTGCGAGAAGGTTCACGTTGAAGGTCCGGGCCGCGACGCACGAAGCCGTGCTGACGATGCCGCCGCGAGCCTCGCTCAAGACCGCGCTCGCCTTTGCCGAGCGCCATGCCGAGTGGATCGGGGCGCGGCTCGACTCGCTGCCGGGCCGCCTTGCTCTCGCGCCTGGCGTCGTCTTGCCCCTGCGCGGCGTCGATCATCGTGTCGTCATCGACCGCATGGCACTGCGCCGCGTTCAGTGCGGTGTGTCGGCCGACGGTGAGCCCGTCCTCAAGGTGTCGGCCCGCGAGGCCGATCCGGCAGCCGCGGTTCACGCGTTTCTGGTCGGTCAGGCGAGGGTCGATCTCGGGGCTGCGGTCGCCCGCCATGCCGCTGCGGTCGGAAAGCCCGTGACCCGGATCACGATCCGTGACACACGGAGCCGCTGGGGTTCGTGCTCGTCGCGCGGCGTTCTCAACTTTTCCTGGCGGTTGATCATGGCCCCGCCCGTGGTGCTGGACTACCTCGCGGCCCACGAGACCGCGCATCTCGTTCACCTCGACCATTCGGACCATTTCTGGACCGTCACGAGGCGATTGGCGCCGCGGACGAACGAAGCGGAAGCGTGGTTGAAGGCTCACGGTCCGGGGCTGCATCGGTTTCTTGCGCCGGAGCGGCACGTCAAGGTATGACGGCCGGCCTTGGATCGAAGAGCACCATCGACCGTCATCGCGAGCACGCCGCGGGCGGTGAGGCCCAGGCCCGGACGATCATCCGACACACTCGAGCCTGTCCGATCAGCCTCTCACGAACGTGAGGTAAACGGGACGTCGTCCCTCGCGAAGCGCCTTCGCCTCGTAACGCGTCGAGAACCAACCGGCCCAGGGTCGTCGCCAGTCTTCGGCGTCGCACGCTTCCCAGGTAAAATGCTTCGAGCGCAGGATGCGGGCCAGGACCCAGCCCGCGTAGTCGTCGACGTCGGTCGCGAAACGGAACCGCGCACCCTCCCGCAGCCTCGCGGCGAGGCGATCGAGGTTCTGGTCCGAGACGAACCGTCGTCGCCTCTGCCGACGCTTCGGCCAGGGGTCGGGATAGAACAGGTCGACGCCGTCGAGGCAGCTCTTGGGCAGGCGATCCAGGAGTTCCCCGGCGTCGCCGGCATGGAGCCTCACATTGCCGAGAGACAGGGTCTCGATCCGCTCGACCATCCTGGCCACGCCGTTGCGGAACGGCTCGCAGCCGATGAAGCCGACATCGGGATACCGCTCGGCCTCGGCCGCAAGATGCTCGCCGCCGCCGAAACCGACTTCCATCCGCAGGCCCGAAAGCGGCATGCCGAAGAGCGATTTAGGATCGACGGCGTTCCCACCGTCGATCTCGAGGCTGGGTAGAGCGCGCGCCATTCGGGCTCGCTGCTCGGCCCGAAGCGGTCGTCCCACCCGCCGTCCGTGCAGCATACCGGACCTGTTGCGGAGCGGTCCGGGGTGCTCGACCTCGTCCGTCGGGACCTGCTCAGGCGAAATGTCCACGCAGCGTCTCGGCGAGGTCCGTCGCTTCCCAGGAGAAGCCGCCGTCGGCCTCGGGCTTGCGGCCGAAGTGACCGTAAGCCGATGTGCGGGCATAGATGGGCCGATTGAGCTTGAGATGCTCGCGGATGCCGCGCGGCGAGAGTCGCATGACCTCCATCAGGACCTTCTCGAGCTTCGACGGGTCGACGCGGCCGGTGTCGTGCAGGTCGGCGTAGATCGACAGCGGCTCCGCGACGCCGATGGCATAGGACAGCTGGATCGTGCAGCGGTCGGCTAGACCGGCGGAAACGACATTCTTGGCGAGATATCGCGCCGCGTAGGCGGCGGAGCGGTCCACCTTGGTGGGATCCTTGCCCGAAAAGGCGCCGCCGCCGTGAGGCGCTGCTCCGCCGTAGGTATCGACGATGATCTTCCGGCCCGTCAGGCCGCAATCGCCGTCGGGACCACCGATGAAGAACTTGCCCGTGGGGTTGACGTGCCACACGGTCTCGCTGTCGATCCAGTCGCCCGGCAGCGCGCTCGCCACATAGGGTTCGATCATCGTCCGGATATCGCCGGAGGTGAGGTCTTCGTCGGTATGCTGGTGGGACACCACGATCTGGGTCGCCTTCACGGGCTTGCCGTTCTCGTAACGCACCGTGACCTGGCTCTTCGCATCCGGGCCCAGCCGTACCTCTTCACCGGACCGACGCGCTTCCGAAAGGCCGTGCAGGATGCGGTGGGCGTAATAGACGGGAGCCGGCATCAGCTCCGGAGTCTCCCGGCACGCGTAGCCGAACATGATGCCCTGGTCGCCGGCACCCTCGTCCTTGTTGTCGAGGGCGTCGACCCCGACCGCGATGTCGGCCGACTGCGCGTGCAGCAGCACTTCGACCTTGGCGGTCTTCCAGTGGAAGCCCTCCTGTTCGTAGCCGATGTCCTTGATGGCGGAGCGCGCAACGGCCTCGATGGCCGAGGTGTCGATCGCCGGCCCGCGCACTTCGCCCGCGATCACGACGCGATTGGTCGTCGCGAGAGTCTCGCAGGCGACCCGGATCTGATAGGGGTCGAGGCCTGCCTTGGCGCCCTCTCGAAAGAACAGGTCGACGACCTCGTCCGAGATGCGATCACACACCTTGTCGGGATGGCCTTCGGATACGGACTCGCTTGTAAAAAGGTAGTTGGGCCGGATCACGTGGCGCCTCCGTTGGATCGAACGGGTGAGGTGCCTCACGATCGTGGCGGTCCCCACAGACGCTCGAACTTGTTACGACGGAGGGGTCTTACGGGCTGCCCGTTCGTTTCGTCAAGCACTTCCGGACAAAACGTTCGGTAAACCGAACGACAGTGGCATGACGGTTACGGCGCTTCACTCTTCGGGGCGGAGGGATCCGATTCGGCCGGAGCCTGGTCTTCGGCCAAAGCCGTGACGAGATCGATGATCTTCTTGCGGACCCGCTGTTCCTTGATGCGCACGAAAGCCTTGTTGAGCAACAGACCTTCTGCGGTCGACAGGAAGTCCACCACGAAGCCTGCGCCATCGTCGGAAAAGCTTGCATCCGGCTGACCTTCGCCGGCCGGCATGTCTTCGAAGAAGAACGCGGGAGGAACGCTGAGCACGCCGGCGATCTGCTGCAATCTGCTGGCGCCGATTCGGTTGGTTCCCTTTTCGTACTTCTGCACCTGCTGAAAGGTCAGTCCCAGCGCTCCCCCGAGGCGCTCCTGGCTCATCCCGATCAGGACACGGCGCATGCGGACCCGGCTCCCGACATGTTTGTCGATGGGATTTGGACTTTTCTTCAAGACTTCTGCTCCAGGCATGAGACCCTCGTCGTGACGAAAGACCGGTTACGCCACCCTGCTCCGCACCCCACAGGTTGGCGCCGACATCGCGTTCGCCCCCGCAAGGTTGTCGGAGATCAGTTGTAACGCCGCTTGTTCCCGTATCGCACGATGAAAATCCCGGTCAACAGCAGACAGAGGCTGCACAGGTAAATGACACGGTCGCACCTAGAAAAAATTGTCGAATCTATGCTTTTAGGCAGAAAACCATCAAGAACGCCTTCCTGACCCAGGGGAAGCGACTGAAGAATGCGGCCATAGGGGTCGATGATGGCGGATATGCCGGTATTGGCCGCGCGGATCAGCGGGAGCCCCTCTTCGATGGTGCGCAATCGGGCCTGGGCCAGATGCTGGTATGGCCCGGCGGTGTTGCCGAACCAGCTATCGTTGGAAACGTTCAGGATGGCCCCCTGGTCGAGGCCGGACGCCGCCCGCGGGACCAGGCCGCCGGAGAAGATGGCTTCGTAACAGACGGCCGGCACGATCGGCGGAAGTCCCGGAACGTGCAGCAGACGATGCCTCGCTCCGGCTTCGAAGCCGCCCGGGATGTGCACGAACTGGCTGATCCCGAGCCTGCTCAGCAGAGCCGCGAAGGGCACGTATTCGCCGAAGGGGACGAGGTGGACCTTGTCGTAGCTGTCCCCCACGGTGCCATCCTTGGCCACCACCTCGATGGCGTTGAAATAGCGCGCGGGATCCGTCGCCGAGCCGGCCTTTCCCTCCATACGGGCCGCCCCGGTGACCAGAACGCCGTCGCGCGGCAATGCGGCCGCTATGGCGTCGAGCGCATCGGGGTCGCGCGACAGGATGAACGGGAAGGGGCTCTCGGGCCAGATCAGATGCGTGATGTCGGCGAGGCCGCCTCGCTCGTCCGATGTCGCCCGGTCCGAGAGCGCCAGATACTTGCGCAACAGGGCGTCCTTGTTGGCGTAGCTGAAGTCTTCGTTCTCGACGACGTCGGGTTGCATGATGCGCAACTTGACCCCGGGTACCATGCCGACATGGCCGGACGAGAGCCGGATCACTCCGAAACCCCCGATCGCGGCCAGGGCGAGTGCTGCGAGGAGAATCGGCGCGAACCTCGGTCCGCCGCGGCCCGGCGCCATCTCGTCGCGGCGATCCGCCAGGGTCGCGGGTGCGGCGAAGATCAGGATCGTCAGGATGGTGAGGCCTTGCAGGCCGACCACACTCGCGAATTGGGCCAGGACGAGATTGGTGCCCAGCGTCATGCCGAGGTCGTTCCAGGGAAAGCCCGTGAACAGGATGCCACGCAGCCATTCTGTCGTGCCGAGCGTGAGGGCCAGCACCAGGATGCGCCCCGCACCCGGCATCCAGACGGCGCGCGCCGCCGCGAAAGCCAGGGCCGGGTAGACGGCGCAGACCGCCGGCAAGCCGAGAACCCCGAACGGCAGCGCCCAAGCGAACTGATCGGCCTCGACCAGGAAGGCGGAGCCGATCCAGACCAGGCCGGCCATGAAGTAACCGAGTCCCCACCACCAACCGGCTCCGAGAGCCGAGCGCATCGAAGGCCACAGGTAGCGGGTCCGGCCCGACCTGCCGAGGTCCGACCGCGCCGAGCCATCGATCAGCCAGACCGCGACGGAGAGCGAAACCGCCATGGCCGGAAAGAAGCCTAGGGGCGCCATGGCGAGCGCGCCCGAGGCGCCGGCCAGCAGTGCGACGAGCCGGCGCGTCCAGCCCGACGCCAGAACGACGCGATGGCTTATGGGATTGGATCGCGAGCCGCGTCGAGGCCGCTCCAAAGGTCCAGGGGACATGACGCCTTCGGTGGACATCGTGGGCTCGCGGTCAGGCGGGATCGGGGCCTGGCCGGGCCGTCGCGGACGCATCCGCGACAAGCACGGCGCCGGCCGGTGCGGTCCCCGCTGCGTCCTGGCCGTCATGGTCGACGTCGCCGCGCCGACGGATCCGGATCCGCTTCACACGGCGCGGGTCGGCGTCGAGGATCTCGAAATCGAAGGTCTCGTGGCCGCCGACGATTTCGCCGCGCAACGGAACGCGCCCGCAGAGCGACGTCACGAGCCCGCCGATCGTGTCGATCTCGTCGGCATCGTCTCCGAGCACGAGGTCGTGCCCGACGGCAGCCGACACGTCGTCGAGGGCGGCTCTCCCGTCCGCCACGAAGCTGCCGTCCGGATTGCCGGCGATGAGCGGGGCCTCATCCTCGTCGTGCTCGTCCTCGATGTCGCCCACGATCATTTCGACGATGTCTTCGATCGAGACGAGACCGTCGGTCCCGCCGTACTCGTCGATCACGAGCGCCATATGGGTCCGGGAGCCCTGCATCTTGACCAGGAGGTCGAGGGCCTGCATCGATGGCGGCACGAACAGAACAGGCCGCGTCACGTCGGCTTCCGCGACGCGGGTATCGAGACTCAACCTCGCCTTCGAGTCGCCTGAGGGGGCCGGCGGAGGATCGGCCGTCGAGCCCGCCAGCACATCGACGAAATCGCGGATGTGGATCATGCCTCTCGGGTCGTCGAGCGTATCGTCGTGGACGGGCAAGCGAGAATGACCGGCGGCCCTGAACACCGCCAAAACCTCGCCCAGCGTCATGGCCGAGCCGACCGCGATGATGTCGGCCCGCGGCACCATGATGTCCTCGACCCTGATCTCGTGCAGGCCCAGCACGTTGCGCAGCATCGCGCGTTCCTGTTGCGAGAAGACCGCCTCGGCTCCCGTATCCTCCAACGCGTCCTCGATGTCGTCGCGCAACGACGCCGCCCCGAGCCCGAACACGGACCGCAAGCGGTCGAGCAGGCTCGGCGGGGCGGCACGCCGCTCGGAGCGGACCTCCGGGCGGGTCGGGGGTTCTCGGTCGTTGTCCTTCATGGTCGATCAGCGGCGGAACGCTCGCTCTCCGCGGCAACGGGTTCGTAGGGGTTTGCGAGGCCGAGCCGATGCAGGGCACGGATTTCCAGCGCCTCCATGGCGTCCGCCTCGTCGTCGTCCTCGTGGTCGAGGCCGACCAGGTGGAGGACCCCGTGGACGATCAGATGGATGACGTGGTCGCGGATCGGCTTGTTCTCGGCAGAGGCTTCCCGCGCCACCGTCTCGAAGGCCAGCACGACATCGCCGAGGATAAGCTCGGAACCGGGTCCCGTGGCCGGGAAGGACAGGACATTGGTCGGCTTGTCGATGCCGCGCCATCGGGCATTCAGCTCCCGGATCGACGCGTCGTCGCCGAACAGACACGAGAGTTCCAATTCCCTCTCCGGGGCGAAGCCGGCCTCCCGCAACGCGGCCTCGGCGGCGCGCTCGGCCAGCGATTGCAGATCGCCCAACGCCGTCCAGGACGGGTTGTCGATCGCGAGGTCTACCGTGACGTTCATCGGTTTGGCTTCGAGGCCTCCTCGGCCTGGCGTCCGGCCCGGTCGTAGGCGGAGACGATCCGGCGCACGAGATCGTGCCTGACGACGTCGCCTTCCCGGAACATGACGTGGCCGATCCCCTCGACGCCCGTCAAGAGCGAGATGGCTTCCTTCAGCCCCGATTTCTGCCCGGGGGGCAGGTCGGTCTGGCTCGGATCGCCGTTGATGATCATGCGCGAACCCTCGCCGAGGCGGGTCAGCATCATCTTCATCTGCATGGAGGTCGTGTTCTGCGCTTCGTCGAGCAGGATCACGGCATTGGAGAGCGTGCGGCCGCGCATGAAGGCCAGCGGCGCGACCTCGATGATCCCGGTCTGCATGCTGCGCTCCACGGTGCGGGCATCCATGAACTCGTTCAAGGCATCGTAGATGGGCCGAAGGTAGGGATCGATCTTCTCGCGCATGTCGCCGGGCAGGAAGCCCAGCCTCTCGCCGGCTTCCACAGCAGGGCGTGACAGGATCAAGCGCTCCACGGCGCCGCGCTCGAGCAGCGACACCGCATGGCCGACCGCGAGCCAGGTCTTGCCGGTTCCGGCCGGCCCTTCCGCGAAGACCAGCTCGTATTTCTTCAGCGCTCTGAGATAAAGGTCCTGCGCCAGGGTCCGGGCCTTCACGGCGCCGCGTTTGCGCGTGCGGATCTCGTCGAAGACGAGGCGTTCGTTCACGACCTCCTTCGGAAAGAGGGTGCCCTGCAGAGTGCCTTCCTCGATGGCGCCGTCGACGTCGCCGAGCGCGATCGGTTCGCCCTGTGCGACCCGTGCGTAGAGGGCTTCGAGCACGCGGCGTGCATGATCGCAGGCCTCGGGCGCTCCTTTGACCACGATGTGGTTGCCGTTGGCATTGGCCACGACGTTGAGCCGCCGCTCGAGCTTGGCGATGTTCTGGTCGTATTGGCCGAGAACCAGCGAGGTCAGGCGATTATCGCTGAACGTCAGCGTCACCTCGCTGTTGGTGGGCTCGTCGGCGAGCGGCGTGGTGGTCGCCGAGCCTTCCTGGTGACGGGGGTGCTGCTCCACGGGCGAAAGCCCGTCCCGGATGGAGCGCCGCGCCGTCGAGGTCCGTTCAGGCGACTTCATGAGGCCAGTCGCTCCGCAACAGGGGTGTTTTCGACGCTCGCCTCGGCTAACCGGCCGGTCAACGAGTTCGGGCCGACCGATTGGACGTCGACGGGTCGCACCGTTCCGATCAGACTCGACGGTCCCTCGACATGCACGGCCTGGAGGTAGGGCGTTCTCCCCCCGATCTGCCCGGCATGACGCCCCGGCTTGTCGAACAGCACGTCGATCCGGCGCCCGACGGTTGCACGGTTGAAGGCCTGGCGCTGGTCTTCGAGCAGAGCCTGGAGGCGAGCCAGACGGTCGCGCAGGATGGCATCGTCGATCTGGTCCGCGAGTTCGGCGCCGGGCGTTCCGGGCCGGGGAGAGTATTTGAAGGAGAAGCTCGTGGCGAAACCGACGGCCTCGACCAGGGCCAGGGTCTCCCGGAAGTCGGCCTCGGTCTCGCCGGGAAACCCGACGATGAAGTCCGAAGACAAGGCGATATCAGGACGATGCCGCCGGATCCGCGCCACGAGGTCGAGGTAATCCGCGCTGCCGTGCTTCCGATTCATGGCACGCAGGATCCGGTCGGACCCCGATTGAACGGGAAGATGCAGGAAAGGCATGAGCGGCGGCAGGGTCTCGTGCGCCGACATCAGATCGGCGCCCATGTCATTGGGGTGGCTGGTCATGTAGCGGATGCGCGCCAGCCCCGGCCGGGTCGACAAGGACCGCGCGAGCCGCGCGAGCGACCACACGGCGCCGCTCGCGTCGACCCCGTGATAGGCATTGACGTTCTGGCCGAGCAGCGTGATCTCGCGCACCCCGGCCGCCAGCAGGGTCTCGACTTCCGCCGCGACCGCTTCCGGCGATCGGGAGGTTTCGCTGCCTCGCGTGTAGGGGACGACGCAGAAGCTGCAGAATTTGTCGCATCCCTCCTGAACCGTGACATAGGCCGAAACGCCACGCGACCTCGTCTTGGCGGCGCTCGGGGCCGCCAGGTGATCGAATTTGCTTTCGACCGGAAAATCCGTGTCGACGAGACCGAGAGGTCCGAAGGCGGTATCGCCCGCCCGCGCACGCCGAACGAGGCCCGGCAGGCGATGGTAGCTTTGCGGACCGACCACGAGGTCGACGGCCTTCTGCCGCCGGATGATCTCCCGGCCCTCGGCCTGGGCGACGCAACCCGCGACCGCCAGGGTCATGCGTCGTGCGCCCGCCGCCTCCTTGATCTCGCGGATCTTGCCGAGTTCCGAGTAGATCTTCTCGGCTGCCCGCTCGCGGATATGGCATGTGTTGAGGACCACGAGGTCGGCGTCCTCTACGATCTGGGTCTCGCTATAGCCTTCGGGCGCCATGAGATCGGCCATACGGGCCGCGTCATAGGCGTTCATCTGGCAACCGAAGGACTTGATGTAGAGCTTCAACGGGTGAGCGTCGCTCCGTCCAGCAGGGTCGGCATTGCGGTCGTGACGCGCTGCCGGTCGAAGATTGGGTTCCGTCATGATCTCGCGCAGGAGCCGGGCCAAGGTCGCTCCTGCCTCCATCCTAGGACCTTTCAGGGCGAAGACGAACAAAAATCCCGGGCACCACTTCGAAAAACAAGCAATCACTTCGCCGCACGGCCGCGCCGCGGCCGTTCAGCCGACGAGGCGGCGGAGTGTCAGGGCCGTGGCCGGCGCTCCCCCGGCCGTACGATAATATCCCTGCCGACGCCCCACTTCGACGAAGCCGAGCCCGGCGTAGAGCCGCCGCGCCGCCTCGTTGGTCTCGCCGACGTCCAGGAACAGTGACCTGACGCCGTATCGGGCGAGAAGGTCGATATTCGTCGCCATGAGCCGGGCCCCGAGGCCCTGGCGACGGCTCGACGGGTCCACCACGATGGTCAGGACCTCGGCTTCGTCGGCGGCCCGCCGGCACAGGATGAAGCCGAGTAGCCGGCGTGGGTTCCGGGTCTCGATCGCGGCATGGCCGAAGGACGTCTCGCCCCCGATCAGCCGTTCGAAATCGTGCGGATCCCAGGGATGGGGAAAGCCCGTGGCATGCAAGCGGGCGCACTCGGCCGCGCGGTCGCCGTCGAGAACCACGATGTGACTGGGTTTCGCGCGTCCGAACATGGGTCTAGGTCGACTGGATCAGGCCGCTGGCGGCCGGCGGTTTGGCATCGGGAGCCTTCAGGTAGAAGGGCCGCGCGATGGCTGTTTCGGGATCGGCCAAAGCCCCGAGCCGGGCCACGAAGTCGATGTCGGGCAGGGGGTGGAACCCCTCGCAATCGGCGGTCACGCCGAGCGTGCAGGCCACCGCAGCGATGATGGCGCCCCCGGAGCCGATCAGCCTCAGGGGACCGCCCCCGAGCGCCCGCGTGGCCTCGTCGGCCGACATCAGGGCCGGGCCGAGCAGCGTCTCTCCGCGGGACCCGAAGCTCTGGACGTAGACGTTGCCGTGGCGGGCGTCGATCGCCGCCACGATCGGGGATCGCACGCCCATCGCCAGCGCCGGAGCCGCGAGGGCCGACAGGGTCGAAACACCGACCACCGGGACGCGACAGACGAGCCCGAAAGCCCGTGCGGCCGCCACGCCGATCCGGATGCCGGTGAAAGACCCGGGGCCGATCGTGACGGCGATGCGCGAGAGGGCCAGGAAGCCTCCCGGCGAACGCGCGATGACGCGGTCGACGAGGGGCAGAAGCGCCTCGGCGTGCCCGGCCTCCATGAACAACGTTTCCGTAGCAACGGGCTTCGACCGTCCCGGCGCGAGAACGCAGGCCGATGTGGCGGACAGTGCCGTATCGATCGCCAGGATCACCGCGCGTCCATCCTCGTGCCGGGCTCGGTCCCGCTCACGTCTCAGGTGAACTGCGGGCGTCGAGGGCCTCCGACCCAGCGAAGGACCTTCCCCGGCCTATCAGATTTGCTCGACGGCGTGAACTTCCGGGACGAAATGCTTCAACAGGTTCTGGATCCCACTCTTCAAGGTCGCCGTGGACGAGGGGCAGCCCGCGCAGGCGCCCTTCATCTTGAGATAGACGATCCCGTCGCGATAACCTTTGAACGTGATGTCGCCGCCATCGCCCGCCACGGCGGGGCGGACCCGGGTCTCGATCAGGTCCTTGATGGTCTCGACGGTCTCTTCGTCTTCGGCATCGAAGAATTCATCGTCGTCGCCACCTCGGGGCAGGGCCGCCGCGTCGGCCTCGATCAGCGGAGCCCCGGAGGTGAAGTGCTCCATGATGGCGCCGAGGATGGCCGGCTTCAGCTGAGGCCAGTCGCCGCCCGCCTTGGTGACGGAGACGAAATCCGATCCGAAGAAGACGCCCGACACGCCATCGATAGAGAAGATGGCATTGGCGAGAGGCGAGCGGGCCGCTGCTTCCGGATCACGGATATCGAGGGTGCCCTCGGGCATGACGGCGCGGCCCGGAAGAAACTTCAGGGTAGCGGGATTGGGGGTCGGTTCGGTCTCGATGAACATGGGGATCCTCCAGCCGGTTCAAAGCCGGCCTCAGATGGAGATAATAGGGTGTCGACGGCGCCCGTGATAGGGCGCGAGGTCGCCGTTACGCAAGGTGGTGGCAAAGGCAACCGGACATGGCGAACCGGCGAACCCTTCAGGATCGCCCGCCCGCGAGGAGCAAGGCCAGGATGTCGGTCCGCTCACGATGCGGAACTCTGCCGAATGCCGCGAAGGCCCGGGCAGCCTCTTCGATCGTGACCAAAGCGTCGTCCTGCTCGAGGGTGACGCTCGGGTCATAGTCGGCGGCATGACGCCTTCGCTGCAGAACGGTGGAGTTCCAGGCGAAAGCACGAAGACCCGGGTGCACCAAGGGCCGCCCGAGTTGACGCTGCAGTTCACGGCCCAAGGCGGGTTTCACCAGATCCTCGCAGATGCGCCTCATCCGTCCATGGTCGAACGAACGGTACAAGATCGCGTGTCCATGATTTGGAGCGTCAGGCTTGCCAACGAACTTGAGGCAGTGTGAAAGACCGCGCAATACGCCGTGGACACGGAACGACGTAGCTGGGCATCGGACGGCGACCCCATGCTGGCGGAAGGCGCCAGCGACCTCGCCATTCAGCCGGGTGCAGCACGGTTTGGCAAACCAGCAGGTCTGTGGGACAGCATGCGGATGAAAGGAAAAGCCTCGTCGCCCTTTCGGACAGCTCGTCGACGATCGCTATAGCGACTTCGGTCGACGGTTTTACTGCCTTGTTCCACAGACCCCGATCATCGAAGTAAAAAGTGAAGAGGTAGGCGTCTTTTCCATTCTCGTCGACGCCGGGGAGAACCTGCACCTCGTCGGCATCGCTGCCGATGACCCGAGTGGCAGCGGCGATGCCGATGGCCCTGACCTGAGATTCAGATAACGAGCTCATTTTTCAATTTTGCGTAGATGGCCTGCTCGTCAATCATTGTGAGTTAGCCCAGCAGGCCCACGATCCCCCGGACGTCGCGCATCGTTCGGTCCGCGATGGCTCGGGCCCGTTCCGCGCCGCTGGCCAACACCCCGTCGATATAGCCGGGATCGGCCTTGAGGCGGCGCATCTCTGTCGCGATGGGCGACAGCTTGTCGACCGCGAGGTCGCTCAGGGCCGCCTTGAACGCCGAGAACTGACTGCCGCCATGCGTCTGCAGCACCACGTCCTTGGTGTCGCCGGAGAGCCCCGCGTAGATGCTCACGAGATTGTCGGCCTCGGGGCGCCCGCGCAGCCCCTCGGCTTCCGACGGCAGGGCGTCAGGATCCGTCTTGGCGCGGCGGATCTTCTGGGCGATCGTGTCGGCGTCGTCGGTCAAATTGATGCGCGAATTGTCGGACGGGTCCGACTTCGACATCTTCTTGGAGCCATCGCGCAAGCTCATCACCCGGGTGGCCGGGCCCTGAATCAACGGCTCCGGCAACTTGAAATAGCCATCGCGGTTCGTCCGCTCGGCGATCCGGGCGGCGAAATCGTTGTTGAACTTCTGCGCGATGTCGCGGGTGAGTTCGAGATGCTGCTTCTGGTCCTCGCCGACCGGCACGGCATCGGCATTGTAGAGCAGGATATCGGCCGCCATCAGCACCGGGTAGTCGTAGAGGCCGATCGAGGCGTTCTCGCGGTCTTTGCCGGCCTTCTCCTTGAACTGCGTCATGCGGTTCAACCAGCCGAGCCGCGCCACGCAGTTGAAGATCCAGGCAAGCTCGGCGTGGGCCGCGACGCGGCTCTGGTTGAAGATCGCCTGCCGCACGGGATCGATGCCGGCCGCGATGAACGCGGCCGTGACTTCCCGCGTCGTCGATTCGAGGACGGCCGGGTCCTGGGCCACCGTGATGGCGTGGAGATCGACGACGCAATAAAGGCAGTCGTGATCGGCCTGCAGGGTCACGAACCGCGTGATGGCTCCAAGGTAATTGCCGAGGTGCAGGTTTCCGGTCGGCTGGACGCCGGACAGGACGCGGGGTTTGTCGATCATCGGATGAGCTTCGCCGAACGGAGGGACCGCGCTTAACCGAAGCGCCTCATGGCGACAAGCGGAATGGCGTGAAGGTCGTGATGCGCATCACGGCTTTGGCGTCGCCAAACGCTCGAGACGCTTTTGCATGTCCTCCATGTCGCGCTTGATCTTCTCGATGTCGTCGGGTTGGGGGGCGGGTGCGGAAAGCAGCGGCTCGGCCATCGCGACATGGTCCGACGTGGTCGAAAGAGCGCCCGTGAACGGATTGAACATGCTGAGCGCCTGGGAGAACATCTTCATGTTCTTGCGCGTCTGGTCCTCGAGCTGGTCGAAGATCTGGCTGCGGATCGCCTGGCCCGGCATCATCTTGGCCCCGAAGGCACTCTCGATCTGTTCGCGGAAATGATGCTGGTCGTTGGTGAGCTTATCGAGCGTGAACTCCAGGTAGCTCGGCACCAGCATCTGCATGCTGTCGCCGTAGAACCGGATCAACTGTCGCAGGAAGGTGATGGGTAGGAGGCTCTGGCCGCTCTTGCCTTCCTGGTCGAAGATGATCTGTGCCAGCACGGACCTCGTGATCTCGTCGCCCGTCTTGGCGTCGAAAACGACGAAGTCCTCGCCTCGCTTCACCATGCCGGCGAGATCTTCCAGGGTCACGTAGGTGCTGGTGTCCGTATTGTAGAGACGGCGGTTTGCATATTTCTTGACCGTGACCGGCTGTTTCGCATTCACCGTCATCGTCATGACCCACTCCTCGCGCGGAGGGCCGCGCGCCGCGACACGATAAGAGGAACGTGCCTGACAGGGAATATCATTTTCGCAGTTGCAGGCGGCCCTCGTTTTTTCCACATAGGACAAGCAACGCGGTCAAACACCGGAACGGATGCCCAAAGTTTACGCGGGGGGAGGCGCACACAGGCGTTGCCCCGGCGTCGATGAGGCAAGATCCCGCGCAAAGCGTACCGCAGCCGCGTTCGGCGAGCGGACGGACCAATCCCAAGGAGTCCCGCATGTCCACCGACATCGTCATCGTCAGTGCCGCCAGAACCGCCGTCGGTGCCTTCAACGGCGCTTTCGCCAACACGCCGGCTCATGAACTCGGAGCCGAGGCCGTCAAGGTCGCCCTGGAGCGCGCCAAGGTCGAGCCGGACGATGTCGACGAGGTGATCCTCGGACAGGTGTTGACCGCGGGCCAGGGCCAGAACCCGGCGCGCATCGCCGCGATGGCGGCCGGCGTCCCCAAGGAGAAGACCGCCTGGGGCCTGAACCAGCTCTGCGGATCGGGATTGCGTGCCGTGGCTCTGGGCCTTCAGCAGATCGCGAACGGCGACGCGAAGATCATCGTGGCGGGCGGGCAGGAATCGATGAGCCTAGCGCCGCACGCCGCCTACCTTCGGGCCGGGCAGAAGATGGGCGACCTCAAGTTCGTCGACACCATGCTGAAGGACGGGCTGATGGACGCCTTCAATGGGTACCACATGGGCAACACCGCGGAGAACGTCGCCGGCAAGTGGCAGCTGAACCGCGAGGAACAGGACAAGTTCGCGGCCGCATCGCAGAACAAGGCCGAGGCGGCCCAGAAGGAGGGCCGCTTCAAGGACGAGATCGCGCCTTTCACGGTCAAGACCCGCAAGGGCGACATCGTGGTCGATCAGGACGAGTATATTCGGCCCGGCACGACGGTCGAAGCGCTGGCGAAACTGAAGCCCGCTTTCTCGAAGGATGGGTCGGTGACGGCCGGCAATGCCTCGGGCATCAACGACGGTGCCGCCGCGGTGGTGCTGATGACGGCCGAGGAAGCCGAGCGCCGCGGCTTGAAGCCCCTGGCCCGCATCGCGTCCTGGGCGACGGCCGGCGTGGATCCCGCCGTGATGGGGTCCGGACCGATCCCGGCGTCCCGCAAGGCGCTCGAAAAGGCCGGCTGGAAGGTGAAGGACGTCGAACTCGTCGAGGCCAACGAGGCCTTCGCGGCGCAGGCGCTCGCGGTCAACAAGGACATGGGCTGGGACCCGGCGATCGTGAACGTGAACGGCGGCGCCATCGCGATCGGCCACCCGATCGGGGCTTCGGGAGCGCGGGTGCTGACGACGCTGCTTTACGAAATGCAGCGCCGCGACGTTCACAAGGGATTGGCCACCTTGTGCATCGGGGGCGGGATGGGCATCGCGATGTGTCTCGAGCGCTGAGCCGTTTACGGACGCCCCCTCGGCCCCGCTGCAGACTGACGCGGAAAAGCTCTTAAGGATCAGATCGTGGCAGAAGCTCGAGCTTTACCGATCGTCATTGCGAGGCGCGAAGGGGGCTGCGCTGGGCTCGCGATGACGGTCTGTCGTCCCCTTGAGTTCAATAGCTGGCTGACTCGCTCTGGAAAGCGACCCAGGCGCCTGGGCGGGCAGACACTTAGGCTGCTTTCTTCTTCGGCGAGATCAGGCCGCGGTTGACCAGGACTTCCGCGATCTGGACGGCGTTCAAAGCCGCACCCTTGCGAAGATTGTCGGAGACGCACCAGAGCGACAGACCGTTCTCGACCGTCGGGTCCTCGCGGATGCGCGAGATATAGGTCGCGTCCTCGCCGGCTGCTTCGTGTGGCGTCATATAGCCGCCGGGCTCGTGGCGATCGATCACGAGGCATCCCGGTGCCGAGCGCAGGATGTCCTTGGCCTCCTCGGCCGAGATCGGGTGCTCGAACTCGATGTTCACGGCTTCGGAATGGCCGATGAACACCGGCACGCGCACGCAGGTCGCGGTCAGCTTGATCTTCGGGTCGAGGATCTTCTTGGTCTCAACCATCATCTTCCATTCCTCCTTGGTCGATCCGTCTTCCATGAAGGCGTCGATCTGGGGAATGAGGTTGAAGGCGATCCGCTTCGGGAACTTCCTGGTTTCCAGGGCATCCGACACGAAGACGGCGCGGGTCTGCGTGAAGAGTTCGTCCATGCCGTCCTTGCCGGCCCCGGAGACGGATTGATAGGTCGCCACCACGACGCGCTTGATCCTCGCCTTGTCGTGAAGCGGCTTCAGGGCCACGACGAGCTGCGCCGTCGAGCAGTTCGGGTTGGCGATGATGTTCAACTTGCGGAAACCCTCGATGGCCGCGGCGTTCACCTCCGGCACGATCAAGGGAACGTCCTGGTGCATGCGATAGGCCGAGGAATTGTCGATCACGACGCATCCCATGGCGCCGATCCTCTGCGACCACGTCGTCGAGACCTCGCCGCCAGCCGACATCAGGCAGATGTCGGTGTTGGAAAAGTCATGCTGATCCAGGACCTTGCACGACAAGGTTCGGTCGCCGTACGAGATCTCCGTGCCGCGCGAGCGGTTGGACGCGAGGGCCACGACCTCGCTGGCCGGAAAACCACGCTCGGCCAGGATGCCGAGCATCTCGCGGCCTACGTTTCCGGTGGCGCCGACGACGGCTACCTTGAACGCCATTGGGGGTCTCCTCGGCGACGACTGGACGAGCCGTTCCATAGTCCCTGTGCCGCGATGCCGCAATGGCGGCGCTGCGAGCACCTGACCGCCGATCGCTCCTCTGCGGGGCTGGCTCTTTTCAACCGACGAAGAAGAAGGCGAGCGCCAAGAGCAGGTAGACCCCTACGAGGAGCAGCCCCTCGAACCAGGTGGTCTCGCCGTCGCCGGCGACCGAGTTGACGATCAGGGCCGTGGCCCCGATGGCGAAGAGATCGAGCGGATTGCCGAAGACAAGGGTCATCGGGTGTCCCAGGAACCAGGACACCACGGCCAGGAGCGGGGACACCACCAGGGCGATCTGGATGGCGGACCCGAGGCAGATGTCCATGACGAGGCCCATCTTGTCACGATGGGCGAACAGGACGGCGGCGAAGAGATCGGCGGACGTGCCCGCCAGGGCCAGGACCACGACGCCGAGAAACAGCGGCGAGAGATGGAGGCTCGTCGCCGTGGCCTCCAGGGCTCCGGAGACGAGTTCGGCCTCGAAGGCGACGGCGATCGTCCCGGCCACAAGGATCGCCAGGGGCCTGGCCAAGCCCTGGGCCGACGGCGGTTCGTCGCCATCGACGCGGGAGAAGATGTTCCGGTGCGTGACGAGCGTGTAGACCATGTTGCCGCCGTAGAGCATCAGCAGCACCACCGAGGTTCCCAACGTCAGGAACTCGTCGCTGATCCCGACGTCATGGCCGGCTGGAGCCTGACGCAGGACGTAGTCCGCCACAGCGGGAAGCATCAGGGCGATCAGGACGAGGATCAGCAGGCTCGACAACAGGCCGGCCCGCTCGCGCTTGAAGGTCTGCCGTTCGCGCGCGAACCCGCCGACCATCATGGCGAGCCCGAGCCCGAGCAGACATGTGCCGATGATGGAACCCGTGATCTGCGACCTGACCACGTCGGCGTGGCCGTCGACCAGGACGAACACGGCGAGCACGAGCTCGGCTATGGAGCCGAAACTGATGTTGAGAAGGCCGCCGATCGCGGGTCCCGCCTGCGCCGCGATGTCTTCGGTGGCCGTACTGATCCAATGGGCCAGCACGATCACCCCGATCGCGCTCGTGGCAAAAACCCACAAGGGCGAAACGTCGACCGCGAAGCGGAGGACGGCCGAGATCGGGACGAAGAGCAGCAGCAGGACGGAGAGCATGGGGCATCCGGTTGAGGACGCACCCCAATGATCGAAAGGTCGCTACCCTTGCGCCGTGAAAAGATCAAGGCGCGCTGTCGACCGGTTCGAGCCGCCGCTAACGGCGAACTCCGATATCGTCAGATCGGTAGGGCAGGCCGGACGGTTCTCAGGCCCGTGCCAGCCTGTTGAGGCTCAGATCGCGCTCGGGCCGGGCCGCCTCGATCATGGGTACCTTCTCTCGGCCGTCGAGGTTCTCCGCCTTCTGGAGCTCCTCCTGGGCTTCCGCCAACAGACCCTTGGCTTCGTCCATCTGCTCCTTCAGCTCCTCGGTCGAGCGCTTCAGGTTATCGCGGCGCACCACGGCGGCGCGAGCATAGGTGGGATAGGCGAAGTGAGCCGGGTCCGAGATGCCCGACCGCTGCTCCTCGGTCGCGATCTCGCGATCGAGATCAACGGTCATGCGCGTGAAATCCGCGATCATGAACTCTATCTGTGCGACCCGGCGTCGCCGTTCGTCGACCTGAAAGCGTTTGAGGCGGATAAGGTGATCCCGCGACTTCACCATGTGACACTCCAAGACGCGAGGGGAGGAGGAGATCTCCACCCTTCTGGACCGTACCGACGCCGCGAGACAGCCGGACCATCGCGCATGGAAGTTGCTCTTTCCTTACCTCCTGGCCTAGAAAGTCGGTGTACCCGACGTGGTCTCGGTGACCACGAAACGCGGTAACGTTGCGTTTACCTTTTTCGTTAATGCTGGTTGCGGCGACCCACACCACCGCGCTTCGCGCATGTTTCGTGCGGGTCGGTCGAGCGTGGTCATCGAACCGAGACAGGACCGAACAGAATGGTGTCGGAGGTGCACAGGAGCGGCGGCCCGACCGGTGTCTGTCGAGGCGCGCCGACCACACGAACCGCCCGCGCACCGTTCCACCTCGCTAGGCTTAACGAAGTCGATTTTGTTAACTATTCGTCGTTATCATTCACGAATGGCTCGGTGCTCGCGTCGTCCTTGAGACGAAGTGCCGGAACGCGCAGGTCGCGCATCAGCCAAGCCAACCGGGGCAAGGGTGGGGACCACATATGCGCGTTCTCCTGATCGAAGACGACAGCGCGACGGCGCAGAGCATCGAACTGATGCTCAAGTCCGAGAACTTCAACGTCTACACGACCGATCTCGGTGAAGAGGGGATCGATCTCGGCAAACTCTACGATTACGACATCATCCTGCTCGACCTCAACCTGCCCGATATGTCCGGCTACGAGGTGCTGCGGACCCTGCGGGTCGCCAAGGTCAAGACGCCCATCCTGATTCTCTCGGGTCTCGCGGGCATCGAGGACAAGGTGAAGGGCCTCGGTTTCGGTGCCGACGATTACCTCACGAAACCGTTCCACAAGGACGAACTCGTGGCCCGGATCCATGCCATCGTGCGCCGTTCGAAGGGTCATGCCCAGTCGGTCATCGCGACAGGCGACCTGATCGTCAATCTCGACCAGAAGACTGTCGAGGTTTCGGGCGCGCGGGTGCACCTGACGGGGAAGGAGTACCAGATGCTGGAGCTGCTTTCCCTGCGCAAGGGCACGACGCTGACCAAGGAAATGTTCCTGAACCACCTTTACGGCGGGATGGACGAGCCCGAACTCAAGATCATCGACGTCTTCATCTGCAAGCTGCGCAAGAAGCTGGCCAATGCGAGCCACGGTCGCAACTTCATAGAGACCGTGTGGGGCCGCGGCTATGTGCTCCGCGAACCGACCGAGGCCGACGACCGCATCACGGCTTGACCCCCCGGTCGGGGGGGGGGGGGGGGGGGGGGGGGGGGGGGGGGGGGGGGGGGGGGGGGGGG
>CAXUOD010000027.1:0-37444 GCA_964252585.1 uncultured Lichenihabitans sp. | reverse complement strand
CCTCGACGCGGGGGAGCGCCAGATGGCCGACCACCCGCGTGATGGCGGCGCCCGTGAGGAGCGGCGC
Organism: uncultured Lichenihabitans sp.; assembly: GCA_964252585.1. Lineage (GTDB taxonomy): Bacteria > Pseudomonadota > Alphaproteobacteria > Rhizobiales > Beijerinckiaceae > Lichenihabitans. The sequence continues at coordinate 37,377 of CAXUOD010000027.1, read as the reverse complement.
CCCTGCGGCATCGGCAAGGGTCCGGATCTCGGCCGGCACATCGGCGCGGGCGTCGACGAGGGCAGCGACCGCGACGCCCGCGGCCGCGAGATCGGACACGGTCCTGGCCGCGTCGTCGTTGTTGGCGAAGACGACCGCCCGGCGGCCCGAGGCGACGCCGAAGCGGTTGAGGTAGGTTCGCACGGCCCCGGCCAGCATGATGCCCGGCCGGTCGTTGTCGCCGAACACGAGCGGCCGCTCGATCGAGCCCGCGGCCAGCACATGACGTTTCGCCACGACGCGCCAGAGCCGCTGGCGGGGCGTGTAGGCGGCGGGAGACGCGAGATGGTCCGACACCCGCTCGACCGCGCCATATTCGCCGTCGAAGCCCCCGAACACGCTCGTCCGGTCGAGGATGCGGCAGTCCGGAGCGGCGCGAAGCTCGGCCTCCGCAGCCGCGACCCAGTCGAGTGCCGGCCGGCCGTCGATCGTGCGGCGCTCCGAGAGCAGGCGGCCACCCGGGCGGGCGTCCTCTTCGCACAGGACCACGCGGGCTCCGCCCCGCACCGCAGCCAGCGCCGCCATCAGCCCGGCCGGGCCGGCCCCGATGACGAGCACGTCGCAGTGGAGCGTCGCCTTGTCGTAATGGTCGGGGTCGTGCAGGCCCGAAGCTCGGCCGAGCCCAGCCGCCCGGCGGATCAGCGGCTCGTAGAGCTTCTCCCAGAAGGCCGCCGGCCACATGAAGGTCTTGTAGTAGAACCCCGCCGCCAAGGCCGGTGCCACGAGCTGGTTCACGCCCATCGCGTCGAAGCGCAGCGACGGCCAGCGGTTCTGGCTCGTGGCGACGAGCCCGGGGAACAGCTCGGCCACCGTGGCACGGGTATTGGGCTCGCGCCGTGCCCCGGTGCCGAGTTCGACGATGGCGTTCGGTTCCTCGGGGCCTGCCGAAAGGATGCCGCGCGGGCGATGGTACTTGAACGACCGTCCGACGAGCCGCACGCCGTTGGCCAGAAGCGCCGAGGCCAGCGTGTCGCCGGCATGGCCTCGAAAGGCCTTGCCGTCGAAGGTGAAGGCGAGCGCCGTGCCCCTGTCCACGAGTCCGCCCGCGGCGAGCCGGAAGGGCTGGGCTTCTTCGCCGACGGTGCCGGCCCTCAAGGTCGAAGCATCCTCGCGTCGCAGTGCCGTATCGGCCGCCATCAGTGGACCTCCGCGGGTTGGGTCATCGCGAGGTCGCGGGCGAGCTGGGCCGCGAAGACGCCGTGGGTGCGGACGTCGCGCTCGACGACGAGCCAGGCCTGGCACCCCGAAGCGTGATACCACAGCTCGGAATGGCGCCCCGGTGGGTTGTCGCGCAGGTAGACGTAATCCGCCCAGGCTTCGGGCGTGGCCGCGCGATCCGGCCGCCGCAGCGTCGCATCGCCGTGGTAGGCGAACTCTTCCGCGCCGCGTTCGCCGCAGAGCGGGCAGGGGATCCGCATGGCGCGCTCCTCAGTGCAGGTTAGGTTGAGGGCCGGCGCCCTTTTCGTCGATCACGTGGCCGGTCGCGAAGCGGTCGAGCCGGAGTGCCCTGCCCACCTCGTGCGGCTCGTCGCGGGCGATCAGATGGGCGAAGCAGAACCCGGAGGCCGGCGTCGCCTTGAAGCCCCCGTAGCACCAGCCGGCGTTCAGATAGAGGCCCTCGATCGGGGTCCGGTCGATGATCGGACTGCCGTCCATCGACATGTCCATGATGCCGCCCCACTGGCGCAGCATGCGGATCCGGCCGATCGACGGCATCAGGGCCATGCCGCCCTCGCAGACATCTTCGACGATCGGCAGGTTGCCGCGCTGGGCATAGGAATTGTAGCCGTCGATGTCGCCGCCGAACACGAGGCCGCCCTTGTCGGACTGGCTGATGTAGAAATGGCCGGCCCCGAAGGTCACGACGCCGTCGATGAAGGGCTTGATGCCCTCGCTCACGAAAGCCTGGAGCACGTGGCTCTCGATCGGCAGCCGCAGGCCCGCCATGGCGGCGACGCGCGAGGAATTTCCCGCGCAGGCGAGCCCGATCTTCCTGGCCCGGATAAAGCCGCGGCGCGTCTCGACGCCGACCGCCCGGCCCGCCTCGACCCGGATGCCCTCGACCTCGCAGTTCTGCAGCATGTCGACGCCGCGCCGGTCGGCCGCGCGGGCATAGCCCCAGGCCACCGCGTCATGACGCACCGAGCCGCCGCGGCGCTGCAGGAGGCCGCCCTGGATCGGGAAGCGGGCGTTGTCGTAGTCGAACTGAGGGTACAGGCGCCGGACGGCGGCCTGGTCGAGCAGTTCGGCATCGACGCCATGCATCATCATGGCATTGCCGCGCCGGGCGTAGGCGTCGCGCTGGCCATCCGAGTGGTAGAGGTTCAGGACGCCGCGCTGGCTCACCATGGCGTTGTAGTTGATGTCCTGCTCGAGCCCTTCCCAGAGTTTCATCGAATGTTCGTAGAACGGGATGTTGCCGGGAAGCAGGTAGTTCGAGCGGATGATCGTGGTGTTGCGGCCGACGTTGCCGCTGCCGAGATAGCCCTTCTCCACCACCGCGACATTGGTGATGCCGTAGCGGCTCGCGAGATACCAGGCGGTCGCGAGCCCATGCCCGCCGCCGCCCACGATGACCACGTCGTACTCGGGTTTCGGGTCCGGGTCGCGCCAGACCGGCTTCCAGTCCCGCTGCCCGCGGAAGGCCTGGCCCAGAACGGAGAAGATCGAATAGCGGTCTACAAACATCGTCGAGACATTCCGCAATGCCGAAAGAGGGTGCACCGGCCCATCCTTCGACCGTGCCGCTGCGCGGCTGGTTCAGGATGAGGTCTGGAGTGGAGCGAGGCTCTTGTTCCCTCATCCTGAGCCGGCCCGAAGGGCCTTGTCGAAGGATGAGGGGCAGCGAGGCTCCGCATGATCGGCTTCAGGCCCGCACGCGCGTCTTCTGCGGGTCGAAATGCGGGAAAGATGTGACGGCGGCCCGCAGCCGCTTCTGGTGGCCGTCGAGCTTGCCGATCTCGAGCCCGGTCCCGGCCTCCGCGTAAGCCACGTCGACCCTGGCGAGGGCAATCGTCTTCTTCAGGATCGGCGAGCGCGTGGCGCTGGTGACGACGCCGACCTGGGCGCGGCCGACGAAGAGCGGGTCGCCATGGCCGATCGACTCGCTACCGTCGAGGTCGAGACCGACGAGCTTGCGCGACGGGTTGGCCTTGCGCCGGAGAAGCGCCTCCCGGCCGACATAGTCGCTGTCCTTGGAAGCCGCTACCGCAAAGCCGATCCCGGCCTCGAACGGATCGGTGCCGTCGTCGAAATCGTAATGCGCGAAGACGAGACCGGCTTCGATCCGCAGCATGTCGAGGGCGTCGAGACCGAGCGGCGCGAGCCCCAGCGGCCGGCCGGCTTCGGCGATGGCGTCCCAAACCGCGACGGCGTCCTTCGGGTGGCACCAGACCTCGAAACCGAGCTCGCCCGTATAGCCGGTGCGGGAGACGATCACCGAGGGACCGCCGGGCTGGCCCAGGCGCGCGATGGTGAAGCGGAACCACTTCAGCTCCGCGATGGAGGGCTGGTGCGGCGGCGTCCAGATCACCTGCGCCAGCAGTTCGCGGCTTTTCGGCCCCTGCACGGCGAGGTTGGCCAGGTGGTCTGTCGAGGACTTCACGAAGACCTTGAGGCCCCATTCCTCCGCCTTGCGGCGAAGCCAGATCCCGGTGAAGTCGTCGCCCGCGACGACGCGGAAATTGTTGGGGCCGAGCCGCAGCACCGTGGCGTCGTCGATCATGCCGCCGTGGTCGTAGCACAGCGCCGTGTAGACGACCTGGCCGACGCTGAGCTTCAGGATGTCGCGCGTGACGGTGCGTTGCAGCAGCTGCTCGGCATCCGGCCCCATCACCTCGAACTTGCGCAAGGGCGACAGGTCCATCACGGCCACGCCTTCGCGGCAGGCCCAATATTCCTCGACCGCACCTCGTCCGGTGAAGCTCGTCGGCAGCCAGAAGCCGCGGTAGTCGACGAAATTGCGCGTCAGGGCTTCGAGGCGCGGATGGAAGGCGGTCTCGCGCGTCAGGCGCGGTTCGGCATCGGGCGTCATGCGGAGGGCCGATCCTTTGGAGAAGGTCTCACCCCCGTCGTAGACCCGGATGTGGATGTCGGTCGGGTTCCAGCCGTTGGCGGGATCGATGTCGTCGGTGCAGGACGAGGAGGCGCAGACAAGGTCGCTCAGCGCCCGCAAGAGCACGTAGTCGCCGGGGCGCGACCAGGGTTCGTCGGACGTCAGCGCGTTCGTGGTGTCGATGCATGTGTTGTAGAAGAAATTGATCGCCGGCCACCCTCTGCGGCTCCGCACCGCGAAGGGTTCGAGCACGGCGTTGAAGTTGTCCGAACAATTGGGGTGGCCCGGGTAACCGGCGTCTTCGTAATATTTCGCCGTGCAGGCGAGCGCGAAGGTGTCGTGCCGGCCGACGGTGTCGCGCACCACCTCGATCAGGGGACGCATGTCCTCGTCATAGTATTTGGAATGGAGCCCAGGGCCGGGGAAGGCCGAGCCCATGAGGGTCCGGGTCGTCGTCGCGTCGAGCCCCTTCTCGACGCCTTGCTCGAGGGCCGCCGCATCGAAGGCCAGGAAGTCGGAACATTGCCGGCCCTCGACGTCGATGATCTGGATGTAGTCGCCCGCCCGGACCCGGTAGGCGCGCGCCTGGGCGGCCGGCACCCGCAGGTCGAGCGCGACATCGGCGAGAGGCGGCGGAAGCACCGTGGCCGAGCGCGCCGACCGCTCGACGTCGACGAGAAGATCGGTCGAGGGGGATTGTTCGTCGGGCGCCATCGCGATGCCGGGAGCGGTTACCACGGCGACGAGATCGGCGGGCGCCGTCCACAACACGAAGGCGCCGGCCGCATGGTCCCGGTCTAAGACGCGGTACGGGCGGGCGTCTCCGGCCTCGACACCGGCGTCCCGTAGGGCGCGGAGCGTGGTGGCGGTCTCAGGGTCGGGGTTCAGCAGGCGGCCGGCGAGACCCGGCCCGTCGGGGGATCGCACGAGTCCGGGCGGATCTTCGGTGAGGCTCGACAGGCCCAGGAGGAACAGTTCGGCCGGCTGCAAACCTTCCGGATCGCTGATGCGAAGCCGATCGCCGGCCTTCAGCGACACGGCCGCCGAGGCGCCGCCGCGAACCACCATTCGTTCTGGAAGGCGGGGTCGGGTGGCGGGAGGCGCGACAAACTCGTTCATGACTAAGCCACTCAACTACGATGGAGTAGCCCTCATCCTGAGCCGGCCGCGGGACGCGGTCGTGTCGAAGGACGAGGGCGCCCTCAACTTCTCGTCCTTCGACCGCGCCGCATCGCGGCTGGCTCGGGACGACAAGTCGAGGGTATGGCACCAAAATTGTCGATCCGGCAGCGCTTCGTGTCGCTCGACCGGAACGTTACGCCCTGACCAGCAGCCGCCACTTGTTGAGGGCCACGAAAGCCCATATGCCCTCGACGAGGCCAATCGGCCAGGCCCCCTGCAGGAAACCGTAGAGCGAGCTCGCGCCGCAAGACAGCGCGAAGGCAAAGGTCACCCAGGCCCCCCGGCTCTCGAACGCATAGCAGAGCAGCATGGCGGTGACGGCCGCGAGGCCGAAGAGCGTAAGCGCATCCAAGGCTGGCGCGGGCTCAGGCCGCTGCCTCGGGCGCGTTCAGGAAGGTCGGCAGGCTGTCGTCAAGCGCCTTGATCCATGTCGTGTGATGCGAGGGCGACATCGTGCCGGTGACGGTCGAGGGATAGGCTCGATCACGGTAAGTCAGGATGCCCTCGACCTTGTGGTGCTCCCACTCCTTGAAGAGTTCGGCCACGCGGTCGACGTCGAGCCGGGGATAGTCGGTGGCCTTGAGGAGGTCCCGGACGTATTCGGTCTGGTAGTCGATCGCCTGGAACGCGTCTTCCAGCACTTCCTCGCGGGCGCGCCAGTCCTTGATGTCGGCCGCCATCGCGTCGGGCGAAGGCACGGCGATCCGCCCCATCATGACGTCGCGGGCGTACCAGGCTTGCGCGTCGAACATGTTGAACGTGTAGTATTGATCCTGCATGCCGATGTAGATCAACTGCGGGTTGCTCTCCCAGAAGATGCCCTTGTAGAGGCCGAGCGGGTAGAGCCGGTTGTTGGTCTTGAGCCGCAGATCGTCGGGCAGGAACGGGAAGTGGTGCTTGTAGCCGGTGCAGAGCACGACGGCATCGACCTCGCGGCTCGAACCATCCTTGAAGTGCGCCGTCTTGCCCACCATCCGGGTCAGCAACGGGACTTCGGTGAAGCCCTCCGGCCAATCGAAGCCCATCGGCTTCGTGCGATGGCTGAAGGTGATCGAGGCCGCCCCGTATTTGTGGCACTGGATGCCGATGTCCTCGGCCGAGTAGCTCGCCCCGATGACGAGGACGTTCCTGCCCTTGAACTCGTCGGCGCTGCGGAAGTCATGGGCATGCATGACGCGGCCCGGAAACTTCTCCAGCCCCTCGAAAGCGGGAACGTTGGGTGTCGAGAAATGGCCGGTCGCCACCACCACGAAGTCGAAGGTCTCGGACAGCATCCTGTCCTCGACGAGGTCCTTGACCGTGACGGTGAAGAGCCGTCTCTCGACGTCGAACGCGACATGCCGGACGGCGTGGCAGAACTTCATATACTTGCGGACGTCGCTGCGCTCGACCCGGCCCGCGATATAGTCGTGCAGCACGGCGCGGGGCGGGTAGGACGGGATGGCCCGGCCGAAATGCTCCTCGAACGTGTAATCGGCGAACTCGAGGCACTCCTTGGGGCCGTTGGACCAAAGGTACCGGTACATGCTGCCATGCACCGGTTCGCCGAACTCGTCGAGCCCGGTCCGCCACGTGTAGTTCCAGAGCCCGCCCCAGTTGTCCTGTTTCTCGTAGCAGACGATCTCGGGGATTTCGGCGCCGAGCCGCCGGGCCGATTCGAACGCCCTGAGTTGGGCGAGACCGCTGGGACCTGCACCGATGATCGCAACCCGCATCGTCGATCTTCCTTCGTTGGCCATGCCCGATGGTGGCCGGCAGCCCGGGCTTTCGCGCCGGGCGATCCTACTCGCTCCTGTGTCGCCGACAAGGACGACAAGTGTCCATCAGGCCGGGAGCGGGAACAGCCAATTCGACACGAGGACCACCAGCACGCCGGCCGCGAGCGTGAGGTAGGGAAGCATGCCGGCTTTCTTCCGGCTCAAGGCATTGGCCGGCATGCCGAGGTCCTCGAGCATATGGACCGGGAAGCGCCCGCCGTCCTGGACGTAGTGCCGGTACAGGAAGAGCGGTACGACGAGTGCGATCCCGACGATCGCGGCCCAGAGGGCCAGCGGGTTCCAGGTCTTGGCCCCCGCGCCCATGAAGACCATGTTGAGGAAGGCGAAGACGATGCCGAGCCCCAGCAGCCAGGTCGGAGCCCGCCAGGGCCGCCGCATGTCGCCGTTGTCGACCCGGTGGATCCAGCCCGCGTTGAGGTTCAGGAAATTGAACACGATGTAACCGCAGTTCGACACGGCCAGGATGAAGAAGAAGCTCGTGGCATCGGCCGACGCGATCGCCAGGACGAAGAGGTTCACCACGAGATCGGTCCACATGGCACGCGTGGGCGATCCGTGCTCGTTGAGGTGGCTGAGGTAACGCGGCAGCCATCCTTCGGCCGAACCCTGGTAGAGGGTGCGCGACGAGCCCGCCATGGCGGTCATGATGCAGAGCAGCAGCGCCAGCACCATCATCATCACGAGGAGCCCGTGCACGAAGGCGCCGCCACCCACCATCCCGGCCATGGCGTCGGCCACACCCGACCCGTCGCCGATCGGCCCGGCCAGCATGCCGTCGAGCCCGAGCACGCCCTGGAAGCTGAACGGCACCAGGATATAGAGCACGATGCAGAGCAGGCCCGAGTAGAAGATGGCCTTGAACGTGTCGGTGCCTGGGTTCTTGAACTCGCTCGTATAGGCGACGGCCGTCTCGAACCCATAGGTCGACCAGGCGGCCAGGAACATTCCGCCGAGCACCAGGGTCCATCCGGGTGCGTTCCAGGCCCCCGGCGCGGGCGCGCCTGCCGCGGCCAGCGGCACAAGCGGCCCGTAGTTCGCCCAATGGATCTGGCCCGTGACGAGCGGCACGACGCCGACGATGAGCATCGGCACGATGACCAGGAGCCCGACGTACTTCTGTACATTGGCCGTGCCGAGGATCCCGCGGTGCTGGATCGCGAAGGTCACGAGCATCAGCACGACGCCGATGAAGAAGGTCGCGTTGAGCGAGAACGACACGGGTCCGAGCGACTGGCTGAAGAGCGACCAGCTGCGCAGGGCCGGTGTGGCGGCCGCCGTCACGGCCGTCACGGCATCGGCGGGCGCGGTTCCGGCATGGCTGGCGATCCAGGCCACGACCTCGGGCGAGGTGGCCGTATAGGCCGGGATGGGAGCGATGGCGTTCAGCATATAGGCGGCCGCGATCGAGCAGCCGAGCGACAGGACCGGCGACCAGCCGAGCCAGTTGCACCAGACGGACAGCGGCCCGATGAATTTCGAATAGGGAAGCCAGGCCGTGGCGCCGTAGATCGAGGCCCCGCCGGTCTTGTTGGGATAAAGCCCGGCGATCTCCGCATAGGTGAAGGATTGGATGAAGCCCATCATCATGGACAGCGTCCAGATCACGTAGGCGAGCGTGCCGGTGGTGCCCGCGAGGCCGCCGATGGAGAAGAGGACCAGGGCCGGGACGCCGCTCGCGACCCAGAACGCGCCCTGCCAGTTGATGGCGCGGTGAAACTGACCGGACTCGGGTACGATGTTGTCCGTGATTGCGGTCATGGTGTCCCTCACTCGACGATGTAAAGTGGAACTCGACCAGAGCGGCTGCCTTGCCGCCTCGCTATACCAATCGAAAAAATATTTCCTGGTAGTGAAGTCTCACACAAGGCGCGAAGCGGTCAAATCCATAGTTTGATCAACTTGCACAGATTTCGGGCAGTGCATCTTCGAGCGATCCCGACGGTTCGCTGGCGACGAATTTCCTGCTAGACAAATTCCCTTCGTGGCTGGAAACCTTCGCGCAGCCGAACGGAGGGTCTCTCGATGAGCGTGATGTCTTGGCGGCGCTCGCCGCTCGCCGACCGGCACCGGGCGCTCGGTTCCAATCTCGAAGATTGGAACGGCATGGAGACGGCCTGGACCTATACGGCGAGCGACCTTGCCGACGAGCACGAGGCGATCCGGACCAAGGCGGCCATCATGGACGTGTCGGGTTTGCGGAAGGTGCACCTCGTCGGCCCGCATTCGCACCACGTCCTGCAGCGTGCCACGACGCGGGACGTCCGCAAGGTCACGCCCGGCAAATGCGTCTACGCCTGCATGTTGAACGATGCCGGCAAGTTCACCGACGACTGCATCCTCTACCGCACCGGTCCGAATGCCTGGATGGTGGTGATCGGCTCGGGCACGGGTCACGAAGAACTCACCCGCGACATCGCGGGCAAGAATGCCGCGATCCTGTTCGACGACGACCTGCAGGACCTGTCGCTGCAGGGGCCGCTCGCGGTCGATTACCTCGAAAGGCACGTCCCCGGCATTCGCGCCCTCAAGTACTTTCACCACATGCCGACGACCCTGTTCGGCTGTCCCGTCATGATCTCGCGGACGGGCTATACGGGCGAGCGCGGCTACGAGATCTTCTGCCGGGCCGAGGACGCGCCGGCGATCTGGGACCGGGTCGTCGCCGAGGGACGCGAGATGGGCATCGTCCCGGCCTCCTTCACGGCGCTCGACTGGCTCCGGGTCGAGAGCTACCTCCTGTTCTATCCTTACGACAATTCGCAGATGTATCCCTTCGCCGACGAGGAGCCCGGCGACACGCTGTGGGAACTCGGCCTCGACTTCACGGTCTCGCCGGGAAAGACCGGCTTTCGCGGCGCCGAGGAACATGCGCGCCTCAAAGGCAAGGAGCGCTTCAAGATCTACGGCGTCATAGCGGATACGGACAAGGTCCTCGATGCCGGGGACGAACTCTTCGCCGACGGCAAGCCGGTCGGCGTCGTCACCTGCGGGATGTATTCGCGGCAGACCAAGCGTTCTCTCGCCATCGCCCGCCTGGCGGTCGGCGCCGCCAAGGACGGCGTGCCGCTCACGGTGCGCGGCAAGACCGTCGAGTGCAAGGCCGCAGCGCATTCGCTGACCTTCGACGACCCCGGCAAGACGAAGCGCAACGCCGCGTGAGACAGGGCGCCGGAACCTCCTCCACCGGGCTTCGCCTGGTCCCCATCCTCCGCGGTGCGGAGGAGGATAAGGCGCGGCGTCTGTCCTCCTCCGCGAGGCGGAGGAGGGGGACCACCCGAAGGGTAGGGGAGGAGGTGCTGGGCTTGCGGAGTGGGACCGGTGCCTGAGCCGAGCATCAAGAGCCGTCCTGTCTACGGCACGTTGCAACCGCGACCCGGCGCGCTGCACCTCTTCGTGGCGGACGGAGAGGGCGCGTCGGCGATCCTCGATCTCGCCGCAAAAGCGTCACCCGCGTTCTTTGGGAAAGCGCATATCATCTATATTCCCGACTCCGGCTCATCGCGAAACGTTGGCGAGGCGCTGCGGGCGCTCCACCCCGACAGCTTCTACGAAGGCCCGTCGGTCGCCGCCGCCCTGCCGCGCCTGGCCCAGGCGCTATCGACCGCCCGCATGGGGACGCGGGTCTACCTCGCGGGCACCGAGGGGCTGATCGGGCAGGCGATGCGCCTCGCGCTCGAGGCCGGCATCGATCACGCCGCGATCGAGACCGAGCACCGCGGGTCGCTGAAGCGGCGCGTCCAATGCGTGCACTGCAAGGGCATCACCGAGGACGTCACGACCCAGCCGGCGGTCTGCGCCCATTGCGGTCTCCACCTCTTCGTGCGCGACCATTACTCTCGGCGGATCGCGGCCTTCCAGGGCGTCTGCATCGATGCCGAGGAACCGGGCGTCCTGCCCGCAGCGGAGGAGCTCTATCGGTGAGCGATCGTTCGCCCAAGATCGTCGTGACGGTCACCGAGGTGGTCGAAGTGACGCCGCTGATCAAGCGTTTCCGCCTGGAAGCCGCGAACGGCGAGCCTCTCCCGACCTTTGCCGGCGGCGCCCACGTGACGGTCGAACTCAACGACGGCGTCATCCTGCGCCGCAACGCCTATTCGCTGATGAGCCGTCCGTCCGACACGTCGCACTACATGATCAGCGTGCGACGCGACGAGAACGGGCGGGGCGGCTCGCGCTTCCTGCACGACGCCATCGGCGTCGGCACGACGCTCGTCATCGGCCACCCCGTCAACCTCTTCGCGCTCGAGCAGCGCGCCCGCAAACACCTGCTCGTCGCGGGCGGCATCGGCATTACGCCGTTCCTCGCCGTGCTGGACCAGCTCGGGCGCGACCATAAGCCGTTCGAGCTCCATTACGCGGTCCGGTCGCGCCAGCACGCGGCCTACGCGGACGATCTCGTCGCGGCGCACGGGTCCCGCATCCAGGTCTACCACGACGACCGCGGCGAGCGGATCGACCTCGACAGGCTGCTCGGACTTCAGCCGCTGGGCACGCATCTCTCGGTCTGTGGCCCCGCCGCCATGATCGATTGGGTGCTGGGGGCGGCGCGCGGCCTCGGCTGGCCCGAACAGGCCCTGCACGTGGAGCGTTTCATCGCGCCTGCCATCGGCGAACCCTATGCGGTGCGGCTCGCGCGCTCCGACCTCAGCGTCCGGGTGGGCTCCCACCAGAGCATGCTGGAGGCCATCGAGGCCGCGGGCGTGGACGCGCCCTCCATGTGCCGCGGGGGAGCCTGCGGCCAGTGCGAGACCGCGGTGCTGGCCTGCGACGGCACCCTGCTCCACCACGACCACTACCTGACCGACGACGAAAAGGCCTCGGGAAGCAAGGTGATGCCCTGCGTGTCCCGCTTCGAGGGGTCGTCGCTGGTTCTCGATCTCTAGCCCCGGAGCTGACCATGGGCATCGTGTTTCGCCAAGAGACGTTCCGCGACGACTTCACGTTCCGCAACAGCGCGGCCGGCATCCGCCGCTTCCCGTTCCCCTTCGATCGCGACGACTACATGTATGCGGTCAACATCGAGCCGCACGTCAAGGGCCGGCCCGAGACGGCCTTCGAAAGCCTGATCGACGTCGACGAGCATTACGTCGCTGAAATGCACGACCGGGCGCTGGTGCTGAAGGAAGACCCTCTGCGCTGCCAGTCGCTGCCTCACATGACGCTGGCCGGATGGGACCTCCTGGAGCTCCTGATGGAGCAGCAGGCCGCGGGCTACCCGGAGCATTTCGAACTGCACCGCGACGGCAGCCGCTGGCGCTGGATCAACCGGCCGCTCGGCATCGACGACAGCTTCGTGTTCGGGGACGAGTCGACCCTGCCGTACGGGCCGATGGAGTACATCACGCGCCAATCGCAGGGCGACTTCTGCATCCTCGACCAGCGCGACGGCAATCTTTGGATGGATGCCGGGATCGTCACCACCCAGGCCGATTGGTCGCTCGACTTCGACATCGGCATGAACTTCATGGAATGGCACGCCCCGGTGCCGCGCGCCCACGAGATGGGCGTGTTCGATCGCGCCTTGAAGTTCATGCTGAACCTGCGCCAGGGCCAGCCGACGCGCCGCTTCAACTGGACCATGACGGTCAACCCGCGCCTCGACACGAGCCCCGAGAACTACCACAAGTGGGGCACGGATCGCACGACCGTGACGCCGGAGAACGTCGGTCGCAAGGTGCATCTCAGGGTCGAGCTGCAGAGCTTCTGGCGCCTGCCGCGCTCCAACGCCATCGTGTTCCCGATCCGCTGCTATCTCATCGCGCTCGACGAACTGGTCACCGTGCCGAAGTGGGCGCGGCGCATGCACCGCGTGCTGCGCGACCTGCCCGAGGACCTCGCGACCTACAAGGGCCTGATCCGCTGGCGCCCGACCGCCCTCGATTACCTGGCGCGCTTCGACGACGGCGCGCCGACGTCGGCGGGTTTCGCTCCGGAGTGATGACCTCGCCTCCTCCGCCACGCGCAGTGCGGTGAGGAGGCGGTCGCAGCGCTCAGCCCTGCTCGACCAGCCCCGCGATCAGATGCTGAAACTCCTCCGATTCGAACAGCGCCGCCACCCGGTCGACGTCCGGCCCGGTCGCCCGATCCTCGACCAGCATCGGGACGCCTGCGGCGCGGATCGCGTCGAACAACACCTGCGTTGGCCGCGCCAGGCGCGGTCGCCCCCGCAGATCCACGGCCTGCGCCGCCACCAGCGCCTCGATGGCGACGAGCAGGCGGAAGGGCACCAGCTGCTCGTCGAGCTTGCGTATGGTCAGCGGCGTTTGCGGCGCGTGGTCCTCGACGGTTTCGGAGACCGCAAGCGCGTCGAGGCTGGCCGGCATGGCCTTCAGACGGATCTCGCCGTGCAGAGATGAGGCCGTCTTCTGGAGCGAGTTGAAGCCGTTCGAGGCGCCCCCGATGGGCGACAGGTATTTGGGCAGGCCGGAGAGCGCCGGGTTCATGAGCTTGATCGTGCGATAGGCCGATCCCGTCGCCAGATGGCAAAGTGCGATCGCCAGCGTGTCGAACGCGAGGGCGATCGCCGGCGTGTGGAAATTGGCGGTCGAGAGGATCAGGTCGTCCTCGGCCATCACGAGAGGGTTGTCGGCCGCCGCATTGATCTCGGTCTCGAAGGCCTCGACCGCCGCGTCGTGGCTCGTCAAGACGGGGCCGTAGACCTGGGACAGCGTCCGGAAGCTCAAGGCATCCTGGATCGAGCGCGCCGCGCCCGGATCGTGCCGGGAACTCCCGGCCAGCAGGCCGCGGAACAGGGCCGCGGCACGGATCTGGCCGGCCGCGGGGCGGGCAGCCGCCAGGCGCGGATCGAAGATGCTCGGGTTGCCCGCGTAGCCCTCGAGGCTCAACCCCGCCGCCAGAGCCGAAATGTCGAGCAGCCGAGCCAGCGCGTCGAGCACCGTCGCGGCATGGCCGCAGCTGACCGCGCTCGCGTTCAGGATCGCCAGGCCATCCTTGGGGCCGAGCACGGCTGGCTTCAGACCGGCCGCGGCGAGTGCCTCGGCGGCAGGGCGGCGCCGGCCCTCGACGAAGACCTCGCCCTCGCCGATCACGGCGGCCCCGAGATGGGCACAGAGGCCGAGATCGCCCCCACCGATGGAGCCGCGGCCGGGGATCACGGGCGTGAGGCCGGCGTTATACATCGCGACCATCGTGTCGAGCACCGGAGGCGAGATGCCCGAGCCGCCCTGCGCCAACCCGATCAGGCGGCAGAGGAACATGCGGCGTGCGACGGGTTCGGGGAAGGCGTCTCCGACCCCGATGCAGCGGCCCCGGATCAGCTGGATCTGAAAGGCTTCGATCTCGGGTCGCGACAGCCGATATCCGACGTTGCCGCCGAGGCCGGTATTGAGCCCGTAGATCGGTTCGTCGCCCGCGGCATAGCGCTCGACCACGCGACGGGCGGCCGCGACCTTCTCCTGCGCCGCCGCCGATAGAGACACACGGCTGCCGGGCCGGCCGGCCGCCATGACGGTCGTCAGGCTCATGGGCGCACCGCCCAGTTCGAAACTCGCCACCTCGGACACCCCTTGCTTTCGCGTTAGATCCTGCGGCCGCCGTGTCGCTGTCCGGCGCATGGCTGCGTGTTCCAAAGGCCGAGTCCCGCCCCACGATGGAAGGGTCGGCTGGGAGCCGCAAGGCGATTGAGCGTGGCTTTGTTCACACCTGGCAATGGTCGAAGCAAAGTGCCGGGATGACGCCGCATCTGTTGCGAACGCAAAGCTCTCGGTGACAACATGCGACCATCGGTGATGCGGATTCGAGGCGCGAACGAGATGAAACGCCAACCCGAAGGCCGCTTCAGCATCGCGATCTGCGCGGCCTCCCTGCTGCTGAGCCTGTCGCTGCCGTCCTCCGCGGCGGATCAGACGGATCGAGTTCGACCCACGTTCATCGAGGCAGCGTGCAGCCTCCCCGACCTCACGCCGGAGCTTCGGCCAAGGCTGCGCTGCGGGACCGTCAGCGTCCCTCGCGATTACGGCAACCCCGGCGGGGGACGCTTCGCTTTGGCGGTCATCGTCGTGAAGAGCATCACGCAGCCATCGCGGCCCGATCCCGTCGTCTATATCAGCGGCGGCCCCGGATCCCCTTTGACCATCTATGCGGCGCATCAGGCCCGCTCACCCTATGCGCCGGACCGCGATCTCATCCTCGTCGATCAACGCGGAACCGGTCGGTCGGAGCCCCGCCTCTGTCCCGACCACGAGGCGGGGCTCCTCGAGACGACCGTCGCGGTCGCAGGGAACGCGAGCCCCGAAGCGCAGGCCGCCCGGCGCGCCGCCTACACGGCGTGCCATGACGAAGCCGTCATGCGGGGCCTCGATCTCGGGAAGTTCGGCACGCGCGTGACGGTCGAGGATTACGAGCACGTCCGGCAAGCGCTCGGCATCGATCGTTGGAACGTCTACGGCGAGTCCTACGGGACTGCGGTGGCCATGACGCTGGAGACGTTGCATCCCGAAGCTTTGCGGTCGGTTGTACTCGATTCGCTTTATCCGCCGGACCCCATACCACTGTGGTCCGTCCTGACGGGCCGGGCACGGGCCGCCTTCTTCGCCAATTGTGCCGAAGACCGGGCCTGCGCGAGCGCTTATGCCGAACTCGATGGCACATACCGGGAGACGTTGGATCGGCTCACTCGCTCGCCCGTGATGGTCGCGGCACCGCCGCAGCTCGGAAGCGCGAGCGTTAGGATCTGGCTCACGGCCTCGTTGTTCGAGGCGCTCGTCAGCAATCTGATCTATTACCCGCCCAACTACCCAACGTTGCCGCGGCTGATCGCGGCGGTCCATCACGGAGACGGCCAGGAGGCCGGGACGGCGCTCGCTTCCGTCCTTTCCATCCTCGGGGCCGGGAGCTCGGCCTTGCACGCCGCCGTCGAATGCCGCGACCGCCCGCACTATCGCGAGGCGTTGCCGGCCGACGCGTCGGCCATGGACCGGATGCAGCTCTACGGGATCTGCGGGACCTGGTCGGACCTCGGCCTACCTCCGCTGGTGCCGTCCGGCACCAAGACGCCGACGCTGGTGCTGGCTGGTCAATTTGACCCCGTCTCTGGACCGGCGCTCAGCCGCCATGTCGCCGAGGAGATCGGCCCGAACGCGCGTTGGGTCGAAATCGCTCGGGTGGGACACAACGTGCGGGCTTTCAGCCCGTGCGGGGCCGGCATCGCTTCCGCCTTCATCGACCGGCCGACGGAGCCCCCCGACGCGTCCTGCGCCGACAAAACGCCGCCCATCCGCTTCGTGACGCCCTAGCACGCTCCGGCGGAGCTGGCCGAGGCCGAGTCCCTGCGTGCTTCGACAGGCCCTGCGGGCCGCTCAGCAAAGATGGGTGAGACCCCTTTCGGTGGTCGGTATCATTCCTCTTCCCGAGGATAGGAGATGATCGACAGGAAGCGGATCGGCAGGCGCCGCAGTTCTTCGGGGCCGTGAGGTGCGTCGGCGTCGAAGAAGAGGCTGTCGCCGGGCAGCATCGTGTAGAGCTTGTCGGCGTGGCGATAAACGACCTCGCCTTCCAGCATGTAGAGGAACTCGAGCCCCGCGTGCTGGAACAGCGGGAAGACGTCCGATTCTTCTGTGAGCGTGATCATGTAGGGCTCGACGACGACGCGCGAACCGCGGTCGTTCGTGTGGCCGAGCAGGTGGTACTGATGGCCGTTGCGCGTGCCGCGCCGCTCGATCGCCAAGCCTTCGCCGGCCTTGACGAAGACGGCATTGCGCCGCTCCTCGAAGCGGCGGAAGAAAGCCGTCACCGGGACCCCGAGAGCGCGGGACAGCGCCTGAAGCGTGGTCAGCGACGGCGACGTCATGCCGTTCTCGATCTTGGACAGCATGCCGAGCGACAGGCCGGTGGCGGCTGCGAGGTCGCCGCCCGTGATACCGAGCTTGTTGCGGAAGCTCCGCACCTCGCGCCCGATCGCGACTTCGAGGATGTTGTCGCGGGCACCCTGGCTCGCATGCGGATCCTGGCCCGTGATCCCGACCCGCAGGTCCGGCTCCGTTGGCTCGGATGCCCTCATCGGCCGATCGCGACGAATTGCACCGTCGGCCTCGGTCGGCCTGCCGATCCGGCTTACCGTCGCGCGCTTGCCCATCGACCCGTTCGTCCCGCTCCGGCCTTCCGAAACTCAAGATGCAGATCATCGCCGGCCATGGTCGCGCGATAGGTCTCCTGTAGCACGCAAGTCCCGCTCCCTCCAGGAACTTGCAGCCGCGCCAAACGCGCCACAGAGCGCGACCCCGCTGAATTTCGATCATAGACGCGCAGATTCGCGATTGACTTTGAGCGGACATGGAACGAGCGTGGCGTGCGGGACGGGACCCATCGTCATGAAGCCAGACCGGCTCGAAACCATCCGCCACCAGCTCTACACGTGCGGCACCTCGTCGATCGAGGCACTCTCCCGCGCGACCGGCGCCTCGGTCGCCACGGTCCGGCGAGACCTCGCGGCGCTCGAGCGGCAGGGCGTGGTCAGCCGCACCTACGGAGGTGCGCGGATCGCGTCGGGCGCCCATGTCGAAGTCGGCTTCGCGACACGGGAGCGTCACAACCTCGTGCAGAAGCGCGCCATCGCCGCGGCTGCCTTCGCGCTGCTACGGCCGCAGACAGCGGTGTTTCTCGATGCCGGGACCACGGTCCTGCAACTGGCCCGCCGTCTGCGGGTCAGTCCCATGCCGCTTTCGCTGTTCACCAACGGCCTTCTCGTGGCGCAGGACCTGATGGACGTGCCGAAGCTCCGGGTGACGCTCCTGGGTGGCCAGTTGCGGAGCGAGAACGCGTCCCTGGTCGGCCCGGCGGCCGAAACCATGCTGGACGGGCTCTGGTTCGACCAGTTGTTTCTCGGCGCGAGCGCCATTGGGGACGACGGCTGCATCTATAGCCTCGACGCCGCCGAGGCGAGCCTCAACAAGGCCATGATGGCCCGCTCTGCCTCCGTCGTGATCCTGGCCGATGCGAGCAAGTTCGGGCACCGTGCCACGTACCTCGTGGCACCGGTCGGAGGCGCCACGGTGGTGATCTCGGACCGGCAGCTCGGCGCCGTGCATCGCCGGCGTCTCGCGGAGGCCGGGGCCGTGGTGACGATCGCACCGCAGGGTCGCCCCGAGTCGCCCTCCGATGCCGAGGCCGCAGCACGCGAGATCGCCAAAACCAGCGGCGCCGGATGAGCCGCGACCTCGTCCTCGGGCTCGACGGCGGCGGCAGCAAGACCGTCGTCGCCCTTGCGAATCGGGATGGAGCGGTCACGGCGCTTCATCACGGCCCGGGGCTCGATCCCTTCGGCAATCCGCAATGGCGCCGGGATCTCGCCGCCCTGGTCGGGGCGATCGGGACCGGCGGCGGCGATCTTCGTCGCGCCGTTCTGGGCCTGTCGTGCCACGCCGAGGTCGCGTCCGTCTCGGACGCCCAAAGGGAGGCGGCGGGACGTCTGTTCGATGTCGCCCTCGACATCCTCAACGATGTGCACGTGGCCTTCGAGGGCGCGTTGGCGGGCCGTGCCGGCGTCTTGTCGCTGGCCGGGACGGGCTCCATGGCCTGGGCGGGCGACGGTCGCGGCTTGCATCGTCGTACGGGTGGCTGGGGAGACCTGATCGGCGATGAGGGAAGCGGCTATTGGATCGGGCGCGAGGCCCTGTCCGACATCACCCGGACCATCGACGGCCGCTCGGATCACGCCGCTTTCGCGCGGAGCGTCCTGGAGCACCTCGGCCTCGACCAGCACGGCCTATTGGCTTGGGTCTACGGCCTGCCGCATCGGCGTTCGGGCATCGCGGCTCTCGCTGTGGTCGTCGACCGACTGGCCGATGCCGGCGACCCGACTGCGGCTCGCCTGATGGCGCGGGCCTCCGATGAACTCGGTCGCCAGGTTCGGGCGGCATGGCGCCTCATCGGATCGCCCGAGCCCCTGATCTGGAGTTACGCGGGCAGCGTGTTCACGAGCGCTTCGATCATGCGCGGCATGGTCGATCGCCTGGGTCCGCCCACGCCACCGCAGTTCCCACCGGTCGGCGGTGCGATCCTCGAAGCGGCCCGGCGTTCGGGCTGGGCGACCGATGGGGCGTGGCGCAGCCGGCTCGCTGCCTCGCTCGCTGCAGCGATGCGGCCCGGCGGTGTTCCGGAACAGCCAGAACAGGAGTGCACAGCATGAGCCAAGTTTGGAAGAGACTACTCGGTGCGGGCGCCGTTACTGCGGCCTTGCTGGCGGGACCCGCGTCGGCGCAGACCAAACCCTATGCGGGGCAGAGCATCACGGTGCTGCTGCCGCCGTGGGGGACGCTGCCCAAGGACATGACCGACAGGTTCACCGGCGAGACCGGCATTGCGATCGACATGCAGACGCTCGGGTGGGACGATATCCGAACCAAGATCGTCACCTCGACGCTCGCCGGCAGCGCTCCGGCCGACGTCACCGAGGTCGATTGGTCCTGGGTCGGCCAGTTCGGTGCCGCGGGCTGGTACGAGCCGCTCGACGGCGTGGTCAGCGCGGCGCTCCGGCAGGACGCGCCGACCGAGAAGATCTTCACCTTCGACGGCAAGCTGATCGCCATGCCGTACAACAACGACTACCGGGTGCTGATCCTGAACGAGGCGCAGACCAGGAAGGCCGGCATCGACAAGGCGCCGACCACCCTCGACGAACTCATGGCCGATGCCAAGACCGTGAAGGCCAAGGCCGGAGTCACCTACCCGATCGGCCTGCCGCTCTCGGCGACCGAAGGGAGCGCCACGGCCTGGTACCTCCTCACCAAGGCCTTCGGCGGGGAGCTCTTCGATCACGACTTCAAGCCGCTGTTCACCGCCAAGGATTCGGCGGGCTACAAGGCCCTGGCCTGGGAAGCCGAGGCCATGAAGGCGGGGCTCGTCGACCCGGCCTCGACCGGCCTCAAGGACGTCGACATCCAGGAACTCTTCAAGAACGGGCAGATCACGTTCGATGTGGCGGGTTGGGCCGGAAACCTCGCGCTCTACAACGACAAGGAGAAGTCGAAGGTGGCCGGGAGCGCGGTCGCGGCCCTGATGCCGAGCGTCACGGGCAAGAGCCGAACCTTCGGGCTTCCCGGTGCCGTCGGGATCCCCAAGGCCTCGACCCACAAGGAGGCGGCCGGCGCCTTCATCAATTGGTTGCTGCAGCCCGAGAACCAGACCGAATGCTACACGGCGCTCGGCAACCTGCCGACCAGGACAACCGTGCTCGACGCGCTCGACAAGGCTGGCAAGCTGGCGGGCGGCAAGGTGCTGATCGAGGAAGCAGCCTTGGTGGAGCCGCTGTTCGCCCAGGGGACTCCGGGCTGGTACCCGCAATTCTCGAGCGCCGCAGCGACCGCCATCAACCAGGTGGCCAAGGGCCAGATGTCGGTCGACGATGCGGTCAAGGCGATCGCGGCGGGAGCCGCCGAAGCCATGAAGCAATAGGGAGCGGCGCCGCGGATCCCCGATCATGAGTGCCATCACGATCGCGGACGAGGCACCCCGAGGCTCGGCATTGCGGCGACGCAAGGCCGAGGAGGCGAGGCTCGGCCTGGCCCTCGCGGCTCCGATCGTGATCGTCATGGGGGCGCTCGTCTTCGGCCCGGTGCTGCTCACCCTGTGGGACAGCCTGCACCGCATCGATCCCCTGAAGCTTGGGACGCCTTTCATCGGGTTCCAGCACTACGCGGACCTGATGACCGACCCGAACGTGCGCGCCGCCTGGCTGAACACCTTCGCTTACGTGGTGTTCGCGGTCGTGGTCGAAACCGCCGGCGGCCTCGCCGTGGCGCTGCTGCTCAACGCGGTCGAGAAGGGCCGCCGCTGGCTTCTCGCCGCGACCGTTCTGCCCTGGGCGCTGCCCCCCGTGATCAATGCCATCGTGTGGCTCTGGATCTACAACCCGAGTTACGGACTCCTGAACGGTGTCCTGAAGGCGAGCGGCGCCATCGCGGCGAACCACGTCTGGTTCAACGACCGCGCGACCGCGCTCGTCTTGATCGGCCTCGTGCACGTTTGGCGGATGATGCCGCTCACGGCCGTCATCCTGCTCTCGGCCCTGCAGGGCGTGCCGGCCGACCTGCTCGAGGCGGCACGACTCGACGGTGCCGGACCGGTGCAACGCTTCCGGTTCGTCACGCTTCCCCTGATCGCGGGCGGCCTCGCCATCGCACTCAGCCAGTCGACCGTCTTCGCGTTCAACCTCTTCGACGAAGCCTGGATCCTCAACGGATCGAGCCTCGACACCCGCACGATTGTCGCGGAAGTCTATATGGCGGCCTTCCAGAACCTGCATTTCTCCTACGGCATGGCCCTGTCGGTTCTGGTCATGCTGGCGTCGCTTCTCGTGTCCCTCGTCTACGTGCTGCGGGTCTACCGCGAGACGAGGTACGACTGATGGCCCGATCGCTGTCCGGCAGGTTCGGGGTAGGGTTCGGGATCGCGATCCTGCTCCTGTGGTCGCTGGGACCGATCTATTGGTCGATCGTCACGAGCTTCACGAAACCGACCGATCTCCTTTCGGCCTCGCCGCATTTCGTTCCGCCAGAGGTCACGTTCGAGCATTACGCGAACCTGCTCGGCGCGACGAGCACCTACCAGGGTGCGGCCACGCAATCGGTCTGGCCGCAGTTCAGCCGCGCGCTGGTGAACTCGCTCCTGACCTCGCTTCTGGCTACCGTCGTGACCGTGGTGCTGGCCGCCTTCGGGGGCTACGCCTTCGTCAGGCTGCGCTTTCCCGGGCGCGACATCATCTTCGTCCTGGTGGTCGCGACGCTGGCGATTCCGGCCTATACGGTGATGATCCCGCTCTACAGGCTGATGATCGCCGTCCGACTGGTCGACACCTATCTCGGCATCACCCTGATCTACGTGTCGGCCTTCCTGCCCCTGGCCTTGTGGCTCATGCGCAGCGTCTATCAATCCTTGCCGTTGTCGGTCGAGGAGGCGGCGTGGCTCGACGGCGCAGGGCGGATCCACGCTCTCGTCCGGATCGTCATGCCGCTCGCGGCCCCCGGGCTGATCGCCAGCGCCATCCTGACGTTCCTCAGCGCCTGGGGCCAATTCATGATCCCGCTCGTGTTCTCGCCGACGCTCGCGACGAAGCCGCTGACGGTCTTGATCCCCGAGTTCGTCAGCAAGAACTACGTGGACTACGGACTGATGAATGCGGCCGGTGTGCTGGCCATCGTTCCTCCCATCCTCGTCGTCCTCTTCCTCAACCGCTATCTGGTGCGCGGGCTCATGGCCGGCTCCGGCAAGTGACGCATTCGAAAGCAGAAGGCCACAGCATGAACACGACGGAGCGGGTGATCCGCGAACAATTCCCGTTCTGGGCCAAGGCCCCAACCCCGGTGCCGATGGCCTCCGCGGCCGACTATGCCATCGTGGGCTGCGGGACATCGTTCTATCTCGCGGAGGTCGTCGCAAGGGCCTTCAACCTCATGGGTCGACCGGCGATCGCGGTGCCGGGCGGGGAATGGGCGCGGCGGCGGGGGGCCTACAAGGTCGGCGATACCGGCTTCACGGTGATCGCGCTCTCGCGAAGCGGCGAGTCGAGCGAAACCGTGCAGGCCGTCGCGGTCAGCCGTGCCGCCGGGTTGAAGACCGTCGCCGTCACCTGCGAGCCGGAGAGCAGCATCGTCCGCGCCGCGGCCACCACCATCGTGGCCGACACGCATCCCGACGAGGGTATCGTCATGACCGCGTCGGCGAGCCTCATGCTGCTGGTCGGGCTGCGCCTCGCGGCCGTCACGGTCGACGCGGAGGGGACCGCCGCCAAGGCCGCCGCGCTGCTCGACCGGCTCGACACGCGGCTTGCATCGGCCCTGGAAGGGCGGTCCCATTTCGTTTATCTCGGCGCCGGCCCGATGCACGGCCTAGCCCAGGAAGGTGCGCTGAAGCTGCAGGAGATGAGCCTCAGCGTCTCGCAAGCCTATCATACGATGGAGTACCGGCACGGGCCGATCAGCCTCGTCGACCGGACCACGCTGGCGGTCCTGCTCTACAGCCCGGACACGCGCGACGAGGAAGCGGCGGTTGCGGCGGAGATGCGCGCCAAGGGCGCCTTCGTGATCGGGTTCGGCGGCCCCGGCGACGTGACGTTCGAGGTCGACCACGACCCCATCCTGCGCACGCTCGAGATCCTGCCGGCCCTGCAGATCCTCGGCGAGCGCGTGGCCGAGGCGCGCGACATCGACACCACGTCGCCGCGCCACCTCAGCAAGGTGGTCATCCTGGGCTGAAGGCGGTTGCTTCGACACGGACGCTTCGCGTCCGGCTCAGCAAGAGGAACGTTGAAGGGGCATCCCGATGCGATTTTCCCCCCTGCCTCGTCCTGAGCCGACCGCCGCAGGCGGTCATGTCGAAGGACGCTCCAGGGTCCCTCGGACCGCCCCCTCAGACGAAGCCCGCCCGGTCGAGGAACAGCCGGTTGGCGATGGGCGGGATGCCGACCAGCGTCTTCTTCGTCACGACGAGGTAGTCGTAGAAATAGGCGAAGATGATCGGCGTCTCGTCGAGCAGCAGGGTTTCGATCTTGCCCGCGAGTGCCCGCTGCCCCCCGATGTCCGAGGTGCGGCCGAACGCCGTCACGAGGCTATCGTAGTCGGGGTTCTTGAAATGGGCGCCGTTCCAGGTGCCGTCGCTGAGCAGAGGCGCCCGGAGATAGACGTTGGGCACGCCGCGCTGGCCGTAATCCGTGATGCCCATCGTGCTGTCGAGCCAGTCCGACTGGCCGTAGACGGCCTTGCCGTAATAGGCGTCCTGCGCCTCGACGTTGAGCGTGATGTCGATGCCGAGCGGGCGGGCGAAGTTCTGCAGCAGGATCGCGTAATCCGGGATCTCGTTGAAGCGTTCGGTGGTCAGCGTGACCTTGAACCCCTTGCCGACGCCGGCGGCCTCGAGCAGCTCCTTCGCCTGTTTCAGATCCTGCTTGCGTTGCGGCACGCTCGTGTCGGTCGACGGGAAGGCCGGCGCGAAGGGGCTGTCGTTGCCGATGAGCGCGAAGCCGCGGAACAGGCCTGCGACGAGCTTCTCGCGGTCGATGCTGAGCGCCATCGCCCGGCGCACGCGCTTGTCCATGAACGGCCCCGTATCGCAGCGCATATGGACCTGCTCGTGCGCGGCGCTCTTCTCCCGGATCACGGTGAAGTTCGGGTCGTTCAGGACCGCTTGCCCGCCCGCGACCGAGATCTGGTCGATGACGTCGACCGTGCCGCCCTGCAGCGCCAGGATGCGAGGCTGCACCGAATCGTAGAACGTGAACTCCGTTCGGTCGGGCACGGCCTTCTCGCCCCAATAGCCGTCGAACCGCACGAAGGAGGCGCCGACCTTGGGCGTGAACTTGTCGAGCTTGAACGGGCCCGTGCCGGTCCAGGCCTTCTCGTAGTCGCCGGCGAAGTCGGCCGGCAGCATGATGCAGTTGTAGTTGTCGGACGACACCACGTAGGGGAAGCTGCCGTAGGGGGCGTCGAGGTGGAACTCTACCGTGAGGTCGTCGACCTTGCGGGTGCCGCCCTTCGACAGGATCCCCTTGAAGGCGGAGAGCGCGTTCGAGGCATTGGCCTTGTCGGCCAACCGGTCGATGGACGCCACCACGTCCTCGGCTTTGAAGGTCTCGCCCGTGTGGTACTTGACCCCGCTGCGCAGCTTGAAGGTCCAGACCGAGCTGTCCTCGTTGGGAGTCCAACTCACCGCGAGCACCGGCTTCAAGGTGAGGTCCGGTTGCGTGACGCAGAGGAACTCGCCGCCCTGGATCAGCATCGTCAACCCGCCCTGGTCGGCCACCGTGACGGGGTTGATGGCGCCGGCCGGCATCGCGGCCGCGACCCGGACGGTTCCGCCCGGCTTCGCCTGCGCCCGGGCCGGGGCAGGTGCGCCGACGAGCCCCACCGCACCCGCGAGGCCGCCGAGCGCCGGAAGCGACAGGCCCAGCATGCTGCCGTGGCGCATGAAGGTGCGGCGGTCGACCTTGCCGGCCAACAACTCGTCGATCAGGTCGTTCTCCACCGCGCCGAGGCGGCGACGAAAAGCATTGTCGGGGTCGGGACGCTTGGTCATGGTCAACCTGTCTGTGCGTGGAGCAATCCCGAGTCTCGGCCGACGGCCCGCTCGATGCGCCTCCTCTAAGCAGGAAGCGCGCCATCATGCATGCGAGGCGGCCGAATCCAATCCCTGCATCGGTCGATCGGTCGTGGAGGTCGAAGGGGCGGAACCTGGAAACGCCGGAAGATGCAGGCTGCCTAGGGCAACCGATAGACGCTCCACATCTTCCGTCGTGGCGCGATCCTCATCCAGAAACCTGACATGCCGTCTCACGAAGGCATGAAGTGCTTCGACGGTCGGCGAGGAGGGCGCCAACGGCCGCACGTCGAGCGCCTGGGCCGCGACGATCATTTCGCAGGCGAGAACCTGCTGCAGGACTTCGATCTGGGCCGCCGTTCGCCGTACGGCCTGCAGCGTGAACGGCGCCTGGTCCTCGACACCGAACGGCGTCGCGTCGTCGTTGGAGACGGGGTTCGAGCAATCGCGCGATTCCCGGTTTAGCGTGTGGCTGAGGAGCCCGAGGAGAGCGAACCCGGAGCGCGTCACGGTTCGAGCCGCGAGGCCCGAGACCTCGGGGTCGAGCAGCCGCGCCGTGCGCTGCGAAGAGGTCGTGCCGACCTGCGCCAGCGCCAACCGCAGCGCGTCGAAGGCGATCCCCATCGCGGCGGTGTGGAAGTTCCCGGTCGACAGGATCTCGTCGTCCTGCGCCAGGATCAATGGGTTGTCGGCCGCGGCGTTCAGTTCCACCTCGACCGCGTCTCGCGCCCAGCCGAGCGCCGTGAAAGCCGCGCCCTGCACGTGGGTCGCACATCGGAAGCTGATCGGGTCCTGGACGCGTCGCGGGACGCCCGCCTGGAACAGGGCCGACCCCGCCAGGAGCGCCCGCAGCCGCGCCGCGGCCTCCTCCTGTCCTGCCGCGGGATGCGCCGCGGCGATGCGGGCGTCGAAAGGGCTCGGGTTGCCCATGAAGGCTTCGTAGCTCATGGCCAGGGTGGCCTCGGCGAGGTGGAGCAGCGCCAGCGCGTCCGTGGCCACGAGCGCCCCGAAGCCGATCGAGACCGCGTTCGAACTGCAGAGCGCGAGGCCTTCCTTCTCGGTCAGCGTCACGGTCGCGATGCCGGCCCGCCGCATGGCTTCATCGCCGGGCAGCAGCTCGCCCGCGAAGGTCGCCCGGCCGAGGCCGACGAGCGGCAGGCCGAGGTTGGCGCAGAGCATGAGGTCCGAGGTGCCGATCGAGCCGATCTGCGGAACGAAGGGCACGACGCCGCGCTCCAGCATGGCGAGTTGCGTCTCGACGATGATGGGACGAGCTCCGGCGCCGCCCCGGGCCAGGGTCGCGGCGCGGACGAAGAGGGCGGCACGCACGACCTCCTCGGGGAAGCTCGGGCCGGCCCCCGAAGCCCTGGCCTTCAGCATGGAGACGCTGAAGGCGCCGCGGTCATCGGCGGGAATGGCCGTCGTGGCGCGGTTGCCGAGGCCCCGGGTCAACCCGTACACCGGGCGGTCGGCCCGCGACCACGCCTGCAGCACGGCCTGGGCCGCGTGCATGCGGTCCGCCGCCGTGGCGTCGAGCGTGGCACTCGCTCCCTCCCGCGCCACGCGGCAGACGTCCCCGATGGCGATGCGGTCTTGTCCGAGGGAGAGTGCCATGACCTTGTGCTCCGAAGCGCCGCCATCAGGCCCGCCCGACGATCCGGGACTTCGCCGCGAGATCGCCGCCGCGCCAGACATAAAGCGCCAGAAGCGGCTCCGCACCTGTCCGCATGGCGTGGGGGACCCAGGACGAGTGGTGGATCGGGAGACCGGCCGGGCGCTCGATCGCGGCTTCGTGGCCCCGCGTCCAGTAGGCGGCGCCGGCGAGCGGCAGGTAGAGCTCCTCGGCCTCGTGCGCATGGGCCGGATAATCGACGTCCGGCCCGAGCATCAGGATGCCGCAGGCGATCGTTTTGCTTCGCACGGGCCCGCGCAGCCCGATCAGCTCGGTCCAGCCGTAGCGTTCGAGGAACGCGGCGCCGAAATCCGCCGCCGTGTAGCTCTGCTGCCAGGCCAGCGCGTCGGCCTGCGCCGCGAGTGCCGCGACAAGCGATGCGGTCGAGGGGACCGACGCGTGCCGCGCGGCCGCGAGCCAGGACAGGACCGGGAGGGAGCACGGCGCCAC
The DNA here is from genome assembly GCA_964252585.1 of uncultured Lichenihabitans sp. Lineage (GTDB taxonomy): Bacteria > Pseudomonadota > Alphaproteobacteria > Rhizobiales > Beijerinckiaceae > Lichenihabitans. The sequence continues at coordinate 10,157 of CAXUOD010000027.1, read as the reverse complement.
GGGCCGGGCCGCCCCGATATCCGGCCAGCTTTCGAGGAAGGGTCCAGCCGCCTCGATGCCGTCGAGGAGGGCTCGTGCCGCCGAAATCACGGTCGCGACGCCCACGGGGTTGTCGTTCATCACGATTGGCGAGCTCGTCTCAGACAACAAAAAATGACCTCCGATCGATCGAGTCTTGCCGTGCGGTACGAAAGGTCGTCACGGCCTCGGCTGTCTTCATAGGTGTGCCTGGACTGGACATCCGTCGTGGGCACGTGCCAACCCTCAGATCGAAACGCAATCCTGCATCGGGGAAAAGCGACGATGAAGAACGCCTGGTTCGTAGCGGTCCTGATGCTTGCCGGGCAGCCGGCTCTCGCGGCGAGCTTCTCGTGTCAAAGGGCCGCCACCGTCGATGAACATGCCATCTGCAACGATCCTCGGCTGTCGCAGCTCGACGATCTGTTGCCGGGAGCCTATCGCGCCGCCAAGACGGTGGCCGCGACCGACGTGCCTCAGGTTGCCCGCGACTTCCTCGCCGACCGTCGCTCCTGCGGCGCCGACACGTCCTGCATCATGAGTACCTATCTCGCGGTCCTCGGCGCCTACCGGGATCTTGGGGCCAAAATCGCCGTGCCGACGATCAGCGCGACGGCTTTGTCCGGCAATCCCGAGCATCTGCAGGCCGCCATCCCGACGAAGCTCGGGCAATGTTCGTCCACCGCGGTCGTCAACGTGGCACCTCGTCTCCAAAGCGGGGAGGCCATCGTGCCGGGGGATTTCGACTCAGGTACGAGCGTCACGTTCGAGAACAAGGGCTTCCAGGTCTCGTACGAGCGGGAGAACGCGCTTTTGAACTCGAAGCGGAGCGACAGGGTCGTCATGTGCCTGATCTCGATCCCACACCATTGCCCGCCGAACGATGACCGCGGGCGGATTTACGTGGTCACGAACCTGCGCACGCAGCAAACCTGGACCTTGCCCGATTCTCAGCATTCCTGCGGCGGCGCTTGAGCCGATCCAGGGTCGGCCTGGCCAAGCGCATGTTTGCGGCACCAGCACCGGAGATCGAGCCCTGGCTCGCAGCGCCGCGCTGTTCTCGGCGACTTCGCGACGCATGACCGTCGTCCCCCTCCTCGCCGACGTGTGCATCATCGGAGGCGGCATCGCCGGGGCGGGCGCGGCCTACGAGATCGCGGCATTCGCCTCCGTCGTCCTGCTCGAACGGGAACGTCATTGCGGGCTCCATGCCACCGGCCGGTCGGCGGCGAGCTTCAGCGAGACCTACGGCAACGACACCATCCGACGCCTCGCCCGGGCGAGCCGCGGCTTTCTCGCCGATCCGCCCACCGGCTTTTGCGACTACAGCCTCCTCAAGCCTCGCGGGACCGTCACGATCGCCCGCGCCGATCAGGCCGGCCTCCTGGCCGAGGCTTTGGAGCGCGCCCGCGCCCTGGTACCCACCGTTGCGCGCTTGGATCCCGCCGAAGCGCTGGCCCGCGTGGCGATCCTTCGCCCCGAGGCCGTCGCGGCCGCCATGATCGAGCCCCAAGCCATGGAGATCGACGTCGACGGCCTGCATCGCGGCTTCGTACGCGGCGCGGTCCGGCGAGGGGCCCGCGTCGTGGTCGGGGCCGGTGTGACGGCCATCGAGCGATCTTCGGGCGGCTGGCGCATCGCCACGCCGGTCGGCGACGTCGAAGCCGGCATCGTGGTCGACGCGGCCGGCGCCTGGGCGGACGAGATCGCGGCCCTGGCCGGATTGCGGCCTCTGGGCCTCGTGCCGAAGCGGCGCACCGCCTTTCACCTTCCAGCCCCGGCCGGCCTCGACATCGCCGCATGGCCCCTGGTCGACGACATCGGCGAGAGTTTCTACTTCAAGCCCGACGCGGGGCAGATCTTCGTCTCGCCGGCTGATGCCACGCCGAGCCTTCCCCTGGATGCCTATCCGGACGACCTCGACGTCGCGCTCGGAGTCGATCGGTTCGAACGCGCGACGACCCTCGCCGTACGCCGCGTGTCCCGCGCCTGGGCCGGCCTGCGCACCTTTGCACCCGACGGCTCGCCGCTCGTCGGGCCGGACCCCGCGGCGGAGAGTTTCATCTGGCTGGCCGGGCAGGGCGGCTACGGCATCAAGACTTCGCCGGCCCTGTCGCGCGCCTGCGCGGCTCTCATCCGGCGCGAGCCTCTGCCCGACGATCTGGTGCGGCTTGGCATCACCGTCCGGGACCTGTCGCCGGGCCGGCTGCTTTGCGATACATCACCCCTCAACCCAAGCGAGGCTCCATGACGATCCAGCGTTTCGACAACGGCCCTCGTTTCTGCCGCGTCCTCAGCCACAACGGCACCGTCTACCTGGCCGGCATGACGGCGGACGACACGAGCGGCGACACCGCCGCGCAGACCCGTGCGGTCCTCGACAAGATCGACCACTACTTGGCGATGGCGGGCTCCAACAAATCGCAGCTGTTGACCGCCATGATCTGGCTGCGCGACATCGCGGATTTCGAGGCGATGAACGGCGTCTGGGACGCCTGGATCGACCCAGCGGCCATGCCGGTCCGGGCCACCGTCGAGGCGCGCCTCGCGGGCGACCGCTACCGGGTCGAGATCATGGTCACGGCCGCGGCATAGGGCGAACCCGGCCGGGGAGGTTGCGGCATGCATGATCTCGTGATCCGTGGCGGCCGCGTGGCGCTCGACGCGGGCTGGACCGACTGCGACATCGGCATCGACGGTGGCCGCATCGCGGCCCTCGACCGCGGCCTCGCGGGCGCCGAGACGATCGAGGCCGGGGGGCACTGGGTGATGCCGGGCGGCATCGATGCCCATTGCCATCTCGACCAGCCCCGCTGGGGCGGCGCCGACACGGCGGACGATTTCGCGTCCGGCTCGGCGGCGGCCGCCTTCGGCGGCACCACTTCCATCGTGCCCTTCGCCATGCCGGGTCCGGGCATGAACGCCTTGGCGTCGCTCGACCGCGCGCTGGCCCGAGCCGAGGGCAAGGCGATCGTCGACTATGGCCTTCACGGCGTCTTCACGGAGGAGACCGGTCGCGACATCGAAGCCCAAGTCGCTGAACTGGCACGGCGCGGCGTCCCCTCGGTCAAGCTGTTCATGACCTATGCGGGCTTCGCGGTCTCGGACGACCTGATGCTCGGAGTTCTGGATGCGGCGCGCTCCGCAGGCGCCCGTGTTCTGGTCCACGCCGAGAACGACGCCGCCATCCGCCGCACGCGGGACCGCCTGGTCTCAACCGGACGGACCGCCTTCCGCTACCATGCCGTCGCGCATGCCGAAGCCTTCGAGCGCGAGGCCACGCATCGCGCCGTCACGTTCGCCGAGGTCACGGGCGCCCCCCTGGTCGTGGTGCACGTGTCCTGCGCCCAGGCGCTCGAGGAAGTCCTGCGCGGCCGGGCTCGCGGGGCCGACGTCACGGCCGAGACCTGCCCGCAATACCTCTTCCTCACGGCCGCCGCTCTCGACCGCGCCCCGGCCGAAGCCGCCCGGGCGCTGTTCACGCCGCCGCCGCGTTCGCGCTCCAGCCAGGCGCGGCTCTGGACCGCGCTGGCCGACGGCGAGATCGCGCTGTGGTCCTCGGACCATTCGCCGTTCCGTCTCCCGGACAAGCTGCCGGATCCGGCCCATCCTCGGTTCCATATGGCCGCCAACGGCGTGCCGGGCCTCGAAACCCGTTTGCCGCTCCTGTTTTCGGAAGGGTTGCTGACCGGACGGCTGACGCTTCAGCGTTACCTCGAACTGGCAGGGACGGCCGCCGCCGATCTTTACGGCCTCGCGGACCGCAAGGGTCGCATCGCGATCGGGCTCGACGCCGATCTCGCGCTCTGGGATCCCGAAGCGCGGTGGGAGATCCGGCAGGCGCAGCATCACTCCCGCGTCGATTTTTCGTCCTACGAAGGTCGGCGCGTGACCGGCAAGCCCGTGACGGTTCTCGTACGCGGGGCGCCGGTGATCCGCGACGGCACCCTCACGAGCGCCGCGCCCGCGGGGCGCTTCCTGCATCGCACCCGGGTTGCCGGTCCGTTTCGCCCGCCCATCGAGGAAACCATGCCATGGCTCGATACCTGACGCTGGCCGTGTGCCAGACCGGCCCGATCCAGCGACGTGCCACGCGGCCCGAGACCGTGGGTCGTCTGGTGCATCTCCTGGAGCGGGCCGCCGCGGCCGGGGCCGACCTCGCGGTCTTTCCCGAGATGGCGCTCACCACCTTCTTTCCGCGCTGGTCGCTGGAAGAGGGCGAGATCGACGCTTTCTACGAAACCGAGATGCCGGGTCCCGGGACGCGCCCGCTTTTCGATGCGGCGCGCCGGCTCCGGGTCGGCTTCGCGCTCGGCTATGCGGAGCTCGACGTGGCCGGCGGCCGCAAGCGGCGCTTCAACGCCATGGTGCTGGTCGGCCCGGACGGCGAGGTGATCGGCCACTATCGCAAGATGCACATCCCCGGCTCCGAGGCGCCGGAAGAGGGCACGACGGTGCATCTCGAACGCCGCTATTTCGAGCCGGGAGACCTCGGTTTCCCGGTGTTCGGTTTTGCTGGCGTGCGGGTCGGCATGACGCTGTGCAACGACCGGCGCTGGCCCGAGACCTATCGGATGCTCTGCCTCAACGGCGTCGAGGTGGTGCTGATCGGCTACAACACGCCGGTGGTGCTCGACGAGGCGCCGGCGCTCGCCCACTTGCGCATGTTCCACAACCACCTGCCCATGCAGGCCGGCGCCTACCAGAACACCCTGTGGGTCGCGGCTGCCGCCAAGGCAGGCCTCGAAGACGGGCAGGCGCTGATCGGCGGCTCCTGCATCATCGCGCCGACGGGCGAGATCGCGGCCCTGGCGATGTCGATCGACGATGAGGTCGTGGTGCACCGCGCCGACCTCGACCTCATCGCCACGTGCCGGCGCGTCAATTTCGACTTCGCCCGCTACCGCCGGCCGGAGACATATGGGCTCATCACCGAGCGGGCGGGGCCTGTGGCGTGAGGCCGGTCGGCCCAGGTTGAAGGAATGATGATGACAACGGATCGCTTCTGGTCCTGCAAGGCGCAGTGCATCGAAGATCGGCGGGAAATGGTATGAACTTGAATCACATGGGCCTCGGTGTCACCGAGATCGCCAAGACGGTCGAGATGTTCGAGACTTACTTCGGCTGGCGTCGCGCCGAAGGGACTCCGGTCAACGAACGGATGGCGTTCCTGCTCGACGATAGCGACGCTCTCATTACGATGTTCAAGGTCAAGGATGCAACCTATCCGAAGATCTTCCACATCGGCTTCATCCAAGACAGTGTCGAACAGGTCACGGCGATGCACGAGAGACTGACGGCAGGTGGCTTCGAACCGGAGAACGTGCGGGAAGAGCATGGTCGAATGACATTCTACTTCCAAGCTCCCGGAGGATTCATGATCGAGGTAAACGCCTTTCTTTAGAATGTGTCAGGGACTTCGAAGCGAAGTGGACCCTCAGCCGTCATCTCGAGCGCACCGCGAGCGCAGCGTGACGGGACCCGGACTTATTCTGTGTGGCGCTTCGTCAATCGAACCGGTCGATGCGAAAACGGTCGATTGGATGCGCGGTTCGGCCGTCGAGGGCGAGATCGGCCAGGATCTCGCCCATCACGCTCGCAAACTTGAAGCCGTGGCCGGAACAGGGCGAGGCGAGCACGATCCGCGGGTCGGCCGCGGCCCGGTCTATGAAGAAGAACTCGTCGGGTGATCGCGTATAGAGGCACGTGCGCATCCTGAGGAGCGGCCCGTCGGCAGCCGGCACATAGGGCATGAGGCCTCGGCGGATTTGCGCCTCGTCGTCGGCGTCTCCGTCCTGGCGGAGGTCGTCGGCTTGGGCGAGGAGCCGCCCCATCCGGTGCGACGCGGCCTTGAGGCCCGACCCGTCGATCTCGGGAAAGCCGTAACAGGTCTCGTCGACCGCATCGAGGATGAAGACCGGAAAGACGTCGGGCTGCACGAGCTCTGGGCGGGCCGGCGCGAACCAGCCAAGCACCTGGCGCGTCAGGGTGAGCCGAGGGGCGAGCTCCGGCGCCAAGGCGCCGATCCAGGCCCCGGTCGCGACGATCACGCGCCCGGCCTCGACCGGACCGCGCGTCGTGTCGACGACGACGGCCCCGGGCTGGGATCGAAGGCCGAGCACGCGCGTGCCGCTCCAGACGGCTGCGCCGCGCCGGCGGGCCTGGTCGACGAACTGGATCACGGCGCGTTCGGGCCGCAGGAACCCGCCCTGCGGTTGATACAGAGCCGTCCAGTCGGGAGGCAGCCGAAAGGCCGGGAAGCGCCGTGCGACCTCCGCCGCATCGATCAGCTCATGATCCAGGCCGTGCTGGCGCGACGACAGAAGCGAGCCCCGCACCACCTCAGACCCGGGGTGTCCGGCTTCGAGGATGCCGGTGACCGTGAGAAGCCTCTCGCCGCACTCCTCCTCCAACGCGTGCCACTTGTCGTAGGCGCGCCGCAGCAGGGGCACGTAATCGGGATGTTCGGCATAGGCGAGGCGGATCGCCCGGCTCTCGCCGTGGGACGAACCCTTGTCGTGGCCGGGTTCGAACCGCTCGATGCCGAGCGCGCGGACGCCGCGGCCTGCGAGGTCGTGAAGCGCGGCGCTGCCCATGGCGCCCAATCCGATCACGACGACGTCTGCGGTGTTGGCCATGGCGGTTCGATTCAAGGTTCAGGGCGGCGTTCGGTGCGCATCGGCCGACCTGCCGATGGACCGCGCACCTCGGCCCGGTATAGAGGAGCCACAAGGCGCAGGACAGGACGCGGCCCCGCGTTTTTGTGCACCGGGGTTCCGCCCCGAACCGAGAGGTCGACCCATGACGCTACTGATCACCGGAGCCACCGGTTTCGTCATGAGCGTCATGGCACGGGTCTGGCTCGACGCCCATCCCCAAGGCCGGGCGGTGCTGCTCGATGTGGCGCCCTTCGACGCGGCGGCGACTCGCTACTTCGCTCCCGTGGCCGGCCGGCTGACGCTCGTGGTCTGCGATGTCGCCGATCCCGCGGCCTTGGACCAGGCCCTCTCGGGCCACGGCATCACGGCCGTCGTGCACGGCGCCACCGTGACGCCGATCTCCCGCGGCAGCGCCGCCGAGGCCCGGCGCGAGCCGGAGGCCGAGCGATCGGTCGAGATCATGAGCGTCAACCTGATGGGGACGGTGCACCTGCTCGATTGGGCGCGCCGGCAACGCGGGATCAAGCGCTTCGTCTACGTCAGTTCGGGCGCGGTCTATCGCCATCACGGGCCTGACACAGCCGGGGCTCCCTTGCCGGAGGACGGCTATGTGGCGCCGAAACGGCTCTACGGGATCTCCAAACAGGCCGCTGAACTCGTGGCCGAGCGCTACGGCGAACTCTTCGGCCTGTCGACCGTCTCGGTGCGGCTATCCTCGGTCTACGGCACCATGGACCGCACCACCGCGAGCCGTGACTTTCGCCACCTGCCGAACCGCATCGCCCATCTGGCGCTCGACCGGCCCGGCCCGATCCGCACCAACACCCTCGATGGCGTCGGCGACTACCTCCACGCCGAAGACGTCGCCAAGGGCATCATGGCGCTGCTCGATGCGCCGAAGCTGCGGCACGCGGCCTACAACGTCGCGCTCGGCGAGACCGCGACGATCGGCGATATGATCGGCTGGGCGGCCGAGAAGGTCCCGGGCGTCCGGGCCGAGGTGACGGCGCCCGACGAGGCCGACATCCTGCAGGACTCCGCTTCCCGCGGCGGCATGTGGGGCGCCTACGACATCAGCCGCATCGTGGCCGAGACCGGGTGGCGTCCGCGCCCGATGCGGGAGGCCTTCCGCGCCTATATGGATTGGATCGTGGCCGAGGAACGGGCGACGTGACCGAGCGTTCCTGCTCGGCGGGACCGTGTCGGACCTCGATTATCTGAGATAGATGATCATCGCACTGGCCACGATGCACAAGGTCGCCAGGAGCCCGAGGGTGAATTGGCCGGCCCAGGCGACGCGAGCCGGGACCGCCTCTTCGACAAAGGTCCATCTCCGCACGCCCATGATGTTCTCCCAAGAGGCACCGCATTGCCAACGAACTGCGCTCGCCAACATGACGCGCCAATTCATACTGACCGAAAAACAATGGTTTTCGCCTCAAATGCGTATCAATGGTTTCAGAATGCTTGACTGGTAGTTTGAGCGTCGTCGTTCGCGATCGAGTACTATCGTTGATCGCCGGAGCCGGTCAGATACTGGTGCCCGGAGTATTGCTGCCGACCGCCTGGGCCGCGATCATTTGCGCGATGGGGATGGCCGACGTTGCGGCAGGGGAGGGTGCGTTGCCGACGTGCAGCATCCGATCGGTCTTGACGAAGAGGAAATCCTGCACGAGCGCGCCATCGCGTGTCACGGCCTGTGCCCGGATGCCGGCTTCGCGCGGCACGAGATCCTCGAGCGTCAGGCCAGGGCAGTATTTGCGGCACTCGGCGAGATAGCGGGCCTTGCTCAGCGAGTTTCGCCCCTCCGCCAGGCCCGATCGCCAGTTCCGGCCCATGACGCGCCAGAAGCCGGGGAACCGTGCGAAGGTCGCGACGTCCCGGACGTCGAAGGACCCTTTCCCGTAGCCCTCGCGCGCGAAGCCGAGCACCGCATTGGGGCCGACCGTCAGGCCGCCGTCGATCATCGGGGTGAGGTGGATGCCGAGGAACGGCAAGGCCGGATCCGGGACCGGATAGATGAGGTGATGCACGAGATCGCGCTTGGGTGCCGCGATGTCGTAATACTCGCCCCGGAACGGGATCACCTGATGGTCGATGGCGAGGCCCGCGAGCCGGGCGACGCGGTCCGACTGCAGTCCCGTACAGGCGACGAGCTTGCGCGCCTGCCAGCCCCGATCCTTGGCCGCGACCGTCACGAGGTCGGGCGCTTCGCGGATGGCGTCGACTTGCGTGTCGAGCAGGATCGTCCCGCCGGCCGCGCGGACGAGGTCGCCCATGACGTCGCAGATGCGCACATAGTCGACGATGCCGGTCGTGGGCGTGAACAGGGCGCCGAGGCCCACGACATTGGGCTCGCGGCGCCGCAGTTCGGCCGCGTCGAGGTCCTCGATCGCGATCCCGTTGAGGCGGGCGTTCTCGGCGAGAGCCTTCAAGCGGGAGAGTTCGAGCGCGTCGGTCGCCACGACGAGCTTGCCGCGCGTCTCGTAGGGGATGCCGTAACTGTCGCAGAACGCCTTGGTGGCCTCGGCGCCGCGCCGGCAGAGGTCGGCCTTGAGGCTGCCGGGCTTGTAATAGATGCCGGCGTGGATGACGCCGCTGTTGTGCCCGGTCTGGTGGCGGGCGAGGCTCGCCTCCTTCTCGATGACGAGCACGGAAGCACCCGGCCTCACGCGGCCGAGTTCGAGTGCCGTCGCCAGCCCCACGATCCCGCCGCCGATGATGCAGAAATCGTAGATCATGACACCGCCGGCGCGGCTGTCGCGGCCAGCGCGGCGCGGGGGTCGACCCGGGCCACGCGGCCGAGCAGGAACTCGACCTCGGCCTTCGCGGTCGCGTCGAGGGATGCGCCCGGCGAGCGCTGCGCGTCGCTCGCGATGAGGCCGCGCCGCGCCATGACGTATTTGCGCACCGCGAGCCCGATCCCCGGCTGCTGCTCGTAGCGGATGAGCGGCAGATGCGCGTCGAAGAGGTCGTGCGCGCCGTCGCGGTTCCCGGCGGCGCTCATTGCGACGACGTCGACCAGCATGTCGGGAAGGGCATAGCCCGTCATGGCGCCGTCGGCCCCGCGCTCCATCTCGAAATCCAGGAACAACCCGCCATTGCCGCACAGGATCGACACGGGGCGCAGCGTCCCGTCGCGCTGCCATCGACGGAGCGTCGAGATCTTGTCGAGGCCGGGCCAATCCTCGTGTTTCAGCATCACGCAGGCCGGATTGTCGGCGATGATGCGGCGGATCACACCCGGCGTCATCACGACCGTGAAGTTCAGCGGGAAGTCCTGAAGAACGAACGGCACGTCCCGGCCGATCGCTTCCGCGGCCTGGGCGTAGTAGGTGACGATCTGGTCGTCGGTGCGCAGGTGGTTCGGCGGCGCGATCATCACGCCCGCGGCCCCGGCCTGCATCGCAGCCCGCGCCAGCGTCCGCATCGCGGCGAAGCCCGGGGCCGAGACCCCGACGACGATTGGGAGTCCCGCGG
>CAXUOD010000026.1:34737-37831 GCA_964252585.1 uncultured Lichenihabitans sp. | reverse complement strand
AGCCCGTCGGGCTGATCAACCCGAGGCTGCGCAAGCTGCCTGGTCGTTCGATCGCGGTTCGGGCCAGGTACTCGCACGACAGAGACAACCCCATGGCATCGACCGGCGCACCCGGGTGGCGGGCGCGGATCGCCTCGATGGCGGCATGGAGGGCGTCGACCATCAGGCGGGGGGTGTAGATCTGGGGTCGCCGTTCGGAGAGCCCGAAGCCCGGGAGGTCGATCGCGTAGACGGGCCGCGTCTGGCGGTAACGGAGGTAAAGCGGCCGGACCTCGTAGGAACTGGCCGCGGCGTTGACGCTATGCACGAGGATCAAGGGTGCGCCTCCGCGCGGGCCATCGCCGTAGATGGTCACCCGCCCGGCGCGCGTGCCGATCCCGAACCGCTCGCCGGGCAGGGCAGGCTGCAGGTCGCGATCGTGATCGATCGCCCAAGCGCTGTAGGCGATCCAGGCCGCGGCCGTCACGAGGGGCGCCAAGGCCAGGGCGGCCCAAGGGCTGGCGCCGCGGCTGGTCGTGTGTTTCGGCGTGATGGGCATGATGCGGCCTTTGGACGACGTCGAGGGCAAACCCGTCCGCGCCAGGATTGTTCACGGCGGGGCTCCCCCGCTTCAATATCGCAAGCGACTTCGGCTCCCGAATTGAGACTGGAACGCGCCTCCGATGGTTTCCGTGGCGAGCGCGGAAGATCGGCGAGGCGATTAGGCATGTCGACGGACCGGCTGTTGCCAGCACAGGGAGCGAACTCTACAAAGCTGCGTCCGGCCGCTGCCGGTCGGGAGGAACTGAAATGCCGTCTGAAGGGATCGGGCTTCTTGCCCGCGTGATGACGGACGAGCGGGACGCGATCCTGAGTGCATGGTCGGCGCTGCTCAAAGAGACGGGAGCGGGTGTTTCGGGTCGGATCAGGGACGCCGAGCTCCAGACGCAAGCCCGCACGATTCTCGAACGCATGCAGGACGCCCTCGCGTCGGGGGGAACGGCCCGCGAGGCCGAAGCGAGGGCGCGGCTCGACGACGAGATGGGTGAGATTTCGCGCTCTCGTGCGCTGCAGGGTTTCACGTCGGCAGACACGGCCTATTTCGTCTTTTCACTTAAGGAGCCGCTGTTTGACGCGCTTAACCGTGTCTGCAGCGGCGATGCGACGCAAATTGCGTTGGGCAGCATGTCAGCCAATCGCTTCCTCGATCGCCTCGCCATTCACACGATGCAGGTCTTTCAGACCAGCCGCGAGGAGGTCATCAGCCGGCAGAGCCAGGAGATCGCCGAACTCTCGACCCCCGTGGTCCAGCTCTGGCGGGGCATCCTGGCGCTTCCGCTGATCGGCACGCTCGACAGTGCCCGCACGGGCGTGGTGATGGAGACTCTCCTGCAGGCCATCGTCGACGAGGAGGCGGAGATCGCCATCATCGACATCACCGGAGTCCCCACGGTCGACACGCTCGTGGCCCAGCACCTGTTGAAGACGATCGCGGCAGCCCGCCTCATGGGAGCCGATTGCATCATCTCCGGCATCCGGCCCCAGATCGCCCAGACCATGGTGCATCTCGGGGTGGAGCTGAACGTCATCTCGAAGGCGACGCTGGCCGACGCTTTCGCGGTGGCGCTGAAGCGGACCGGTCGCACCGTCGTCAAAGTCGCCGGGCCGCGGCCGACCGACGTCTCAGGGCAAGCTTGAGCCGATGGACCGCATCCCGATCCTGAAGCTCGGAGCCGCGCTGATCGTCACGATCCAGGTCGACATGCACGACCGGCTGGCGATGGCGCTCGAGGAGGACCTCACGGCCAAGATCGCTGCAACAGGGGCACGGGGCGTACTGATCGAGATTTCGGCCCTGGAGATCGTCGATTCCTTCATCGGGCGCATGCTCGACAACATCGCGGCGGTCTCGCGGATCCTGGATGCCGACACCGTCGTCGTGGGGATGCGGCCGGCCGTTGCCATTACGCTCGTCGAACTCGGGCTGACGTTGTCCGGGATCAAGACGGCCCTCAACGTCGAGCGGGGTATGGAAATGATCCAGTCGCGTCTCGATGACGGCGGGGACGCCGGTCCGGAAGGCGCCCGTGCTCGTTACGAAGACTGACCTCTATCCGATCCGCTCCGGAGACGATGTGGTCCGGATCCGGCAGCATGTCCGGGTCCATGCGATCGCGATAGGCCTCAGCCTCGTCGACCAGACCAAGATCGTCACGGCAGCGAGCGAGCTTGCGCGCAATACCCTCGATCATGGCGGCGGCGGAGAAGTCCGCATCGATCTCGTACAGGACGGCGCGCGGCGTGGCGTCAGACTATGTTTCGAAGACACGGGACCGGGCATCCCCGACATCGCCCGTGCCCTGACGGATCACTTCACCACGGGCGGCGGTCTCGGCCTCGGGCTCGGGGGAGCCAAACGCCTGTCCAATGAGTTCACCATCGAATCGACCGTCGGTGTCGGAACCCGCATCGCGATCGCGCGCTGGAAATAGCTCATGATCTCGGTTGCCGTCGCGGAGGTCAGTCAGGTCGCCGAAGCGCGCCGTCGCGTCGTCGGCGTGGCTGCGCGGCTCGGTTTCGACGAAACCGCGTCGGGACGGGCCGCGATCGTGGCGACGGAACTCGCGACCAATATCGTGAAATATGGCGGCCCCGGCGAGATCCTGGTCGGGTCCTACGAGGACGATACCGGCAGCGGCCTCGAGATCCTGGCGCTCGATCGGGGAGCGGGCATCGTCGACACGGCCGGAGCGCAGCGGGACGGCCACTCGACAGGGGGCAGTTCCGGCAACGGCTTCGGTGCGATCAAGCGTCAGGCGCAGGCCTTCGACATCGCGTCATGGCCCGGGCGAGGGACGGCCGTCATGGCCAGGATGGCGGCGAACCCGACCGAGCGGGCCAGGCCGGACATGGCGGTGCCGTTCCACGCCGCGGTCGCGGTGCCGCTTCGCGGCGAGTCCGTCTCCGGCGACATCCACCATGTCCTCCGGGACAGGGGAGGATGGACCGTCCTGGTGGCCGACGGCCTCGGCCACGGCCCTCAAGCCGCGGAGGCCGCATACGCGGCCCTGGCCGTTTTCCGGCGGCACGCAGGCGAGGCGCCCGCTGAGATCCT
>CAXUOD010000026.1:24672-34727 GCA_964252585.1 uncultured Lichenihabitans sp. | reverse complement strand
GGGCCACACGCGAGGAGGGGCGGTCTCGGTCTGCCGTCTCGATCTCGACGAGCAGACCGCCGAATTTGCCGGGATCGGCAATGTGGCGGGCGCGGTCGTCGCGGGCGCTCGGACGACCCGGATGGTCTCCCTGGCCGGCACGGCCGGGCATGTAGCCCGGAAGATCCGCAGCTTCACCTATCCGTTCGCGTCGGGGAGCCTGTTGCTGATGCATTCCGATGGCATAGGGACGAGCTGGTCGTTCGACCGCTACCCAGGGCTCGCCTATGCGCACCCGAGCCTCGTCGCAGGCGTGATCTATCGCGATTTCGCCCGGGTCAGGGACGATGCGACCGTGTTGGTCGCCAGGGCTCCGGCCCTATGAAATGGTCCATCGTCACGGCTCTGGTCGAAACCGAGGAGGACATCGTCGCGGTGCGCCAGAGAGCCAGACGGCTTGCCGAAGCGCTCGGCTTCGGCGCGCAGGACCAGGTGCGGATCGCCACCGCGGTCAGCGAGATCGCACGCAACGCTTATAGTTACGCGGGCGGCGGCAGGGTCGAATATGGCGTCGAGGGTGCCGGTTTCGCGCAGGCCATGGCGATCCGGATCAGCGATCGAGGCCCGGGCATCGGCGAACTGTCCGCCGTACTCGCCGGCAGCTATCGATCCGAGACGGGGCTCGGCCGTGGCATCACGGGGGCTCGCCGCCTGATGGACGGTTTCGAGGTTCAGTCACGGCCCGGCGAGACGATCGTGCTGCTGTCGAAGCGCCTTCCCGCGGGCCACCCCGCGTTCAGCGGGGCACAGGCTGCGATCCTGGCCCAGACGGTGGCGCGTTCGGGCGCGGAGAGCCCACTCCTGGCGCTACGGGCACAGCATCGCGAACTGCTCCAAAGCCTGTCGGACCTCGCCGAGCGGGACGAGGAAGCGCAGCGCCTCAACCGCGAGCTCGCCGAAACAAACCGGGGAGTGGTGGCGCTCTATGCCGAACTCGAGACGCGGGCCGAGCAACTGGCGGCGGTTGGAGCGAGCCTCGAAAGCCAGGTGGCGGCGCGGACAGAGGAATTGGCACGCGCCAACGAGCGGCTGACCGCCGAGGCGGTCGAGCGCGAACGCATGGAACAGGACCTGCGGCAATCGCAGAAGATGGAGGCGGTCGGCCAGCTGACAGGCGGCATCGCGCATGATTTCAACAACCTCCTGACCGGCATCGTCGGTTCGCTCGACCTGATGCGCATGCGGATCGCCCGCGGGCGGACCGAGGACCTCGACCGCTACATCAAGAACGCCATGACGTCGGCTCAGCGCGCCGCCTCGCTCACGCATCGGCTTCTCGCCTTCGCGCGCCGCCAGCCCCTCGACCCCCGACCCACCGACGTCAACCATCTGGTCGCCGGCATGGAAGATCTGCTCCGGCGGACCATCACGGAAGCCATCACGCTGGCGATTGATCCGGCCCCTGATATCTGGGCGACGCTGTGCGATCCTCACCAACTTGAAAACGCCATCCTCAACCTCGTCATCAATGCGCGCGATGCGATGCCGGACGGCGGGACCTTGACGATCGCCACCGCCAACACCGTCGTGGTCGAGGGCGGATCGACCGACCGGGGCGCAGTCCATGATTGCGTCCAGATCCGGGTGACCGACACGGGCAGCGGCATGGCGCCGGACGTGATGGCGCGCGCCTTCGACCCGTTCTTCACGACGAAGCCCATCGGGCAGGGGACCGGCCTCGGCCTGTCGATGATCTATGGTTTCGCGCGGCAATCCGAGGGGCAGGCCACGATCGAGAGCGAGGTCGGCCGCGGCACCTCCGTCAACCTCTACCTTCCGCGCCATCCTGGCCCGTCCCATGACGACGACGTCGATGGGGCGGGGGGTGGCGCGGCGCCGCGACCGGGCAGCGGGGAAAGCGTCCTCGTGGTGGAGGACGAGGCGATTGTCCGGACCCTCATCGTTGAAGTGCTGCACGATCTCGGATACCGGGCGCTCGAAGCCGCCGACGGGCCGGCGGGCCTGCGCCTGCTGCAATCGAGCGAACGCATCGACCTTCTCGTGACCGACGTCGGCCTGCCTGGCATGAACGGCCGCCAACTCGCCGATCAGGCGCGGGTCTCGAGACACGACCTCAAGGTCCTGTTCATCACCGGGTATGCCGAGACCGCGGCGATGTCGTCGGGTTTTCTCGAACCGGGCATGGCCATGATCACCAAGCCTTTTTCGACCGAGGTGCTGATGACCCGGATCCGCGGCATCATTGAGAGCTGAAAACGCCCGACCGGCCGTCGCGGGCACAGGTTCACGTTGCGGCGGGCCTGCTCAGCGCCTATATAGCGGCGATCCCCGACATGCCTGCAGGACTACGCCAGCCTCCGGCTGCCATCGGGCTTCCTGTCCGACAAGGCAGCGTCGCAGGCCTGCGGGCAGGCCAGGAGAGCAGAATGAGCGAAGCACCGTTGATGCCCAAAGCCACCGCCGTGTGGCTGGTCGAAAATACCTCGCTGACCTTCGACCAGGTGGCCGAGTTCTGCAAATTGCATCCCCTGGAGGTGAAGGGAATCGCCGACGGTGAGGTCGCGGCCGGCATCAAGGGACATGACCCGATCTCGTCGGGTCAGTTGATGCGCGAAGAGATCCAGCTCGGCGAGAAGAACAAGGATCATCACCTGCGTCTGGCCCCGCCGAAAGTGCGGCTGCCTCCGCCCAAGAAGACGCGGGGCCCCCGCTACACGCCGCTCTCGCGCCGTCAGGACCGCCCCAACGCCATCCTATGGCTCGTGCGCAACCATCCGGAGCTGAAGGACGCGCAGATCATGCGGCTCGTCGGGACCACCAAGACGACCTTGCAGGCGATCCGCGACCGGACGCATTGGAACTCCTCGGCCCTTGCCCCGATGGATCCGGTGACCCTGGGCCTCTGTTCGCAGATCGATCTCGATTTCGAAGTGAACCGCGCCGCCAAGGACCGTCCTGTCCTGGTCGACGATCGGGGTCAGACGCTGGTCTCGGCCGAAGTCTCGACGGCGCGTCCCCGCCATTCCCCCGCGACGGAAGCGGAGGTCTTCGGCTCGACCTCGAAGCCGCGCCGCGAGGACGACGAAGAGGACATCGACGTGGCCTCCGTGTTCTCGAAGCTGCGCGACGACAAGCACGACGACGAAGAGGATTAGATCACGGCTGCCATTTCTCCGTCGGTGGTATGACACACGCTACGTTTGCGAACGTGCGGTGGCGCCGGCCCGCAGTGCCGCGGCGAGTGCCTCGAGGTCTGCAGGCAGCGGGCTTGCGAAAGAGAGCGCCTGGCCCGTGACGGGATGATCGAAGCCGAGCACCGCGGCATGGAGCGCCTGCCGTCCAAGCGCCGCGATGGCGCCTCGGGCCGCGTCGTCCACCTGTGAGATCTTGGTCTTGAACCCCGCCGCGTAGACCGCGTCGGCGATCAGCGGATGGCCGACATGGGCCATGTGGACCCGAATCTGGTGGGTCCGGCCGGTTTCGAGACGGCAACGCAACAGGGCCGCGGCCGGAGCGAACCGCTCTTCGAGGCTCCAATGCGTTACGGCGTGGCGCCCTTTCGCGGCAGCCACCACCGCCATGCGGTCGCGATGATGCGCATGCCGTCCGAGCGGCGCATCGATCGTGCCGGAGCCACGGTCCGGTTGACCCCAGACGACGGCCCGGTACTCCCGCAGGAGCGAGCCCGAGCGCCCGTGATCGGCGAAGGTTTCGGCGAGGCCCCGATGGGCCCGGTCCGACTTGGCCGCCACCATCAGCCCGGTCGTGTCCTTGTCGAGCCGGTGCACGATACCGGGGCGGCGGACGCCTCCGATGCCCGACAGGGTGTCGCCGCAATGGCCCAGCAGGGCGTTGACCAGGGTGCCGGTGGGGTGCCCCGGTGCCGGATGCACCACGAGCCCCGCCGGCTTGTCGATGACGATCACATCGTCGTCCTCAAAGACGACGGACAGTGGAATATCTTCCGCGTGCGGCGTCGCATCGACCGGCGGCGGCACCTCGAAGAGGATGCGCGCACCCTGTTTCGGCTTGAAGCTCGGGCTCAGGGCCACGACGCCGTCGACACGCACGAAGCCCTGCGCGATCAGGTCCTGAAGGCGGGTGCGCGAGAGGCCGAGGTCGTCGCGCTCTGCCTGCCGGGCCAGGATCTTGTCGAGGCGCTGGCCGGCGTCGTCCGGGCCGACGGGTACTGCCGTGATCTCGGGCCCGTCGCCCTCGATGTCCACCGTCATCGATCCGCGTTCCGGTGCAACGAAACCTTCACTCGACGAACTCCGACCGCGAGTAACCCTGGATGAAGAGAAGCGCTTCGAGGTCGTTGTGGTCGATCCGCGCATGAGCGGCGGCCGCGACGGCGGGCTTGGCATGGAACGCCACGCCGAGCCCCGCTTCGCCCAGCATGGCGAGATCGTTG
Organism: uncultured Lichenihabitans sp.; assembly: GCA_964252585.1. GTDB lineage: Bacteria > Pseudomonadota > Alphaproteobacteria > Rhizobiales > Beijerinckiaceae > Lichenihabitans. The sequence goes on along the minus strand of CAXUOD010000026.1, from coordinate 30,313 downwards.
GCGCCATCGCCCACCGCCATCACGGCCGAGGGGGCCAAGCCTCGCGCGGCCCGCAGGGCCAGCAGGCGCTCGAGCTTGGCTTCACGCCCGAGGATCGGTTCCGTCACCTGGCCCGACAGGCCGTCACCCTCCATCCGAAGCTCGTTCGAGCGGTGCTCGTCGAAGCCGATCCGCATCGCGATCGGCCCCGTGAAGATCGTGAACCCACCCGAGACCAGGGCGCAATAGGCGCCGTTGGCCCGCATCGTTCGCACCAGCACGGTTCCGCCCGGCATGAGCGTGATCCTCTCGTCGAGGACCTTCTCGATGGTCGATACCGGCAGGCCGCGCAGGAGGGCGACGCGCTCGCGCAAGGCCGGCTCGAAGGCGACCTCGCCCCGCATGGCCCGCTCCGTGATGCCCGCGACCTCCTGTTTCACGCCGGCGAAATCGGCCAGTTCGTCGATACATTCCTGCTCGATCATGGTCGAATCCATGTCGGCCAGGAGAAGCGCCTTGCGGCGATCCGCCACCGGTTGGAGCACGACGTCGATGGCGGCTGCGCCGAGGCCCGCCACGATGGCCTGCCGCAGATCCGGCAGCGCGTCGACGGCCGCAATGAAACGGATGTCGGCCGCAACTTCCGGCTCGAGCCAAACGGGCGCCTCCGCGTGCGGCAGCAGGTCGGCGAAACCGGCCAGATGTGCAGCCCCGATCCCCGTCTGCCCTTTACGGATCATGACGGTGGCGACACAAGGACGAAGGGTGTGCGACATCGGGTTTGGAAACGTGTCAGGACGGAAGGCGATCCTCATCGCAGGCCCGACGGCGGGCGGCAAGTCCGCGTTCGCCTTGCGTTTGGCCGAGCGGCACGGCGGGATCGTCATCAACGCCGATTCCATGGCGGTCTACCGCGACCTGTCGATCCTTACCGGACGGCCCGACCCGACCGACCTCGCACGCATTCCCCATGAACTCTACGGCCACCGCGACGGCGCGGAATCCTATTCGGTCGGCCATTGGCTGGCGGAGGCCGATACCGAGATCCGCCGAGCCTGGGCCGATGGCGCCCTGCCGATCGTGGTCGGTGGCACCGGCCTCTACTTCAAGGCGCTCACCCAAGGGCTCTCCCACATTCCGCCTGTCCCGGCGGAGCTCCGGATGCGGATCCGGGCCGAAGCGGAGGGCCTCGCTCCCGGCGTTCTGCATGCCCGATTGGCGGCCCGTGACCCGGCCACCGCGGCTCTTGTGCGGCCGACCGATCCGCAACGCATCCTCCGCGCGTGGGAGATCCTGGAAGCCACCGGGAGACCGCTGGCCAGTTTCCGGGCGTCACGATCGGCGCCGTTGCTGCCGATGGACGATGTTCTGGCGCTCGTGCTGTCGCCCGACCGGGAGGAACTGCGACGCCGTATCGACGAGCGCTTCGACAGGATGATGGCCGGCGGAGCTCTCGACGAAGTCGAGGCCTTGGCGCGGCGCCGTCTCAGTCCTGCGCTGCCGGTCATGCGGGCGCTCGGCGTGCCGCCGCTTCTTGCCACTCTCGGCCATGCCCTGTCGCTCGACGCCGCCGTGGCGCGCAGCAAGACGGAGACCCGGGCCTATGCCAAACGCCAGGTGACCTTCGCACGCCACCAGTTGCCGGGGTTCGACTGGACGGCCAAGGACGACATGCCGGTCGCGCTCTAGAGCAGTATCGGGATGGAAACGCTCTTGCGATTCCATCCCGATAAAACTGCTCGACATTCTAAGCTGGAGCGAATTCGCCAAAGGCGAAAGCGCTCTAGACGGACCCCTGCAAGTCGGCGCTTTGCGCCGCCGCGTGCCGTATCACACCCTCACTGGGCCGCGATCTGGTTCTTGATCTGGTCGTAGACGGCGCGGCGAAGGACCCGCTTCTTCACCAGCTCGTCGACGGACTTGTACGGCCGGTGCTGGACGATCGATTGGCCGATCCGTCCGCCGCCTTGCAGGTGGTTGAGCGCCTCTGCGGATGCGCTGTTGATGTTGACGCCCTTGCCGCCGGAGGTCTCTGCGGTCGGCTGGGATTGAACGGGGCTGTTCGGGATCCCCGGCTCGGCCGAGGCGACCTCGACGGCCGAGCTTATCGGAGCAGGCGACAAGGCTTCCGCGTCCGATGGCGCAGCCGCCGTGGCTGCCGAAGCTTGGGTCGGCGTCGCCGCCCTTTGCTCACCCGAATCGAAATCCTCTTGCGACGCCGAGGCCTGGGTGATCGCGCCGACGGAAGACGATGCCAGAGGCGGCAAGGCGGTGGGCGATGCCGCGACGGGGAGCGGCGAAGCCGGCGCGGCATTCGCGATCTTGCGGGCGGGCGCGGGCGTGTCGCCCAGCGGCCCGGGGTAGACCACCCTGATCGGCGCCGTGTCCTGCTGGTCCGCGGCGGCCGTTACGCTGTTTCCGGGCTGAGCCGCGCCGTTCTTCTTGGTGGGACCTTGTGTCATGATGAGCGCGGCCTGCGCGATGACGCCCACCGACACGATGAGGACCGCCAGGATCAGCACGCGGCCGACGATCGATCTTGTTAACATGCAACCATCTCCCGCTAGCACCCGGCTGGCCTTTGCCCTGCGCTCGTGCCGATCGAGGTTCGGAACGAAAGCGGCGGAGCGGCCACAGTCACGTGTCGAACGGTGCCCCGTCGATCGAGGCCGAAGCCGTTGGGCTGCCTCCGAGGCCCATGCCACTGCATCGGACCGCGAGGGAACCCTTTCCTCACATGCCGCCAAGCGATCAAACTTCAGGAACTCGGACGGATTTATCCCTCATAATAGTGATGTGTGGCGAGACTGCGAAGCGGTGATTCGATTTTGTTCCACGATGATTCGCTGTGGACAAGCGATTTTTGCGTGTTTTCGTTCAAACCTCGCCATTGCCTCTCCATTGCAACAGAAGGGTCGGGAGGCCCGAGTGGAGGTTGCGGCCCGTCGAGATGGTGCGAAACCCATGTCGTCGGTAGAACCGAAGAGCCCGCGCGTTGTCCTCGTTGACGTCGAGCGCGAGCGACGCTGGCGAGAGATCCTTCGCGGCGGCCATCAGAGCATCGGCGGCGCCGGAGCCTTGATGCGAAGGCGCCACCGCCAGCTGGTCGAGGTATCCCCGCCTGGGATCGATCGTCACGAAACCGACCGGCCCGCCGTGTCGTGCCTCTGCCACAATCGCGATGGACCCCGACCCGAGGCTCTCGTCGAGATGCCGATCGAGCCAGCACCGCCGCGCCTCGAAATCGATCCGCGGCATCGCGAGCCGCCAAGCCGCTACCCAGAGGTCGACGAGCGCCTGACGGTCTCTCGGTTCGGCCTCGCGGAGGAGAACCGAGACGGAAGACGACGATGCGATCTTGGTCAGCGCTCGGTCAGCTTCAGTTCGATCCGCCGATTGCGGCTCATGGCGTCTTCACCCGTGCCGGCATCGATCGGCTGGAACTCGCCGAAACCGGCGGCCACGAGGCGTTGCGGCTCGACGCCTTTGGAGACCAGATATTCGACGACCGCAATGGCGCGCGAGGCCGAGAGGTCCCAGTTCGATTTGAACTGGGGCGACACGATGGGGCGCTTGTCCGTGTGACCATCGACCCGCATCACCCACTCGATCTCCGGTGGGATCTCGCGTTCGAGGTCCATGACGGCGGAGGCGAGCTTGTCGAGTTCGGCCGTGCCGTCGGGCTTCACCACCGCCTGGCCGCTGTCGAACAGGACTTGGGATTCGAAGACGAACCGGTCGCCGACGACGCGAATGCCCGGCCGACTGCCCAGGATCTCGCGCAAACGGCCGAAGAAGTCGGACCGGTATCGCGAAAGCTCCTGGACCTTCTGGGCCAGGGCGACATTCAGGCGGGATCCGAGGTCGGCGATCTTGACTTGCGAAGACTTGTCGCGCGCTTCCGATGCATCGAGAGCCTGCTCGATGGCGGCGAGCTGTTGGCGTAGGGCTGCGATCTGCTGGTTGAGGACGTCGACGCGCGCCATGGCCCGCGTCGTCACGTCGGTCTGGGCGTCAAGCTTCCGCCCGGTGTCGTCGGCCTGGAGGCTCGCCGAGGCTGCCGTCGAGGCGTTGACCTGGAGTTGCGCCTCGAGGCTGTTCTTTTCCTTGTCTGCCGCGTCCAGGGTGGATTGCAGGGAGGCCAGGGTCGATTGCGTCTCGGATTTACCGGCCCGTTCCAGCGCCAGGAGCGACGTGAGTTCCTCGATCTGGCGGTTGAGGCGGGACAGCACCGTGTCCTTGCTCGACACGTCGCGCGACATGAAGAACTGCGAGAGCATGAAGACCGACAGCAGGAAGGTGATGACGAGCAGCATGGTCGACAGGGCGTCGACGAAGCCCGGCCAGTAATCGATCGTCCGCTGCGGCCGGCGAGAACGGGCCAGCGCCATCAGCGCAGCTCCTTCTCGCGGCCGAGCCGTTCGAGCAGGCGGCGTACCTCTTTGTTCTGGTCCGCCTGCGCCTCGACCCAGTCCCGGATGAGCTGCTGTTCGCCGCGCATATGTTGCACCAGAGCCTGGATGCCCTCGGCCAAGTTCGCCATCGCGGCCGTGGAGGCGCGGCTTCCGCTCTGATCCGCGCTCGAAGCGATCCTCTCGATCGCGGTCCGCAGGTCGGCCGGCAGGGCGACGGACCCGGTTCCCGAGGACGTTTCGATCGCGGCATCGGCCGTGAAGCTCGAGAGCTTGTCTTCGAGCTGGTTGTAGAAGCGGTTCTGGGCCTGTCCTGCCTGCAGGTCGAGGAAGCCCAGCACCAGCGAGCCCGCGAGGCCGAAGAGCGAGGAGGTGAACGAGACGCTCATGCCGGCGATGGGAGCCGCAAGCCCGTTCTTGAGGTCGTCGAACATGACCGAAGAGTCGCTGCCGGTCGTCATGTTCTTGATCACGCCGGAGATCGAGCCCACGGTTTCGAGCAGGCCCCAGAAGGTGCCGAGCAGGCCGAGGAAGATCAGGAGACCCGTGAGATAGCGGGCGATCTCGCGCGATTCGTCGAGCCGCGTCCCGACGGAGTCGAGGATCGCGCGGAGCGTCACGGTGGTGATGGCTTGCGGGCCGGAGCCGCGGTCGGCCAGGATCGTCGCCATGGGGGCCAGGAGCACGGGAGGCTTGGCGGCCGGAGCGTCGGGATTGTTGACGCTGTTGGCCCAACGGATCTCCGGAAACAGCCGGAAGACCTGCCGCAATCCCAGGATGATCCCGACCAGCAACACACCGAGGATCAGGCCGTTCAGCGGCGGGTTGGCCATGAAGGCGCGCTTGATGGCGCCATAGAGGATCATGGCCACGAAACCGACCAGGATGAGAAAAACCACCATCCTGACCAGGAAGATCTGGGGTGAGGTCAGGCGTAGAGGATCGTTTCGTGTCGCCATGAGGACGGACCGCAGAACTGGGGAGTCGCGGTTCGCGACCGGTTTCGGAGAGGTTCTACCAGATTCTGCTCGACAGCGCCTGAATTATCTTCGGGTGACCCTGCTGCGTTAACGGCGCGGCCAGCCTGCGCTCCGAAGTGCCGTTGCGCCGCAGGCTCCCGACCTTGGCGGCGCGACCCTGGGCGGCGACCGCGCGGCGGCCCCATGGCGTCGCCGTAGCTGAAGAGCTAGGACACCCCAAGCCGCCGCCCGCGGGGGCCAGAACGTTGCGATGCCCGTCCAACTAACACC
>CAXUOD010000026.1:0-24662 GCA_964252585.1 uncultured Lichenihabitans sp. | reverse complement strand
GTCGCTGCGTTAATGGCGCGGCTAGCCCGCGCTCCGAAGTGCCGTTGCGCCGCAGGCTCCCCACTTCGGCGGCGATCGTGCGGCGGCGCCATGGCGCCGCCTTTACTGAAGGGCTAGGACACGCCATGCCGCCGCCGGCGGGGTCCAGAACGTTGCGATGCCAGTCCAAGTCACTCCGGTTCCGGCGCCCGCGCCGACGGCCCTGCAGCTCTTTTTCATCTTCAGCCGGATCGGCCTCACGAGTTTCGGCGGCGGGCTCAGTGGGTGGCTTCTGCGCGAGTTCGTCCAGGATCGCGCCTGGGTCACGGAAGAGGAGTTCCTGAACGGCCTCTCGCTTTCGCAAGCCTTGCCGGGTGTGAACGTCACCAACATGGCGATCTGGATCGGCTATCGCCTGCTCGGCACCTCCGGCGCCCTGGCGGGGCTCGGCGGCATCGTTCTGCCGCCGGGCGTTCTGATCGTCGCGATCGCCATCGCGTTCGAGGCGCTCTCCCGGTTTCCCGTCACCCGTCTGGCGCTTGACGGTGCCGCTGCGGCGGCCGTCGGCCTCTCGTTGTCCATGGGTCTCACCGCGGCCCGCCGCGTCCCACGGCGCGCCATTCCGCTGATCGTCATGGCGGCCACTTTCGCGGCGATCGGCCTGTTGCACTGGCCCCTCGTCCAGGTGGTGATCGCAGCGGGGTCGGGCAGCTTCGCCATCGAATACGGCAGGCTCCGTCGGGGGGAAGCGCCATGACGAAACCCGTCCTCGGCCTCTTCGGCGTCTTCGCGCCGCTGTCGCTGGTGACGGTCGGCGGGGGCCAGACGGTCGTGGCGGACATCCAGCGTCAGGTGGTCGAGGTGCATCACTGGATGACGCCGACCGGCTTCCTGAATGCCTTTGCGATTTCGCGCATGGCGCCGGGTCCGGGGTCCCTTCTGGCCACGCTGATCGGTTGGCAGGTGGCCGGCTTCTGGGGGGCGGTCGCGGCCACGCTCGGCATCTTCGGCCCGACCGCGGTGCTGATCTACGGCGTCGCCCAACTCTGGACCCGCTACCGGGGCGCGCGCTGGCAGCTGGCCCTCGAAGGCGGTCTCAGGCCCGTCGCGGCCGGCATGATCCTGGCCGCCGTCTACGTCCTGATGCAGACCCTCGAGGGCGGCTGGCTCGCGCAGGGCATCGCCCTCGTCTCGACCACGATCCTCATGCTGACGCGCGTCAACCCCATTCTCCTGCTGGTGTGCGGTGCCGGGATCTTCGTCGGGCTGCACGGCCTCGCGGCGGCCTGATAGAAGCACTCCATGGTGGCGATCAAGAATCACGAGGCCGAGCGCTTCCTCTCGCGCGACATCGAGCGTTACACGACCTTCCTGGTGTTCGGCAGCGATGTCGGGCTCGTGAGCGAGCGCGTGCGCCGCATCGTCAAGGCGCTGGTCGATGACCCCGCTGACCCGTTCCAGCTCGTGCGGCTCGGCCCCGATGAACTCGCCGGCGACGCGGCCCGGCTCCTCGACGAAGCGCAGACGGTCCCGCTGTTCGGCGGCCGGCGCGCCGTTCTGGTCGACGGTACGGCGGCCAAAAGGATCGATGCCGCGCTCGAGCTGCTGCTCGGCGCGTCGAACACCTGTCCTGTGGTGATCGAGGCGGGCGGCTTGAAACGCGACTCGGGCCTGCGCAAGCTCGTCGAGCGGGTCAAGACCGCGGCCGCGATCGAATGCTACCCGGACGACGAGCGAGACCTCGCCCGCCTGGTCGACGCCGAAGCCGCGGCGGCGGGCATGACGATCGACCCCGAAGCCAGAACTCTCCTGGTTTCGCTGCTCGGCTCCGATCGTCTGGCGAGCCGCTCGGAAATCGCCAAACTCCTGCTCTACGCCCACGGAACCGCGGTGATCGCGGCCGAGCATGTCGAGCAGGCCGTGGCCGATGCTTCGGCCCAGGCCAATGACGATGCCGTCGATGCCGCCTTCTCTGGGGACCTCGCGGCTCTCGACCGGGCGGTCGGAAAGCTCCATCTCGGCCCGGTCGAGGCGGGGCTCCTGCTCGGTGCTGCCCTGCGTCACGCCACCGCTCTGCATCGTGCCAAGCTCGGCGGTTCGCAGGGGGAGGCGTCGCCGTTCCGTTTCGGCCTGTCGCCACGCCGCAAGACGACGGTGGACCGGCAGCTCGCGACGCTCGACGCCGATGCCCTGGCGCGGACGATCGTGAGGCTCGGCGACGGGATCGGCCAGGTACGGCGCGAGCCGCGTCTGGCGGTCGACCACGCGGTTCGAGCCCTCTGGACAATCGCACTCTCGGCACGGCGCCGTGGCGGCGGTTCTTGAAGATCGGCCAAGATGACGCTGCGGGCCTTGGACGCCTAGCCCCGATACCGGAATCGGTCCACAACAAGCCTCGATGCTGCTCCGGTTGATCTTTGCCGTGCTCTCGATCGCACTCGCGCCGCTTGCGGCACGGGCCGACGATCCGGGCGACTATGCCTTCGCGCAGAACCCCGGCGCCGCTCTACCGGCCGGCGCCAGCTTCCGTGAAGCGGACGGGCACGTCCTGCGGCTCGGCGACCTCTTCGGGCGGCGCCCGATCCTCCTGGCGCTCGGTTACTTTCATTGCCCGTCACTCTGTTCGGTGGTGCGGGACGATCTGCTCGAGGCTCTCACGAAGACCGGCCTGCGGGCCGGCGTCGACTACGATCTCGCGCTCGTCAGCATAGATCCCGACGAGACGACGGTCGATGCCGCGGCGGCCGAGGCCGATGATGCGGCGCGCTATAGCGTCGCGAGCGGCGAGGCGGACGGTCGGGCGACGCCGGGTTGGCACTTCCTGGTCGGCGACGCGGGATCGGTTTCGGCGGTCGCCGATGCGGTCGGCTTCCGCAGCCGCTACGACGTCCACTTGAAGCAGTTCCTGCACCCGGCCGGTCTCGTCATCGTGACCCCCGAGGGCCGCGTCTCGGGTTACGTGCTCGGCGTGGGCTACCATGCGGGCGACGTGCGCACCGCCGTCACCCTGGCGTCCACCGGCGGCATCGCCAAGGCCGCGGTGCCGCTTCTTCTGCTGTGCTTTCATTTCGATGCGGCTACGGGTCGCTATACTCTGGCTGTCATGAAAGTCCTACGCTTGGCGGGTTATCTGACGGTATTGACGATCGGAACGGTGCTTTTGCTTGCGTTCCTTCGCGAGCGGCGCAACCTTAGATCATAGGGGTCGTTCGAGGTCATGGGGCGGAGCGAAGGTATGAAAGCCATCTCTCGAGGAATGCCCCGAGCTCGTGGTTCGGCTCGAGCGGAGGGTCGTCGGTGTCGGCGGCGGAACCGCGGCTACAGACAGCGCTTCGGGATCGCCGGATGAGGGCTCCGTCGCGGCGGCAGCTCTTCGCGCCGGGCGCCGATGCGGTCTTCCGCCTCGCTCTCATGCTCATCGTGGCCGGTTTCATCGGCGTCATCTTCGCGGCATCGGCCTTCTCGCGGTCGGATTTCGCGACCGGCGTCGGGGTCGCCCGCGAACAACCCGTCCCCTTCAGCCACAAGCATCATTCGGCCGAACTCGGGCTCGACTGCCGCTATTGTCACGCACAGGCCGAGCAGCTGGCGACGGCCGGCATCCCCCCGACCTGGACCTGCATGACCTGTCATTCCCAGATCTGGACCGGCTCCGAGATGCTGCAGCCCGTACGTGACAGTCTCGCCAAATCCATGCCTCTCGTGTGGGCGCGTCTCAACGAACTGCCGTCCTACGTCTACTTCAATCATTCCATTCACATCACCAAAGGCATCGGCTGTACGAGCTGTCACGGGGCCATCGATTCGATGCAGCTGACCTACAGGGCGAATGCCTTCAAGATGGAGTTCTGCCTCGGGTGCCACCGCAACCCGGAGAAGTTCGTGCGGACGCAAGCGGAGGTCTGGGACATGAACTGGTCGCCGCCCGACGACCAGGTCGAACGCGGCAAGGTCCTCGTGGCCGACTATCATATCTCGGGAGCCGGCCGGCTCACCGACTGCTCGATCTGTCACCGCTGATGCGCGTCGCGCCCCCTGCGCCACTGCATCGCGCCGCGGCCCCGGCCGCCGCCGCCGCCCCGCACGATATCGCCGACCTCAGGTCCCGTCTCGCCCAGGGGTCCGGTCCGACCTTGTGGCGCAGCCTCGAAGCCGTGGCCGAGACGCCGGCCTTCCGCGATTTCCTGGCAAAGGAGTTTCCCTCGGCCTCCCGCTTGGCCGACGGGCCGGACCGGCGCCAGTTCTTCCGGCTGATGGCCGCGTCCTTCGCCATGGCCGGGCTGTCGGCCTGTTCGCCCGAAGGCAACCCGCGCGACCACGAGGTGCCCTACGTCCGCAATCCGGAGCGGATCGAGCCCGGCGCGCCGCTCGTCTACACCACCGCGACTCTGCTCGACGGCATCGCCAACGGCGCCACCGTCCTGACCCGCAACGGACGCCCGCTCAAGGTGGAAGGGAACGACAGTCATCCCTGGAGCCGGGGCGGCTCGGACATCTTCGCCCAGGCCTCGATCCTCGATCTCTACGATCCATCCCGCTCGCAGGCCGTGCGATACCTGGCCCGGATCTCCTCCTGGGATGCGTTCCGAGGCGCCATCGTCGGACGCTTCGCGGTTCTCAAGGCCGAGGGCGGCGAAGGTCTGCGACTGCTGACCGGACCGCTGAGTTCGCCGACCCTGCTGGCCCAGATCGGGGCGCTGCAGCAGGCCTTTCCGAAGATGAAGTGGCACGTCCATGCTCCGGTCTCGGGCGAGGCCGCGGCCGGAGCGGAGGCGGCCTACGGCCGCAAGCTGCAAACGCGTTGGCGTTTCGATCGGGCCAAGCTCGTCGTGGCGTTCGACGGCGACTTTCTCGACGCCGGACCGCACCAGCTCGGCACGTCGCGCGACTGGATCGAGGCCCGGCGGGCGTCGGGAAAGACGGGCGAGCTCGTGGCCCTGCACGCCGCTTCCTCGACGCCGGGCCTGACCAGCGCCAAGGCCGACTACCATCTGTCGGTCGGCCCGACCGATCTCGCGGGCCTGGTGGGCCGGCTGCAGGCGGCCGTCTCGGGCGACGCGAGCGCCACGCCGAATGGGGACGACGCGGCTTCCGTGTGGGTCAGGAGGGCCGCCGCGGCGCTGTCGGCGACCCGCGGCGCCTCGATCGTTCTGGCCGGCGCGGCCCAGCCCGCGGCCGTGCACGAAGCCGTCCACCGTCTCAACGAGGCGCTCGGCAATGCGGGGCAGACGGTCTTCTTCACGGCCCCCGTCGTCGGCGAGGCCGAGCCCTTCGCCGATCTCGTGGGCGACATGGCGGCCGGTAAGGTCCGGGCCCTGGTGATGCTCGACACCAACCCGGCCTATTCGTCGCCGGGCGATCTGAACTTCGCGGCCACGCTGGCCAAGGTGCCGTTCAAGGTCCATGCCGGGTCCTACGTCGACGAGACCGCCCTCTACGCCGACTGGCACCTTCCGCTCGCCCATCCGCTCGAAAGCTGGGGGGACGCCCGGTCCTGGGACGGGACGATCGGTTTTCACCAGCCGATGATCCAGCCGCTCTACAACGGCCGCTCCTCGTCCGAGATCCTCTCGATCCTAACCGACGCCGAACCGCGCAGCGGCTTGGCGATCCTGCGGGACAACTGGCGCCGGAACCTCGACGACGCCGCCTTCGATGCCTTTTGGCAGAAGACCCTGCTCGACGGCTTCGTCGACGGCTCGGCCTTTGCGCCCGAGGCCGTCGCGCTCGTGCCACAGCGAGCCGCTGCCGTGCCGCCCGCCGTCCCGGCCAAGGGGCTCGACGTGCTGTTCCGGCCGGACCCGACGGTCTGGGCCGGCACGATGGCGAATAATGGCTGGCTGCAGGAACTGCCGAAACCCCTGACCAAGGTGGTCTGGGACAACGTCGTGGCGGTGAGCCCGTCGTTGGCCGAGCGCCAGGGATTGGCCAATGGCGACATGGTCTCGGTCGCCTTCGCCGAGGGCGCCTCCGGTGGCGGCAAGGCCGCGGTCGAAGGGCCGGTCTGGATCCTGCCCGGCCAAGCCGCCGACACCGTGACCTTGACCCTCGGCTACGGCCGCAGCGCGCCCGATCTCCTGTGCAGCGGGGTCGGCCATACGGCCTACCCGCTCCGCCTGGAGGGGAACGCGTGGCAGCGCGCCGGCGCGACTCTGACGAAGCTCGGGCGGACCGTGAGGCTCGCCACCACCCAAGATCATTCGACCATGGAGGGGCACGACTTCGTGCAGGTCCACCGCGTCGGCGGGCCGGCCGTGTCGAAGGTGCCCGACGACCTGCCGTCCTTCTACGCCCGCCAGAGCGACGACGGCCGCGCCTGGGGCATGGTGATCGACGAGGACAGCTGCATCGGCTGCAACGCCTGCGTCGTGGCGTGCCAGTCCGAGAACAACATCCCGGTGGTCGGCAAGGAGCAGGTCGCGGTCGGCCGCGAGATGCACTGGCTGCGTATCGACCGCTACTACTCGGGCCTGAAGACAGGCGCCGGGCTCGACGATCCCGACACGCATTTCCAGCCCGTTCCCTGCATGCATTGCGAGGAGGCGCCCTGCGAGGTGGGCTGCCCGGTCGAGGCGACGCTGCACGACCATGAGGGGCTGAACCTCATGGTCTACAATCGCTGCATCGGGACGCGTGCCTGCTCGGGCTACTGCCCCTACAAGGTGCGGCACTTCAACTACCTCGATTATACGAGCGGCTTGGCGCCGGCCACGCAGCTCCAGCGCAACCCGCAAGTCACCGTCCGGGCGCGCGGCGTGATGGAGAAATGCACCTATTGCGTTCAGCGCATCGCCAGCGCGCGGATCGCCTCCGACAAGTCCGGGCAGCCGATCGCCGATGGCGCGGTCAAGACCGCCTGCCAGGGCGCCTGCCCGACGCGGGCCATTTCGTTCGGCGACCTCAACGATGCCGGCAGCGCCGTCCGGGCGGCACGGTCCGACCCGCGGAACTACGCTCTGCTCGGCGAACTCAACCTGAAGCCGCGCACCACCTATCTGGCCGAGCTGGCGCCGGCCGCCGGGACCGCGGCGGAGTCCGCGCCGAAACGGGAGGGCTGAGAATGTCGAGCGACATCGCAGGGTCCCGGCTCCCGGGCTTCATCGCGCCGGGCGAAAGTTTCGCCTCGGTGGGCCGCGAGGTCTCGACGATCGCGTTCGCGCATCCGTTGCGGCTGCGCTGGTGGCTCGCCTTCCTGGCCTCGCTGGGGTTGCTCGGCGTCCTGGCCGCGATGATCGGCACGATCCTCGTCGAGGGGGTCGGCATCTGGGGCAACAACGTCCCGGTCACCTGGGCGCTCGACATCGTGAGCTACGACTGGTGGATCGGCATCGCGAGCGGTGGGCTGCTGATCTCGGCCGTGCTCATGCTGTTCGGCACGGAATGGCGCGGCGCCTTGAACCGCCTGACCGAGACCGGCGCCCTGATCGCGGCCGGGGCTGCGGCCTGCTACCCGATCATCCATCTCGGCCGGCCCTGGTATTTCTACTGGAACCTGCCCTATCCCAACACCCTGGCGCTGTGGCCGCAGTTCCGCAGCCCTCTGTATTGGGACGCGGTCGACATCGTCAGCTATCTCATGATCGCCCTGACGTTCTGGACGATCGGGCTGCTGCCGGATCTCGCGACTCTGCGCGATCGTGCCATAGAGCGTTGGCGCGAGACCGGAGAGGGCAAGTATCGCGCCTATCTTTACGGGCTCTTCGCACTCGGCTGGCGCGGCTCGGCCTATCACTGGCACCGTTGGCTGCACGCCTACCGCATCGTTGCCATCATGGGCGTGCTCCTCGTCTTCTCGCTGCAGACCGGTGCCGCCGTGATGTTCGCGGGCTCGGTCGAGCCCGGCTGGCACGACGCGCTGCTGCCTTTCGCCTTCGTGGCCGCGGCGATTTTCGCGGGCGTCGCCTTCATGGCCGCCGCCGCGGTGGCGCTGCGCGGCATCTTCCGGCTGCAGAGCCTCATCACCGACGCCCATCTCACGGTCCTGGCGGTGTTGCTGCTCGTGCTCGGGCTGGTCAATCTCTACTGCTACGCGGCCGAGTTCTTCTCGACACTGCTCGGCAACGACAGTTTCGAAACCGCCGTCCTGGTGCGGCGCCTCACGGGTGCGCATGCCTGGGCGTTCTGGATCATCGCGATCCTGGCGCTTCTGCCCGTTCACGTCTTCTGGAGCCCGGCCGCGCGACGCTCGCCGCTGATCATCCTGCTCGTCGGGCTGTCGGTCTCGATCGGCATCTTCGGCGACCACTTCATGGTCATCGTCGTGACGCTGCAGCACGACTTCCTGCCCTCGGCCGATCACCCGTTCAGCAGCGACATCTGGGGCATCCTGACCTTCCTCGGCTCGGTCGGCCTGTTCTTCACCCTGGCGCTGCTGGCGCTGCGTTACCTGCCGGTGGTGTCGATCGTCGAAGTCCGCCGCCTCAGTCTCCTCGCCGAAGGCCTGCAGACCGAGCCCGCCCGGAGTTCCCCTCATGGCGTCTGAAAAGGGAAAGCCAGCCGAAGCGCCGCTTCACGCGGTGTCAGCCGAATTCACCACCGGCGATGCGTTGCTGGCCAGCGTCCTGGCGCTGAAAGGCCGGGGGCTCGGCCGTCTGGACGCCCATTCGCCGATCCCGATCCAGGGGATGAGCCGGGCCCTCGAACTCGACGCGTCGTCGATGTCGGGGTTCGCGGTCGGCGCCGTGGCGCTCGGCTTTCTGGCCTCGATGGGCATGTGCATCTATGCGACGGCGGCCGATTACGTCTTCAACATCGGGGGACGACCGCTGATCAGCTGGCCCGCCTTCGTGGTCCCGAGCGTTTCCTTCTCGCTGATGATGGGCGCGGTCGTGGTCTACGTCTCCATGCTGTTCCTGAACCGACTGCCGCGCCTCAATCATCCCTCCTTCAACATCCCGGACTTCCAACGCGTGACTCAGGACCGCTATTTCCTGACCGTCGAGGCCGGGGACCGTCCGCTCGACCCTGCGGCGGTCGAAGCGGCGCTCGAGACGCTGGCCGCACCGCCCCTCAACGTCACGCGGGTACCGCGGTGAGGGCGTCGCTCTATCGCTGCGGCCCGGTGCTCGGCAGTCTCGTGCTGCCGCTGCTCCTCGGCGCCTGCGACCGCGCCAATATGGCGGCGCAGGACAAGTCGCAGACCTGGGACGAGAACCAGTTCTTTCCCGATAAATCCACCATGCGACAGCCGGTCCCCGGCACGGTGGCGCGCGACGCCCCCAATGTGCCGGTCGCCCAGCCTGCCGTGATCACGGCGGCCCTGGTGGCGCGCGGGCACGAGCGGTTCGACATCTTCTGCTCGCCGTGTCACGGCCTCTCGGGCGACGGCAAGGGCATGATCGTCCAGCGCGGCTTTCCGGCGCCGCCGCCCTTGTCCCTGCCGCGGCTCGAACAAGCCAAGGCGAGCTATCTCTATGACGTCATCACCAACGGGCACGGCGTCATGTACAGCTACGCCGACCGCGTGCCTTCGGCGGATCGCTGGGCCGTCATCGCCTATATTCGGGCGCTGCAGTTGAGCCAGGATGCCGCCGTGGCGAATCTGGCACCGGATGATACCGCCAAGCTCGGGAGCCGGCCGTGAGCCGGCCGCCCCTCATGCTCGCCTTGGGCGTCCTGGCGCTCGTCGCCTTGTGGATCTCGGCCTTGGCGGGCGGCGCCGTCATGCCGTCCTATCTCGGCGCCTGGCTTTTCATTTTGGCCCTGCCGCTCGGCGCCCTGCCGGTCGTCATGGGACTGGAGCTGATGGGCCAGCCGGAAGGCCTCGTCACGGCGCTGTTACGCCGGCTCGTCGCCATCATGCCGCTCGCGGCCGTGCTGGCGATCCCGGTCCTGCTGGCATCGAAAGGCTTGTTTCCCGTCCTCGGACTCGCAAGCGACGGTCTGCCGGGGTGGTGGATGACCCAGCCGCTCTTCCTGGCTCGCGCCGTCGTGTTCCTGGTGGTCTGGACCGCGCTGGCCTTCGTGTTCTCGCGTCCCGCGGCGGCGTTTCCGGCCGGCGGCCGGCGGCCTCTCCTGGCGGGGGCCGGGCTCGCGCTCCACTTCGTCATCGGCACCCTCGCGGCGGACGATTGGGCACAAGCGGTCGAGCCGTCCTTCAATTCCTCGGCCTTTGGGCTTCTTCTCATCGCGACCCAGGCCGGCATCGCGGTCTCGCTCGCGGTCGCGATGGCGGCCACGGGCCGCCGTCCGACCCTCGACCGTCGCGACGGCACCGCGAGCCAGCACCTCGGCACCGTCCTGGCCGTGCT
The DNA here is from genome assembly GCA_964252585.1 of uncultured Lichenihabitans sp. Lineage (GTDB taxonomy): Bacteria > Pseudomonadota > Alphaproteobacteria > Rhizobiales > Beijerinckiaceae > Lichenihabitans. The sequence goes on along the minus strand of CAXUOD010000026.1, from coordinate 14,433 downwards.
GCTCGGGGCATGGGGCTTCCTGGCCTTCACGCAGTACCTCGTGGTCTGGTCGGCGAACCTGCCCAAGGAGGTCGTCTGGTACCAGCATCGCGCGGCCGGGATCGGCCAGGCCGCGGAGGATTCGGCCGCGATCCTGTGTTTCGTGGCCCTGCTGTGCCTCCTGTCGCGGAAGCTTCTGCTGGTCCCGGGATTGCTGGCCTGGGTGGCGGCGGCTCTGGTAGTGCTGCACGGCTTCGAGATGCTGTGGCTCGTCACGCCGGCGTTCCGGGCAAGCTTCAGCCTGACGCTCGCCGATCTGCTGGCGCTCGCCGGGGCCGCCGCGCTCGGCATCGGTGCCGCCACGCTGCTCGGCGAACGTGTTCTCGATCGGGGAAGGTTCGGCCATGGCGCCACCTGATCGCAAGCCGCAGACGAAACCGGCACAAAAGCCCTGGCGTCAGGCGGCGCTCGGCGGCGTGCTGGTGGCCCTCGGCGGTGCGCTGTTCCGTCTCGGCCGCAAGCCGGACCCTCAGAAGAAGCATCCCGCTTCGCCGCTACCCTCCAAGGAGAGACCGCGCGGTGCAGCCAACAAAGCGGGTTCGGCCGGCAAAGCTGGTGGCAAGAGGGGGCAGCGGGAGACTTCCAGGCCGCAGCACTGGCCGCCGCCCTCGGCCAAGAATGCCAAGCGCCCCCGGCAGCAGACCCAGGATGGTCGCCCCGAATACCCGGTGGCGGTGAATGCCACGTCCGAAAAGCTCGGCTACGAGGTCAAGGACACGCGGGCCGGCACCCTCGCCATCATCATGGTGGTGAGCGTCGCGATCATCGCGGCTTCGATCACCGGCCTGTTCTCCCTCATCGGTCATTACCGCCGCGTCGACATACGCTCGGCCCCTCTGACGCCCCAGCAGCTCGCGGTGATCGTGCCGCCCGGCCCGCGTCTCCAGGACCATCCGCTCCATGACATCGACGAGGAGCGGCAGCGCGAATCCGACCTGCTCGACCATTATGCCTGGACCGACCCGGCTCAAGGGCGCGCCCGCATCCCGATCGACCGGGCACTCGCGCTCGTCGTCGGCAAACCCCTCGATCCGGCACCGCCGCCGGCCCCGAAACCGTGAAGCTGGAGGCCTCCCGAGCATGAACGGCGCCGGCAACCCGCTCGACATCTGGCCCGCCGCGGCCTCGGCCAGCGCGGTCGAGAGTGATTACCTGATCCTGGCGTTCACCCTCGTGATCCTGTTTCTCACGGTGCCGATCTTCCTCGCGATCACGTATTTCGCCTTCAAATACCGGCAGGGCGTCAGGGCCAACCGGGAGCATTCGGAGGAGCGGAGCGTCGCCATCGAACTCTCCTGGATGATCATCCCTTTCGTCCTGACGCTGTTCTTCTTTTTCTGGGGCGCGCGAATGTTCATCGCGCACAAGACGGTGCCGACCGGTGCCCTGCAGGTCGATGCCATCGGCCGGCAATGGATGTGGAAGTTCCAGCATCCGGGCGGCCAATCCGAAATCAACGACCTTCATGTGCCCTCGGGGCAGAACGTCGTGCTGCATATGATCTCGCAGGACGTGATCCACGCGCTCTACATCCCGGCGTTGCGCATCCAGATGGACGTGCTGCCCGACCGCTACACCACGATGTGGTTCAAGGCCGACAAGCCCGGCACCTACCACCTGTTCTGTTCGGAATATTGCGGGACCGATCATTCGGTGATGGGCGGGTTGCTGACCATCATGTCGCCTTCCGACTACGAGAGCTGGCTCAGCCGCTCGGGGTCGGACACGACCTTGGCGTCGGCCGGGGAGGCACTGTTCCTCTCCTACGGCTGTTCCGGTTGTCACCAGAACCAATCAACAGTGCGGGCGCCGTCGCTGGTAGGCCTTTACGGCAGGCCGGTGCCGCTCGAAGCCGGCGGCACCGTGATGGCCGACGACAGCTATATCCGCGACAAGATCCTGAACCCGGACGACAACAAGCTGGCCGGGTTCAAGCAGGTCATGCCGCATTTCAAGGGTGTGATCTCCGAAGACGACCTCATGAGGCTCGTCGCCTACGTCAAATCCACGGGCCTCAAGACGGGAAGTGCAGATGACCTCCGTAGCGCACCGTGACCAGCATGTGCCGCATGGCACGATCGACCGGCCGGACGATTACCTCCACGTCACCCATACGCTGAGGTCGTGGTTGCTGACGACCGACCACAAGCGGATCGGCATCCTCTACCTCATCTCCATCACGGGCTTCTTCATCATCGGCTCGATCGCGGCCGGCCTGGTGCGCCTGGCCCTCGTCGTGCCGGACGGCTCGATCTTCACCAACGACACCTACAACAAGCTTTTCACCATCCATGGCGTCGTGATGGTGTGGTTCTTCCTGATCCCGTCGATCCCCGCGACCTTCGGCAACTTCCTGCTGCCCATCATGATCGGCACCAAGGATCTCGCCTTTCCCCGGCTCAACACGGCGAGCTGGTACGTCTTCATGAGCGGCTCGGTCTTCGCCATGCTGGCCGTGCTGATGGGCGGCATCGACACGGGCTGGACCTTCTACGCGCCGTTCTCGACCACCTATTCCAACGGCTACGTGGTCTTGGCGCTGATCGGCGTCATCATCGTGGGGTTCTCGTCCATCCTCACGGGACTGAACTTCGTCGTTACGGTCCATACCATGCGGGCGCCGGGCATGACGTGGTTCCGCATGCCGATCTTCGTCTGGACCATGTATGCGACGAGCCTGATCTTTCTGCTGGCCACACCCGTCATCACGGTCGCGCTGATCCTGCTCGTCATGGAGCGGGCGTTCAAGATCGGCGTCTTCGACCCGGCGCTGGGCGGCGACCCGGTGCTGTTCGAACACCTCTTCTGGTTCTACTCGCACCCCGCCGTCTACATCATGGTGCTGCCCGGCATGGGGGTGATCAGCGAGATCGTCCCGGCCTTCTCGCAGAAGCGTATCTTCGGCTACAAGTTCATCGCCTATGCGACGATCGCGCTCGCCTCCATCACGTTCTTCGTGTGGGGCCACCACATGTTCGTGAACGGGCAGAGCGACTACGCCAGCGTCACCTTCTCGTTCCTGAGTTTCGCGGTGGCGGTCCCTTCCGCCGTCAAGGTCTACAACTGGACCGCCACGATCCACAAGGGCGCGCTGAGGCTCGATACGCCGATGCTCTACGCGATGGGCTATATCGGGCTTTTCGTTCTGGGCGGGCTGACGGGCCTGTTCCTCGCCACCCTCGCGATCGACGAACATGTCCACGACACCTATTACGTCGTGGCGCATTTCCACTACATCATGGTGGGTGGCACCATGTTGGCGTTCCTCGGCGGACTGCACTACTGGTGGCCGAAGTTCACGGGCCGCATGTACAACGAAGCCTGGGGCCGCATCTCGGCCCTGCTGCTCTTCGTCGGCTTCAACGTGACGTTCTTCCCGCAGTTCATCCTCGGCTATCTCGGGATGCCGCGGCGCTACCACGTCTACCCGGCCGAGTTCCAGCTCCTGAACATCCTGTCGTCTGCCGGCGCCACGATCCTCGCCGTCGCTTACATCTTCCCCATGATCTACCTGCTCTGGTCGCTGTGGTACGGCAAGAAGGCGCCCGACAACCCTTGGGACGCGAAGGGGCTCGAATGGATGACCACGTCGCCGCCGCCGCTGCATAATTTCGCCACTCCGCCGATCGTGGACTTCGAAGCCTACGATTACGAGAACAGGGTGCCGGAAGCGTGAGCGAAGCCCTGGCCGAAGGCGTCGGCATCGAGGTCATCGAGCAGTTCGAGACCGAGGACCAGCAGCGCCGCGCCGGTATCCTCGGCATGTGGGCGTGGCTGCTGACGGAACTGCTGCTGTTCGCTGGCCTGTTCCTCATCGCGGTGATCCTCCGGGTGCAATACCCGGAGTCGGTCCACAAGGCCGTGGCGCATCTCAAGTTCTGGATCGGGGCCGCCAATACGGCCGTCCTCATCGTGTCGAGCTTCACGATGTCGGGCGCGATCGAGTTCTCGCGTCTCGGCCTGCAGCGCTGGACCGTACGGGCCATGATGGCGACCGCGGCGCTAGGCTCGCTCTTCCTGCTGCTCAAGGGCTACGAGTGGTATGTCGACATCCAGGAGCACATGGCGCCGTTCCTGAACCAGCCTTTCGAACTCGCCGACGACAAGCAATCGACGCTGTTCGTCAATCTCTACTGGGTCACGACGGGGCTGCACGGCTTCCACTTGATCACCGGCGTCACGATCCTGATGATCCTGGCTCTGCAGGCCCGGGCCGAAGGCTACCTCGCGCGCCACCAGAACCGCATCGAGGTCTACGGCCTTTATTGGCACTTCATCGATCTGATCTGGATCATGGTGTTCCCCATCCTCTACGTGATCGGGAGATGATCATGTTTGATCTCGACCTCGACGACGACCAGAAGCAGGACGTCAAGGCCAGGATGAAGGTGCCGACGATCTCCTTCGCGGTCTTGATGGCGCTCCTCGCCATCAACATCCTGCTCGGCGCGACGCTCCCTTTCGAGAAGGTCTGGATCCTCGAGACCGTGGTCCTGGCCACCATGGTGGTGGTGGTCTTGCTCCTCTCGATGGAGGTGATCAAAGAGCCGCCGTTGATCAGGCTCTACGCCGTGCTCGGTTTTTGCTGGGTCTCGATCCTCTTCACGATGACGCTGATCGACTACCTGACCCGTTGACCCGCATTCCCGAGCGCCGAAGTCCAGGCTACTCGGCGTTGACGGCACTTCGATTGAAACCCGCCAGCATGATGTGCACGGAGCGGCGACCGATCATCCGTCGTGCGTAGGTCAGCGCCATGGCGAAAGTTCTCATCGGTCCGTCCGTCTCGTTTCATGTCCGGCTGACAACGTCGGCGGAGCTCATTGGGTGCGTCGGGTGCTGAACGAGCTCGGGTGCGTGTCATCGTGTCTCAACGTCGCCGTGAACCGTCCCATGTCAGAATCGTGTCTCGACACGTCATCAGGCCATGATGGGAGGACGACCATGAATCAGCCAGGAGATGTCGCCACCTCGCTGTCCAGCGGCTTTTACTCGAGCCCAGGCTTTGCCAGCGATGCCGATGCGCTCGCGGCCATCATCATTTGCCTTGCGATCGCGGTGGCGGCGTTCGAGCTTGCCCGAGGAGCCTGGGATCGACGCCGCATCAAGGTGCGCCGGAAAGGCTGAGGTCGTCGGCGCGACAGGATGCCGAGACCGGTCGGTACAGCGGGACGTGCCCCAGGGAACGACGAAGCGGCTTCGATAGCGCTTGCAGGGTGAGTGGTGAGCGCTAGTTGATGGTCTCTCCCGTGGTGCCAACCACCTTTACCTCCGCAGGTCGATTCGATGAAGTTGCTCCATTACGCCGCCGTCGCCAGCCTCCTGTGTTTGCCGCTCGGCTACGCTGCCGCCCCTGCAGCCGCCGCAACCGCTCATAACTCGCAGGCCGGCGCCAACGGCAATACGACGAACGCCCAAGCGCCACTCCACAAGCACATGACGAAAAAGAAGCACATGAAGAAGATGTGAAGCGGTCGATGACCGTCGTTTTGTAAGTCAGCGCATAAAATTTGATAAGCAAACGCCATAGCAAGCGAAACGAAGCACAGCAACTCATCCTGCGGACCCTAGCAACGGCGAAGTGCCTGTTCAGCTTCGTAGAGTTCAAGTGGCAGGCCATCGGGATCGCGGAAGAACGTGAAGCGGGCACCGGTGTATTCGTCGACGCGGATGTGTTCGACGTCCACCTTTTTCCGTCTAAGATGAGCCACGACCGCATCCAGGTCCAAAACCGAGAAGGCCAGATGACGCAAACCCTGCGCCTCTGGTCCGGAGGTCCTCGGCGGGGAGTTGGGGAACGAGAACAGCTCGATGCGAGACCGGGTCCCGACCGCCATGTCGCATTTCCAGGATTGCCGTGGCTCTCGCCACACCTCGCGGATGACACGGAACCCCAGGATCTCGCTGTAGAATGCCTTCGACCGTTGGTAGTCGGACGCGATAATCGCGATGTGGTCAATGGCGTCGAGCATGGTCGGCCGGGCGCCTTCTGGTCGGTCCCCGTTCTCATGGTCCGAGCCCAAGATCTTCGCTTCCATGCGGATGCCCATTCGATGATGAAGACTTCCGAGCCGGTACGGTCAGAAGCGGCCGCGAACGCGACGCCGAGGCCTCTGTCGAGGTTGGCTTAGAGAGTCCACATCCAGCAAACCAGCTTGCCAAAATCGTTCAAGTTGCGGTACTCTCAGTTTCTAAACCGAGAGTCTGAATTTCGACGTCCAAACGGGGTTGCCTAGCCTCGAACCTTACCTTTGAACCCATGTGATTGCTGCTGCAAGACCGATCGTCAGCTAGGTCAATGCCCTGGTTGGCCGTTCCTAGGCCTCCGGCCTTCATCGCCCCGCATTGGAGGGAGCCCTGATGCTGACGACCTCGATCATGATCGTTTCGGCGTTTGCGGCCGTCAGCGTTCCCCTCCTCTTCATCACGACACGAGAGTCGACGAAGCATCATCGCCAGGGTATCGTCAAGGATCTTGGTTTAGTGTTCGGGAAGTCGCAATCAGACCAGCTTGGTATCATTCCTTCGTTCGAATTCGTCAAGTACAAATACTTCGTCGATACCGTGCAGCGGGATAAGGGCATCGACCATGATTTCAAATGGAGACATTGGATCCTGAGTTCCATCCCGTTGGTCTGCGTCTTCTTCATCATGAATGTGCTCTGCGCCTGTATCGTGGCACGCACGGCGTTCAGAACAGCGGTCGATGTCGACGTCGACTGGCTGTCGAGCTCGGCGGCGCTACCCCTCTTTGCCTGGGTGCTTCTGGCTTCCTACGCCGGTGCCGCTTTGTTCACGTTGCGAGCCTTTTTCCAGGCGATCAACAATTTCGACCTCAGCCCGCTCTCCTTCATCGGTGCCACCGTCAACATCCTGCTCGGCCTGGCGAGCGGGCTTCTGTTCGTCTTCGGCGTGCTGCGGATCACCGAGACCGCGCATCTTTGGGAGATCTCGAATCCGGGCTTCTTCCCGATCATCCTGATCACGGCTTTCGCCGCGGGTTACTTCCCCGATCTCGCCGTACGCAACATCACGCGGCTGTCCAAGCTCAGAGCTTACAAGACGGAAGACCCGAAGATCTACGACAGCTTCAAGGCCATTCCGATCGAGATCATCGACGGCATCGATCTCGAGATCAGAAGCCGCTTGGCCGATTACCACATCATCTCGGTGCAGAACCTAGCGGCTGCCAATCCCCTGATGCTGTTCGTCGAGACACCTTATGGCGTTTACCAGATCATGGATTGGGTGGCCCAGGCGCAATTGTGCTGCTCCGTCGGCCCCACCGCATTGCTCGACCTGTGGCGCATCGGCATTCGCACGATCTTCGATCTCGAGCGCGTCGCCCTCGATCCCGCCTGCACGGCGCCCGAACTGATCGAGGAGATCGGCAGGATCATCGGGCAAAAGCAGAAGCTCGATGCCAACGGCATGGTCACATACCCAAGCATGAAGGCGATCGAGGCCGACATCCGCTTCCGTCTGGAGAGCCCTCACGTCCACAGGCTGCGCCAGATCTTCAATCAGGTCGGCGAGAGTCTGGGAGCGGATGCGCGACGCTTGCCCCCGGTCCTCGACTGCGTGCCCGGCACCAACCGAATCTGCCCGTTCGTCCGCCCTGCTGCCCCGCAGGTCCACGCCAAGCGCCCGTTCCGGCGTTCGTGGCGCTTCGTCCTGCATCGTGTCTGACGAGTCCCCGTCTCACTGAACCAGGGCCAGACGCCCGCGGTCCAACGACAGGCTGGAAAGCCGCGACAGGAAGCTCATGCCGAGCAGGCTTTGGGCCAGTTGACCTCGCCCGCAGACGAGGGCCGGGACGTCGCGAACCGTGATGCTGCCGAGCGTGACCCGCGACAGCTGAACCTTGCCCACCATGGAAGCGCCATTGGCCGTGCTGGTCCTGATCGTGTAGTCCGACGGCATGAGCCTGATGCCGAGCCGTTCCGCATCCTCGTAGCTCAGCGTCAGGAAAGTAGCGCCTGTATCGACCATCACGGGAAGCCGCTGCCCGTCGATCTCGAGCTCGGTTTCGTACTGGCCGCCTCGGTCGGGTTCGATGATCTCTCGGGCCGACGAGGACGGCTCGGAGCGCGTGGTGGTCGGCTCCGCCATTTCGGCCGAGGCGATGACCCGTTGCGGCACCCGGGCCCTGTCGACCGAAGGGGATCCGCCCAAGACGGCGCGGGCGGAGGACAGCAGATCGCGTTGCTGGACCGGGGAAAGCTGGGCCAATTCGCCACCTGCCACGAGCGCCACGACGGCACAGCCGACCGCGACTTTCACCAGACCCATCGCATTCTCCGCTGATCGGAAGCGGTTCACGATGCGGCAGTGCGCGATGCGGTCCCGTTAAAGCGATCTCGGCCGCAGCGCCGTTCTGCCGACGCGGTGAACGGCGAAGTAGCGTAACCGCTCGAATGCGATCTATTCGCCACCTCGAGCCAGCAAGGCCTCGATGTCGGCCTTCCAGGGGATGCTGGTCTGGGCGCCGGCCCGGGTGCAGGCCAAGGAGCCGGCGGCGGTACCGCGACGCAGGGCCTCGGAGAAGGACAGGCCCGCATCGAGCGCCGCCGCGAAAGCGCCGACGAAACTGTCGCCTGCGGCCGTGGTGTCGACCACCGCGACCCTGGGGCAGGGCAAGCGATGCGTTTCCCCATCCTCCCAGCCGATCACGCCATCCGCCCCGAGCGTCACGACCGTGGCCGAGACGCCGAAGGCGTGGCGGAGGTGCTGGGCCAGGACGTCGTGGTCGGGGCCGCACCCGAGCGCCGAAGCCAGATCGGACGCCTCGTGCTCGTTCACCACGAGAACGTCGATGCTGGACAGGTAGGTGTCCGAGACGAGGCCGGACGGCGCGAGGTTGAGGACCGTGCGAAGGCCGGCTTCCCTGGCCAGGACGGCCGCGGCTTCGCCCTCGCGGTCGGGAACCTCGCGCTGCAGGAGGAGCAGGCCGCCGTGCCGAAGCGTGGCGGCCCGGATCTGGGAGGCCCGCGCCCCGGCCTTCGCGCCGGCCGCCACCGTGATGGCATTCTGTCCGCCGGCATCGACCGCGATGAAGGCCGCACCGGTCGGTGCGACCACCTCGGCGACGGCGTCGAGCCCGACACCCGCGTCCCGAAGCAGCGCCAGCGCAGGACCGGCGAAACCGTCGCGCCCGGTGGCGCCCACCAGGGCCACCTCGGCCCCCGCGCGACGCGCCGCCAAGGCCTGGTTGGCACCCTTGCCGCCCGGGATCATGGCATAGGACGGGCCGAGCACGGTTTCGCCGGGCGCCGCGATCCGTTCGACCGAGGTCACGAGGTCGATATTGATGGAGCCGAAGACGGTAATCATGAGGCCTGGCCGTCGTCGTCCTCGCCGCCCGCGAAGCCGCGGATCGCCTCGGTCAAGGCCCGCGCCCGTTTGCCGATCTCGGCCGGGGTCACGCCGGGCTTGAACAGCGACGACCCGATGCCGAAGCCCTGCACGACGCTGCCGCGCCAATCCGTGATCGTGTCGGCCGAAACCCCGCCGACGACCAGGAGCCGCGTCTTCCTGGGCAGCACCGCCGCCATGGCTTTCGCGACGTTGGGCGTCACGAGTTCACCCGGGAACAGCTTGACCGCGTGGGCGCCGGCCTTGAGGGCCGCGAAGGCCTCGGTCGGGGTGAGGCAACCGGGCAACGACACCAAGCCGCGCTCGCGGCTGCGCCGGATCACGGCAGCGTCCATGTTGGGCGAGACGATGATCTGACCCCCGACTCCCGCGACCGCGTCGACGCCCTCCGGATCGAGCACGGTCCCGGCTCCGACGCTGGCCCGATCGCCGAGCGCCCGGACGAGCGCCCCGATGCTGTCGAGCGGCTGCGGAGAATTCAACGGCACTTCGAGGATCGTGATGCCGGCCGCCACCAAGGCCTCGCCGACCGCCACGGCCTCGCGCGGCTCGATCCCGCGCAGGATCGCCACGATCGGCATGGCCGCGAAGGCCGCGTTGAAATGCTGTTCGAAACGGCTGGTCTCGGTCATGCGGGCATCCTTGCGGCCATGATGGTCTTCAACCCGGCCAACGTCGCGGCGGCCGGGTCATGGACCACCACCTCGATGCCCCGTTCCGCGAATGCCGAACGGTAGACGCCGAGCTGCGGCTCACCCGCCACGAGGTGCACCGTGGAGGCTCGGCCAAAGAGGTCGAGCGCTCCCGCGATCTCGGCCTCCACGAGGAGACGCGACAGGTAGGGCCTGACGCCGCGCGGGTCGAGGTCGCCGGCCAGCACCCGCGCCCTCGCCTGGAAGAGCTGGCGCGTCAAGCCGCCGGGAGCGGCCGCGGCTTCGCGTGCGATGTGCTGCCCGGCTTCGGGAACGTCCGGCGCCTCGGCGAGCCGTGCCACGAACGAAGTGGAGATCGCGGCGAAGAGCTCGCCCGTGACGAAGGTCGCGAAGCGCGCGATGCGCCCGTCCACGATCTCGATCCACTTGCCATGCGTTCCGGGAAGCGACAGGAGCCCCCGTCGCACGCCGGTGCCGATGGCCTGGGTCTCTTCGCCGCGCATGACGTCATAGGACCCGTCCGCCCAGCGGCAATCGACACCCGGCACGATGCCGACCTCGCGGCCGGAACCGGGCACCGGGATCAGCCGCGCCGCGATCTCCGCCGGGCCGCAGGGGCAGGCCACATAGGGAGCTTCGACCCAGCCATTGCGGCTCCCCACCATGCCGGCCATGACGACCGGTAAGCCGGGAGACGCCGCGAACCATTCTCCGCATGCCGTGTCGAGCGCCGCCGGGAAGCCGCCGGCCTCGACGCTCTGCACGCCCGCGTCGGACTGGCGGCGGTCGAGAACCTCGCCTTCGGATCCGATAAGGCTCGCCCGCATGCGGGTCGTGCCCCAATCGACGGCGACGAAAAAGGGAGATGGCGCGGTCACCTCAGGTTCCCTCGCCGTCATGTCGCCCGATGCCAAAGGCGCGCCGGGACCCAAAGCCGGCTCCGCTCAGCATGAGGTTAGTGGAGGACGTCATCTTCTCTCCGCCTAGACCCACCCGCCGTCGACCACATATTGCTGGTTCGTGCAGGCGCTGGCCTCGTCGGAGGCGAAGAACAGCGTGGCGCGCGCCACCTCGTCGGGCTGCAGCTTGCGTTTCAGGCACTGCCGCTGCATGAGTTCGACCTCGCCTTCCGGCGTGAGCCATTTGGTCTTCTGCCGTTCCGTCATGATCCAGCCAGGCGCGATGGCATTGACCCGAATGTTGAACGGACCGTAGTCGCGGGCCAGCGATCGGGTGAGCCCGAGCACGGCCGACTTCGCCGCCGTATAGACCGGCATCCCGCCCTGACCCACCATCCAGGACACCGACCCGAAATTGACGATCGAGCCGCCGCCCGCGGCCTGCATGTCGGGCAGAACCGCCTGGGCGGCGAAGAACTGGTGGCGGATGTTGACCGCGATGCGGTCGTCGAAATACTCGGGCGTGACTTCGGGCGTCGGGTGCCGCTCGTCATGCGCCGCATTGTTGATCAGGATCACGATCGGCCCGAAGATGTCGCGCACCTCGGCGATGCCGCGCCGCAGGGCCGCGATGTCCTTCAGGTCGCAATGGACGAAGCGGACCGCATGCCCGGCGTCGGACAGGTCCCGTGCCAGGACCTCGGACGGCTCGTCCGCGATGTCGAGGAATCCCACCTTCGATCCCTGCTCGGCGAAGCGTCGCGTGATGGCGGCCCCGATGCCGCTGCCTCCGCCCGTGATCAGAACGGTCTTGCCTTCGAGGCTCGGATAGGTGGCGATCCCGGTAGCCATGGCGTGCTGTCCCCCCGTGTTCTTGTCCGACGAAGCCTTCTAAAGCAGTATCGTCTCGGATGGAAACGCGCGAGCGATGGATCCCCAAAGAATGGCCCGCGCTCTGACCTCGACGGTGCTTGCCGCGGCGAAACGTAGGTTTGTCCTACACCAGCTTGATGCGGGCCCGTCCGGTCGGATGACGCGCTACCACGACCGGACGCCGGTGCGGCAGCGACGTTGCGGGCTGGCGAACGTCAATCCGCCGCTCCGCTCGCACCGCAAACGAGCGACATGCGCCACGGTCTGCACGCCGTGATGCGTTTTCACGACCCTGCCGATCCGATCGAAGATCAATGCCTGCGCGGCATGGAAGCCTGCGAGATAGGCCGTGCGTCCCGCCGCGTCATGGAGCGCAACGCCAAGCATGGTGTCGCCTTCGGTCAGACCTATGGGCTTCTCCAGAAAGCGGGTGGACTGCGGCGTTAAAAACGCAACCCGTCATGACGGATTTCGTGCATCAACGGCGACCCCTCGCGGTAGCTGGCGCTCGCATAAGGCTTGGCATCGAAGAAGGCGCAGGTCTCGTCGAGGAAGCGCACGCGGAGATCGGCCATGCGGTCGAGCTCACTCCAACGGTCCGGCAGCGCCTTGAGGAATACCGCGACGTCGTAGTCGGATTCCGGCGTAGCATCGCCCCGCGCCCTCGAGCCGAACAGCACGATCTGGTCGATCCTGTCGCCGTATATCTCGGCGAGAGCGCTTCGGAACCGTTTCAGAATCGGATCGGAGTCGGGTTTGATCATGGGTGCGAACCAAGCCGATTCCACTTCCCGAAGCAGTCACAAAGATTACGCTGAAAGGGCATCACAGGCAGAATCCATACCTGCCGAAACGGCACGCGAAGGCTTCAGGTGATGCCACTGGCAAGTGCTGCACCTTCAGCTCGGCGCTGAAAGGCAGAACCGAAAAGGCTCGGCTATCCGCCGGTCGTGACTGACTTGCTGCTCGTGAAAACGGTGGGTGGTCGCCGTCGAAGGTCGACCACCCGCGTGGGCTTCAAGCGTTCCTCGCTTCGGTCGGGGCCCGCGGCGTTCCCCCCAGCACGAGCGCCGTGTTGGCGGGCAGATGCCAGCCTTTGGGGGTCTCGAACTCCGCCGTTCCGGTACCGCCGTAGTCGGGCTCCTCGCTCGACCAAAGCACCGTCCAGGTCGCGCCGCGCGGCGGCGCGATCAAAGGTTCGGCGAAGCTCTTGCGGTTGAGGTCGCGGCCGAGATTGACGATGAGCAGACGGTCGTCGCCGGTCCTTTCGAAAAAGCGCACCGCGAAGGCGTCCGGCCCCAGGATGGCGCCGTCGGCCGCGGGGCGATGATGCGAGTTGAAGGCGCGGTCGGTCGCCCGCAGCCGCAACAGGTCGCGGTGCATCGCCACCACCTTGGCATGCGTGTCGACCTCGCTCCAGTCGAGCTTGCAGGCCTCGAAGGTCGCATCGGCTTCGGGATCGGAGAGCTGCTTCTGCCCGGAAGGCGTCGCAATGCTGGGGAAGTTGGCGAGGTACTCGTGACGGCCCTTGCGAACCAGTTTGGCGAGTTCCGGCCGATGATCGGCGAAGTAGAGAAACGGAGCCGAGGCCCAGAACTCCTGTCCCTGGAACAGCATGGGAGTCCCCGGCATCAGGATCGACAGGGCCGTGATGGCACGGGCGCAGGCCGCACTGGTCAGTTGATGAAGCCGCAGGCCTTGCGCCGAATTGGCGATCTGGTCGTGGTTCTGCACGAAGGTCACGAAGGCGTCGGGCTTGAGGTCGAGCGCCAGCACGCCGCGCGGCTCGCCCGAGGACGCATAGGTCTGACCCTGGAACAGGTAGCCGTATTTCGCGGCCGAAATGAACTCCTGCGGCGTTCCCTCGAAATCCTGGTAGTAGAACTCGTTGCGGCCCGTCGCGGCCACCATGGCGGTGTGGTGGAGGTCGTCGTTCCAGACGCCGTCGAGCCCGAAGCCGCCTTGTTCCGGCGGTCTGACGAGGTCGGAGTTCTGCGGTTCGTTCTCGGCGATCAGGATGATGCTGCGCGAGCCTGCCGCCTTGCGGGCAGCGCGACCCAGCGCCGCGACGACGTTGTCGTCGGAATCGTCGTAGATGTTCTGCGTCGCGTCCAGGCGCAGCCCGTCGAAATGGAACTCCTCGATCCAATAGGCGGCGTTGCTGATCGCGAGGTCCCGCATCCCGTGGGCGTTGGGGCCGTCGTAATTGAGGGCTTCGCCCCAGTCGGTCGTATGCCGGTCGGTGAAATAGTCTTCGGCGAAGCGCTTCAGGAAGTTCCCGTCCGGCCCGATGTGGTTGTAGACCACGTCGAGGATGACGCCGAGACCGATGGCATGCGCGGCATCGACGAACCGCCTGAGGTCATCCGGCGTCCCATAGAGGTGCGTCGGCGCGAAGATGTCGACGCCGTCGTAGCCCCAGCCGAAGCGGCCCGGAAACTCGTTGACCGGCATCATGTTGACGACCGTGACGCCGAGGTCCTTCAGGAACGGCAGCTTGTCGGCCGCCGCCGCCCAGGTGCCCTCGGGCGTGAAAGTGCCGACGTGCATCTCGTAGAGCACCTGGTCGACGATGGTGACGCCGCGCCAGCCGC
>CAXUOD010000025.1:0-38714 GCA_964252585.1 uncultured Lichenihabitans sp. | reverse complement strand
CGCCGCCCGCGCCGCCGACCGGCGGCTCAGAACGTCGCCCTGATCCCGGCATAGAAGGCGCGAGGGCGCCCGGGGCTTACCGAGCGCGGGTCCGTGAAATTGCCGAAGGCGATCGCATCCGTTTCGAAAAAGGTCCCGTAATTGTAGTAGTGCCGATCGAACAGGTTTTCGATCCTGCCGAAGACCTGGAAGTTCTTCGAGACCTGATAGGTACTATGCAGCCCTACCGTGACATAGGACGGAAGCTTGGAGTTGAGATTCGATTCGTCGCCGACGAAGCGCTGGCTGCCCGTATAGAGCACGTCGCTGCCGAGGGTGAAGGCCGGCGTGATCGTGTAATCGAGGCCGGCCTTCAGCCGGTTATGCGGCACCAGGGGGATCTGATCGCCGCGCTGAACCTGGATATTGCCATCGCTGTCGGCAAAGGGGTTGTTGGGCGACGACAACAGAATGGCGTTGCGGAACGTGGCATCCACATAGGCATAGTTGATGTAGGCGGAGACATCGTCGGATCGGAGGTTAGCCTCCGCCTCGACGCCTTGCCTCAATGTTCGTCCCACGTTGCGAAAGTAGCCGAAGCCCTGCACCTCACTCGGAACATCGAGGATGTCGTTGCTGTTCTCCGTGCGAAAGCCGCCAAGCTTCCACCCAAGTTGCCCGATCTCGGCACCGAGGTCCCGCGTACCGCGAAGGCCTGTCTCGACGGTTCTGGACACGACCTGCTTCAGCGCCGGGTCGGAGACGAGGAAACCGTCGATGATGCAGGGGCGAATCGGATCGGCGCAGCCCAATTCGAGCGGTGTGGGTGCGCGGTTAGCTTCGGAGTAACTCGCGTAGGCACTGATCTCGGGCGTCAGTTTGTAGGTACCGCCCACGATGGGATTGACGCGCACGAACGTGTCGTCGCCGTTGAGCGCCCCTCCCAGCCTGTCCTGAAGATCGATGTTGGCGACATTGAGCCGACCGCCGCCCGTCAGGGTCAAGCGGTCGGTGACGTCGAAGTTGTCGATGGCGTAGAGCCCACCATAGGTATTCGTCGCGTGCAGCGAGACAGGCCCGATCGTTACCGGATCGCCGGACGCCCCGAGAAAGATGCCCGAGCCCGCCACGACGAAGTCGGATCCGATGATGCCGAGTTCGCTGTTGGCGCTGAAATCCGTCGACCCGGCGTCCACGCTCGCCCCGACGACGAAGTGATTGGGATGGCCGAACAATTGATCGACGTTCGTAGCCTGGATCGTACCGCCGACGGTGCGCGACGACGTCCTCGTGCGGTCGATTTCACCCAAGGTGGCATCCGGGTTGAAGCCATTGCTCAACTGACGCCCGTCGAGGCCGTTGGCCGGCGTCGAACCGTCACCGAAACACAGCAATGAAGGATCGTCGCACGGCTGCACGTCGGTCGTGTTGCCATCGACATGGCGCTGGTCGAAGAGCCTGGCGTAAGCATTGCCCTGCAATGTCCAAGCACCGACGGGCAGCGAGCCCGTGATGTTGAACTGTCCCAGCCGGTTCGTCGTCGTTTGTGGCGTCGTATAGACGGCGCCGTAGTCCTGCTGAAGTAATTGGATGGGTGCGGAGGCCGTAGCGCCGAACAAATTGTCGGCCAGGCCGATATTGAAATGGTATTCGCCGCCATTCGCCCGGTAGCCGAGGTCGCCGTAGAGCCTGCGGATGTCGACGGAGGAGCTTCGGCGGAAGCCGTCCTCGTGGATGCCTTCCAAGGCCAAATAGGTCGAGAAGTCTCCGATCTGCTTGCCACCCTCGAGCGATCCTTCGATCCGCCCGAACGATCCCCCCTGAAGTTCCGACTCGATCCCCTGGAACGTGAAACCGTCCTTCATCTGCACCGTCACGGCTCCGCCGAGTGCGTTGAGCCCGAAGGCCGGATTGTTGCTCACGACCGAGATGTCGCGCACCGCGACGGTCGGTATGAGGTCCCAATTGACGGTGTCGCCGAACGCTTCGTTGATGCGCACGCCATTCTGGTAGACCGCCAGTCCTTCCGGCGTCCCGGACACAGGCGACGCCACGAAGCCGCGGAACACCACATCGGGCTGGAACGTGTTGCCCGACGACTCTGTGACGCTGATCCCTGGTGTCTGCTCGGTCAGGGTCTTCACGATGTCGGGCGACTGGGTCCGTGCAATCTCGTCCCGGGTGATCAGCGTCACGGCCGAGGGGTTCTTGTCGATGTCGATCCCTGTGCCGGGGAGCGGCGTCAGAGCCGTGACGTCGATGGTGGGCAGGGCGACCGTCCCAGCTTCGGCCGGTGTCGTCCGGGACGGTTGGGGAACCCCGGCCGATTGAGCCATGGCGCCCGTGCCGAACAACGCTACGCCGACCACGACGGTCGACATGAGCGCTATCCGAGGTTCCCCGACCTTCAGTAGCATTCGTAGGGGCTCCCTGGTGCGTGCTCGTTCGGCGGCGGTGCCAACGGCGGGGCTCGACAACCGCGCTCTTCGGCCTGTTATGACGGATCTTCGACGACCTGCCTAGAGAGCTCAAGAACCGAAACGTCGAACCGGACCTTGGATCATATCGTGGTCTAACGCATTGAAGAAACACCCATTTAGAGCCTCAAGCTCGACCTCGATGCGACGCTATCGTGACCGAAACCATCTTGCCTGAAGGTCGATGCGGGCTTGGGGCGCATCATGCTTCCTCTCGTTGAATACCAATCACAACCGAGATCAGCGCCAACGTGGGCACGGGTTCTTGAGGTCGCTCGCGCTCGGGTGATCGGCGCGCCTGCCGGTGCAGCTCCGGCGAGCCGATCCGGCACCGGTCCAAACGCCTCGACATCGATCCGTCGTAAGAGGTCCGCGTCTCGTCCGACCCATCGGATCGACGTCGTCCTTCACGAACCCGAGCCTTCACGAACTCACCCCGTGTGATAGGATCGTGACAGCGCTGGCCGATATGGGCCGCCATCAGTCTCCGAACCGGGTCTTCGCTGAATGGATGGGTTTCAGGCCATCGTGCTCGTCTGCCTTGCTGCGACGCCTGTGGACCAATGCGACGAGAACTCGGCCGTCGACGTCATGTCGATCCACGTCGACAATGAGATGCGCTGCAGCATGGGTTGGCAAGACATCGTAGCCAGGGGCGCGCTCGCCACGGATCAGTTGGGCAAAGCTTACGTCCGAACGTTCTGCCGACGGATCCGCAAGGCGGAATGACCGCTCCGGCGAGCGACCGGTCGAAGACGCGAGGACATCGCGGCGCGGCGTCGCAGCGCCACGCGTAGCGGACGTTCCGAAACGTGAGCCTCTCGACATTGTCCCGGACCTTGCCTATGCGATCACAGGTAGGTCTTTGTCGACAGCGGGTCCTTGCTCAGCACGAAGGATACGCATCCGGCGTTCGGGCAGCGGGACGAGACACAGATGGGAAATGTGAAGTTGGGCAGAAACATGCATTATTCTGTGACGGGCATTGTGGCCCTCGTCGGTTTGCTAGGCGTGTTCGGACAAGCGGCATTGGCCGACGGCGATCCAGCAGCCGGCAAAACCATCTTTGCCAAGTGCATGGTCTGCCACTCGCCCGATGCGGGCGTGAACAAGGTCGGTCCAAGCCTGCATGGTATCGTTGGTCGGCCGTCCCACAGCATCGTCGACTACAACTACTCGCCAGCGATGCAGGCTTACAATGTGACGTGGGATGAAGCGGCATTGGACAAGTATTTGGTCGAACCGCGTGCCGTCGTCGTCGGTACCAAAATGATCTTTGCCGGGATCAAGAAGGACCAGGACCGCCAAAATCTGATCGCCTACCTCAAAACGCTGAAGTGATCTCCTGCGCGACCTGGGCACCGACCGTGATACCGCGACGTCGGGATGAGGCGGGGATCTCGACGCCGTAGCGGATCCGGGCCGGCGATGTCGTCAAGACCAGGATCCGGTCGGCCAAGGCCGCGGCCTCCGCCATGTCGTGTGTGACGAGAAGCGCCGTCGTTGGTCGGCGATGCCAGGCGTCCAGCAACAGGCGGTGTCCCTGCTCGACCATGGCCGCGTCGAGCGAGATGAACGGCTCGTCGAGGAGGAGCAGTTCCGGCTCGATCGCGAAAGCTCGGGCGATGGCGACGCGCCGCGCCATGCCGAGGGAAAGCGCACGCGGGTAGACATCGCGGAACGTCCAAAGACCCAACGTTTGAAGCAGGGCCTCGGCCAACGCCGGGTCCGGCGGCCGCACGAGGTCGATATTCTGCTGCACCGTTCGCCAGGGCAGGAGCCGGGGCTCCTGGAATACGCTGCCGATGCGGGGCATGGACCCGTTCGACCACGTGAGCTGCCCCTCGAAGTCAGTGTCGAGGCCGCAGATCAGGCGCAAGGTGGTCGACTTGCCGCAGCCGGACGGCCCAACCAGGGCTACGATCTCGCCGGTCCGGAGTGTGAACCTGAGACCGTCGAGGATGACGCGCTCGCCCGAGCGCGTGCGCACGGATCTCCGTACGATATGGGCGTCGAGCATCACCGCCACCTCTCGACCCATCGCTCGGCGGGCTGCAGCGCGACCCATTCCAACGTCTGCACGATGGCGATGAATGCAAAGGTGTAGGCCAGGATTCCGGTCACGTCGAAGAGCTGGAAATAGACTCCGATCTGGAAGCCCACGCCATTGCTGCGGCCCAGCAGTTCGGCGACGAGCACGATCTTCCAGATCAACGCGGATCCGGAGCGCGTCGCCACAAAAAGGTACGGCGCCAACTCCGGCAGCAGAACGTGGCGCAGGACGGTGTAGCGGCTCATCCGAAAGCTTTGCGCCATCTCCCTGAGCCCTGGATCGAGAGCCCGCGCCCCCTGCCGCACCGTCACAGCGGTGCCCGGCAGCTTGTTCAATGCAACCGCCGCGACGGCGGAGGTCTCGCTCAGGCCGAACCATACGTAAACCAGCACGATGATGACCAGGGCCGGCACGTTGAGCAGCCCCGTCACCCATCCGTCGATCGCGGCGTCGAAACCTCGCCAGCGCCCCATCGCGAGACCGAGTCCCACGCCAAGCACCATGGAAACCGCGAACGCGCAGGCCGCCCGTGCCAGTGTGACTGCAAAATTGAGCGGGAGAGCACCGGAGGCGATCTCCCGCGCCAGAGCCGAGCAGATCGCGCTGGCCGGCGGAAACGTGCGACTGCCGACGAGGCGCGCCACGATTTCCCATACCACGCAGAAACCGACGAAGGATGCCAGCCTCAGAGACCGCAACCGGTTCTCGTGTCTCACGAAACCTGCCGGAACGTCCCACCCGGCAGAGAGGTCGCCGGCCCGACCAGGGCTTCTCCGCCGATCCTGAACAAGACCTCGAAGAGCCGTGCCGCACCGCTTTGCTCGGCCTCTCCCCAAGCGCCGAGGGCGCCCCGTCTGTACCAGGCCTTGAGGCGGTCCAACTCCGCGATCCCCGTCGCACCGGTCAGGGGAGCGATGCGTCGCCATTCGTCGTCCGAGGTCGCCAGCAGGGCGCGGGCGCGGGCGGAGGCGGCCAGAAAGCCATCGGCGGCGGTTCGGTTCTGCACGGCCCAGCCCTCCGACAGGGTGTAGCCGGTGAACGGCACGCCATGGGGCACCCCCAGAGCTTCGACCGCGTCTTCGACGCTCAGGATGGTCCGCAGGCCCGCGGCTTCCGCCTTCGCCACGTAGGGCCAGTAGGTCAATGCGGCATCGAGCCGTCCCGCAGCCAGTTGTTGTTGCAACAGGGGCGGCGCCCCGAAGCTCTTCTCGACCTTGTCGTCGAGATCGAAGCCGAGCGTCGCGCGCGAAAAGGCTCGCAGGATCAGCCAGCTCTTGTCCACAGACGTACCCGCGATACCGAGCCTCTTGCCGACCAGGTCGGCAGGATGACCCACGGGCGAACCCTCGGGCACCACGACGCCGCCCACGGCGGCGGACGTCGGCGCACAGGTCCAGTCCGCTCCCCCGGCGCGTTGCCGCGCGACCCACAGCCAATCGAGCAGAACGACATCCACCGCTCCGGCCTGCAGGGCGACCTGGGTCGCCTGGGCGGAGGCGAGATCGACGGTCTCGATCGCGATGCCGGCTTCGGCGTCGAACCCGTGCGCTCGGACGACGTCGAGCTCCCAATCCACGCTTCCGAAGCGCAAGGCTCCGACCCGGATCTTCGGCACGGCCGCGCGTGCCGAGAGGGTCAGAGCCGCACCCGTGATGGCGGTCAGGACGGAGCGTCGCGTCGTACTCACGGCGTACGAAAGATGCGCTCGTCGAGAAGGTAGCGCAAACCTCGCTGCCAGGACTCGTCCGTATTGCTGCGGATATCGACGCTGTCGGCACGCACCTGCCGACCCGTCGAAACATCCGCGATGACGAGGTTGATGTTGAGGATCAAGTTGCTCACCTTCTGCACCCAACCATAGGCCACGAGCCCGGCCCCGACGGCGCGACCCATCTCCAACTCGCACCCGTTGCAATTTCGGATCGATCCTTGTTTTGCAAGCTGGTCGTCGAGGCGTCCGGTATCGACGACACTGTATCGTCCGGGTTCGGCCAGTCCCCGCCTGAGCTGATCTCCCAATCGCTGCACCCGGGCGAGCTCATCCGGGGTCGACGCTGCGGGAGACGTGTTGAGGAATTCGAAACCCAATGCGGCGATGCGCGGGGCCTCGCTCGCCATGGCGGGCAAGCACAGGATAAGCGCGCCGGAGATCGCTAAGCTCGCCATCAGCGACGCTTCACGTCCTACCCGACGTATCCTCCGATCAGTCGGCTTCAGCCCGATCATTCTTCTCCCCCGTCAGACCGCTTTGGCCACTCTCGAGGCAGCGATCCCGGGTAGCATACGGGCTCCGGCCTGACAATGAGTTCGATGCGGCAGGTCGCGCCTATACGCAGTCTCCCTTCAGTTGTATCGCCTAGGTAGTTCGAGACCAAAGGGGATCGCGGTCGGCTCGAACTCAACCGCAAATCGTCATTGCAGGCTCGTGAAGACGAGAGTAGACGACAACCGACGATACGGGAGGATGGGCATGCGGCCTGGATTGGGTCTTTGCATGGCTTTGTGCGCGGCGAACGCGGTCCTGACCGTGCCAGCGCGAGCCGACGACGTGAATGTCAACATCGCCTACCTGGCGCTTTCGGTGAAGCGAACGGTCCCGCAGAGCTTCCTCGAGCAGCCCCCGACCGACGACGGGGTCCAGGGTGCACGATTGGCGCTCGCCGACGACCAGACGACCGGCCGCTTCCTCCACCAGACCTACCATCTGGTGGAAAGCGTCACGCCCGACGAACAGGGCGTCGTCGATGCGTTCAAGCGGCTGGCCGCGGAGGGTCAGCGTGTGTTCGTGGTCGACCTGCCGACGCCGCTCCTGTTGCGGGTGGCCGATCTCCCGGACGCCAAGGACACGACGCTCCTCGACGCCACGAACCAGGACGACGCACTGAGGGGTTCCTCCTGCCGCAGCAACGTGCTGCATCTGCTGCCGAGCCGGGCCATGCTGGCCGATGCGCTGATGCAGTATCTGGCGGTCAAGAAATGGCGCAGCCTGCTGCTCGTGACCGGCCCCCACGAGGACGACCGGGCCTATGCGGACGCGCTGCGCCGTTCCGCCCGCAAGTTCCAGCTTCATGTCGTGGACGACAAGCCGTGGACCTTCGTGCCCGGCGCCAAGCGGACCGATACCGGCCATTTCGCGATCGAGGCCGAGGTTGCCCGCTTCACCCAGGGTGAGTCCTACGACATGCTGGTGGTGGCGGACACGGAGGACGAGTTCGGCGACGATCTCGCCTATCGCGGGACGGATCCCCGTCCCGTCGCCGGCACGCAAGGGCTCGTTCCCACGGCCTGGGCTCGGCCCTTCGAGCAATGGGGTGGCACACAGCTGCAGTCGCGGTTCCTGAAGCTCGCCGGACGCTGGATGACGGATCGGGACTACGGCGCCTGGATGGCCGTGAGGGCGGTCGGTGAGGCCGCGGCCCGCGGCAGTGCGGATCCGGCGAAGCTGGGCGCCGCGTTGCGGTCTCCGGCGTTCGAACTCGCCGCCTTCAAGGGTTCGCGGCTGACGTTCCGGCCATGGGACGGCCAATTGCGGCAACCCGTGCTGCTCGCGGACGATCGTTCCCTGGTCTCGGTTTCGCCGCAGCCTGGTTTTCTCCACGAGCATTCGGAGCTCGACACCCTCGGCATCGATCAACCGGAGACCCAATGCCACATGTGATCTTCCCCACCCTGTTGGCGCTGATGGTCGGCGTCACGGCGGCAAACGCCGAGACAATACTCGTCTCCAACGAGAAGGACAATTCGATCACGGTGCTCGACGGAGGCACGCTTGCTCTCATCAAGACCGTCCCCGTGGGAGATCGACCCCGCGGCATCGTATTGTCGCACGACGGCAAGAGCCTTTATATTTGCACCAGTGATTCCGATCACATCGAAGTCCTCGATATCGCCAGCCTGACGGTTTCCCGCATCCTGCCGAGCGGACCCGATCCCGAACTGTTCACGCTGAGTCCCGACGGAAACACCCTTTATGTTTCCAACGAGAACGACAACATGGTCTCGGTGTTGGACGTCAACGCCGGGAAGATCGTGACGGAAATCCAGGTCGGCGTAGAGCCGGAAGGCATGGGCGTCAGCCCGGACGGCAAGACGCTCGTCAACACGTCCGAGACGACCAGCATGGCCCACTTCATCGACACGGCCACCCATGAGGTCATCGCCAACGTCCTGGTGAAGAGCCGGCCGCGGGTGGCGCGGTTCACCGCGGACGGCAAGCAGGTCTGGGTGTCGTCGGAAGTGGGCGGCACGGTCTCGGTGATCGACGCCGCCACCCATGAGATCGTCCACGAGATCAGCTTCGCCATTCCCGGCGTTGCGTCCGAGAGTGTCCAGCCGGTCGGGATCGCCCTGACGCCCGACCGCAGTCTCGCCTTTGTGGCCCTTGGCCCCGGCAATCGTGTCGCCGTCGTCGATGCGCAGACCTATGAGGTCAAAAAGTACCTGCTCGTCGGGCAACGCGTGTGGAACCTCGCCTTCTCGCTGGACGGCAGGAAGCTCTACACGACCAACGGCGTCAGCAACGACATATCCGTGATCGATGTGCCCAACCTGCGTGTCGTCAAGTCGGTGCCTGTCGGTCAACTGCCCTGGGGCGTTGTGGTGGCTCCCTGAATGGCGGCGAACGGGACGCTCGAGGCAGGTTCGACCGCGTTGAGCGTGGTGGCTCTGACCCATGCTTTTGGCCAGCGCCGCGTATTGGACGATGTGAGCCTCACCATCGAACCTGGTGATTTCTCGATCCTGCTCGGTTTGAACGGAGCGGGGAAGACGACCCTGTTCGCCCTCGTGACGCGTCTTTACAATGCCCAAAAGGGAACAATCCGGGTCTTCGGCGCCGATATGCGCCGCGACGCCGGGGCAGCCTTGGGGCGCATCGGCGTGGTGTTCCAGCAACCGACGCTAGACCTCGATCTCACCGTTGAACAGAACCTGTTCTACCACGCCGCTCTGCACGGGCTGTCGCGAAGCGTCGCGGCGCCGCGGATCGCGGCCGAGGTCGAAGCCATGGGCCTGTCGGCGCGCATGCGAGACCGGGTCCGCGTGTTGTCGGGCGGGCAACGCCGTCGGGTCGAACTGGCGCGCGCCTTGGTTCATGATCCGGCTCTGCTCCTGATGGACGAACCGACCGTAGGGCTCGATATCGAGAGCCGCCAGATGCTCCTCGACGATGTGCGCAGCCTTTGCTCACGGCGAAACCTGGCCGTCTTGTGGGCCACGCATCTGATCGACGAGGCAGGGGAGAACGCGCGGGTGATCGTGCTTCACGAGGGACGTGTTTTGGCCAGCGGAACGGTGGCCGAGGTGCAGCGGCAGACGGGCGCGGCCGGCCTTCGTGGGGCGTTCGATCGCTTGACCCACGACACGCACCGACGAAGAGCGGGCGGATGGTGATGGCCCCCTATGCGCGCTGCATGGGCGGGATCATGCAGCGAGAAGGCCTGCGCTGGGTCTACCAGCGCGGACGATTTCTCTCGGCGCTCGTGCGGCCGCTCGTCTGGCTGGCGATCTTCGCGGCGGGGTTTCGGTTCGTGCTCGGCGTGTCGATCATCCCGCCCTACGAGACTTACGTGCCCTACGAGGTCTATATCGCGCCGGGCCTCGTCGCCATGATCCAGCTGTTCAACGGCATGCAGAGCTCGCTGTCCATGGTCTACGACCGGGAGATGGGCAGCATGAAGATCCTGATGGTCAGCCCTTTTCCGCGCTGGTTTCTGCTCGTGTCGAAGCTGCTCGCGGGTGTGGCGGTTTCGGTGGTGCAGAGCTACCTTTTCCTCGCCATCGCCTGGTTCTGGGAGATCCAACCTCCTGTTCTCGGCTACCTCACCGTATTGCCCGCTCTGATCTTGTCCGGGTTCATGCTCGGAGCCCTGGGCCTCGTTCTGTCCTCGGTCATCCGGCAGCTCGAGAACTTCGCAGGGGTCATGAACTTTGTCATCTTTCCGCTGTTCTTTGCATCCTCCGCTCTGTATCCACTCTGGCGCGTCAAGGAGTCGAGCTTGACGCTGTTCTGGATCTGCCAATTGAATCCGTTCACTCATGCAACGGAGCTTATTCGTTTCGCGCTCTATTGCGAGCCGAACGTCGTGGCGAGCCTGGTGGTCTCCGGGTTCGCGCTGCTGTTCATGGCAGGGGCCGTGCTGGGGTACGATCCGGGACGTGGCGTCATGGCGCGACGGGTGGAAGCGGAATGAAGACACTCCTGATCCTGGGTTGCACGCTCGTGCTGGCCCCTGGCCTCGGCGAGGCCGCGCCTCCGAAACAGGACCCCGATTGGCCTTGCATGCAACGTTTCGTACCAAGTCTCACGGCCGGCATGTATCGTAGCGATCCCGTTCCACCGGGAGACTGGCGTGCCGACCCACGTGTCGTGACTTTGGTGCAAGCCGTCGCGCCGCGCGACGTGCCGGTCGAAGTGGGCGAAAGCAAAATCGAGACATTCATGTCGACCCTCGCGCCCGCCGACCGGGCGACGTCTGCGGCGGAGGTCTTCGCAGGGCTCGTCGAGGAAACGAACCGTCAGCGCGACGACATCGTCAACAGTCTGCGGGCCCTGACGCGGCGCGAGCACGGCATGTCGGACGTCATCGCCCGCGTGACCGCCGATGTGCGGAGCCTGCCGGCGGATGCCGACGAAGCCACGCGCGAAGAGGTCAAGCAGCGTCGAGCTTTGCTGATCCGCCAGTTCGAGGAGACGGAGCGGACGGTCCGCTACGCCTGCGAGGTGCCGGTCGGCATGGAAGGCAGGCTTGGACGCTTTTCGCGAGCGCTGTCGCGAAGCCCAGACCCGGCATCCGATCAGGCGCCGGGCAAATAGGAGCGTGCCACCGCCTGTGCGAGGCAGACCGGGGAGGTCTGCCTCACCGTTCGCGATGGCCGACCCGGGTCGGCCCGCGGTAGAGGTAGTCCGAGCGTCCCTCGTCGCGAGCCGCCAGGAGCACGTCGTCGACGCGGTCGTGAAACGGCGAAAGGTGGCACACCGGGTCGGCGTTGCGGGCATCGCCCGTGATGGCGAGCGCCTGGCACCGGCAGCCACCGAAGTCGACCGCCTGTCTTGGGCAGGAGCGGCAGGGCTCGACCATCCAATCCGTGCCGCGGAAGGCTGCGAAAGCGGGCGATGTGGACCAGATGTCCTCAAGCGGGCGCTCTCGGACGGTGTCGAAGACGAGCCCAGGGATGGTTTCGGCCGCATGGCAGGGCAGAACCCGGCCGCTCGGCGTCACGTTGATCAGTCGCTTGCCCCATCCGCCCATGCAGGCTTTGGGATATTTGGCATGATAGTCCGGAATCACGTGGTCGATCACGATCGTGCCGGCGTGAACCGCCTTCAATCGCTCGATACCGGCAATGGCCGACAAAGCTTCGTCGCGGGTCGGCATCAAGGCGACCCGGTTGCGCTTCGCCCAGCCGTAATACTGGGCGTGGGCGATCTCGACGCGCCTTGCGCCCATTCCGATGGCGGTTTCGACGATGTCTTCCGCCCGTGACGCGTTGGCGCGATGGATCACCGCATTGACGGTCAGGGGCAGGCCGGCGCGGACGACCTCGCTTGCGACTTCGCGTTTGCGGGCTGCGGCACCGCGGTAGCCGGCGATGCGGTCGGCGCTGTCGTCGATCGAATCCTGGATCGACAATTGCACATGATCGAGGCCAGCGCTCGACAGGGCGGCCATCAGCCGGGCCGTCACGCCGATGCCCGACGTGATCAGGTTCGTGTAGAGCCCGATGCGGGCGCAGTGATCGACGATCTCGACAAGGTCTCGCCGCGCCGCGGGTTCTCCGCCCGACAGGTGAACCTGGACAACACCCAGAGCCGCGGCTTCCGAGACGACCCGCTGCCAGTCCGCGGTCGACAACTCAGTAGCGCGTTCCTCGAGTTCGAGCGGGTTCGAGCAGTACGGGCAGCCCAGTGGGCAACGATGCGTCAGTTCGGCCAAGAGGCCGAACGGGGGCGACACGGTCATCAGAGCAGGTCCACCAGCCGCTTGCCGACGAGCTGACCCAGCATGGCTTCGACGTCGGCCGCGATGCGCTCTCGCGGGGCGTCGAAGGTCTTCGCCAGATCGTCGATGATGGTCGCGAGATCGCTGTCGCCAGTGCAGCGCTTGAGGATCTCGACAGAAACCGGGTTCAACTTGATCATCCGCTCGGGCGCAAGCAATACCCATACGTCGCGAACGGCATCGAACTTCAAGCGAACGCCGCGTGGCAGGACAGGTTTCGAGCTCGGATCGACACTCGGGACCCCGGCCGCGATCACGGCAGGACCCCTTCGGCTCGGTTCGGGCGCCAGGCACCGGGCGGCGCGGCATCCGCCACATAGGCCCCCCATAGCGCATCGAGTTGCACCCAGAGCACGTCGCATTTGAAACGGAGCGCAGCCAGCACAGCCTCTTGTTCGGCAGGCGTGCGGGCTTCGCGCTTGACATAGGCCAGCGCGAAATCACTGTCGCGTTCGGCTTGCTTCGGGCGCGCCGTGAAATAGGCCAGGGTGTCACGGCTGACGAAAGGATAGTGGGCCAGCATACCGGTCACCCGTTCGCCGATGATCTGCGGCGAGAACAACTCGGTCAGCGAGGAAGCGATGGCTTCGAGAAGCGTTCGCTTGGCGCAAAAATCGACATAGGCTTCCACAGCGAACCGTGTGGCGGGCAGAATGCCTTGCGTCGACACGACGTATGCGTTGGAAAAGCCGAGGCTTTCGGTGAGCCTCAACCAGCGCGCGATGCCGCCGTCTCCGGCTTCGCGCCCGTCATGATCCAGGATCCGCTCGCGCCATTCGCGTCGCAGCGCCGGATCCAGCATGCGGCTCATGACGATGGCGTCTTTGACCGGGATCATGGACTGGTAGTAGTAGCGGTTGAGGGCCCAGGCTTGGACTTCCTCGCGCCGGCAGAGACCGTCGTGCAGGCGGCGGTGGAAGGGATGGAGGTTGTGGTAACGCTCGGAACCGATGCGGCGAAGGGCGGCTTCCAACTCGTCGGGGCCGAGGAGGACAGGGGGGTCGGCCCGCTCGCGTGGAGGTTCGCGTGAGGCGACCGGCAGCACGCAAGATGTGGGACTCCCTCCGGCGGTCGTCACAGCACGATCTCCATTCCGTCGTAGGCGACGCTCCAGCCGGCCGCCTCGACCGCGCGACGCTCGGGTGAGCCCTCGATCAGGATCGGATTGGTATTGTTGATGTGGACATAGATCTTCCTCGCGACGGCAGTTCCGGCGAGGGCGGCAAGCGACCCCTCGGGACCGCTGACGGCGAGGTGGCCCATTCGGGTCGCGGTCTTCTGCGACACCCCGAGCGCTATCATCTCGCCTTCCGTATAGGTGGTTCCATCGAAGAGGAGCAGGTCTGCTCCCTCGATCCGCCGAAGCACGGACTCGCTGGCTGCGGCGCATCCTGGAATGTAGACGGCTCGTTTGCCGTTCGTCTCGATCGTCAGCCCCACCGTCATGTCGGTCTCCAGCCCGATATCGACCTCGGCGCCTTCCAGGTATAGTGGGACCTTCCCCGGTACCGCGAATGACCCGATGCGCAGTCCACCGATGTCGGACGGTACTCCGAGCACCATGGGGCATCGAGGCACCGTCTCCGGGTCTAGCACGCCGAACAGTGAGTTGCGCGCCAGCATGTCATGGACGAAGGGCGACGCATGCAGGGCGAAAGGCTGACGTTCGCGCAAGGTCAGAAGGCCCGCGACATGGTCGATATCACCGTTCGTCAGCACTACGGCTCCGATCGGTGTATGGCGGGAGCCATGCCTCGGATGCATCGCCGCATTGGCGATGATCTGCTGCCGCAGATCGGGTGACGCATTGATCAGCGTCCAGGTCTCGCCGTCAGCGCTGATGGCCAAGCCGGACTGCGTTCGCGAGATCGCGCGACCGTCACCCGCCCAAGCTAGCCTGCAGTTAGGGCAGCGGCAGTTCCACTGTGGAAAGCCGCCGCCCGCCGCTGAGCCAAGGATTAGGATACGCACGGCTCGGCGTCATTCTTCATCGCAACCAGATCAGATTTCGATCTCGGCCGACTCGTAGCTCGTCACTTCCATGCCGAGACAAACTTCATCAATGACGGGTGTCACCCAAACCATAACATCCTCCACAAGAAGACTCGCAGCCTTGCACCGCTGAGTCCATCACTCTACCATCTACGACCGCGGCCGGCAATCTCTGCTATTGCGAATAGAACAGCGCTGCCCGACAAACCCGTGTGGCCGGAACACGATATGTTCCTTGAAGCAGAGTCATTCGGCAGGATGGACGAGCCGATAAGAGCGCGAAAGAATCCGTCCTCGCCTGCACCGGGAAACCGGGGCGGTTCCGTGCGATGTCATCGACGGTCTCGCTTCACTCGATGGGTTCAGGGTGCGCCTCTTGCAAGGGTAGTCCAGCTGCATGCCAGCCGTCGCTGCCGTCCGGGTACCAGCTGACGTTGCGGAAGCCGTAGCTCGCCGCACGCTTCGTCGCGTTCCAACTCATCCAACAGTCTGCGAGACAGTAGAAAACGAGAGGCTTGGCCCTATCGCCGCCGGTCAACATCTCCAACTTCTCGCGAAAATGCTCTTCGGCCGTAGCCGTCAGAGCCCCGCGCCCGACCTCCGGAAGCCAAGTGCTTCCCGGAACGTCGTAGCGGGGAAGCGGCAGCCAAGGCGTTCCCGGCTTCATGCCTTCAGGCTGCCGCGGTGCGGGCAGCACGTCGATGAGCGTAGCCTCGCGCCGCGCGACCAACGCTTTCAAGGCCGCCGTATGCACAACTTGGCCGCCGGCCACGGTGTCGGGCACTGGCGCATGGTAGTTGTCCATTCGGAAACCCGCCGGCTCCGGCACGCTGGGGTCGGCGACCGCGACGCGGACGAGCCCGCAGAGCGCGAGTCCCACCGCAGGGATACGCCTCAAGGCTGCGGCTCGACGGGTTGGTTCTGCTCGTTGAGCAGCGGTACGCCATAGTCGGCCAGCACGCGATTGATCGCGGGCTGTTGTCGCGCGATCGCCTGGTTGATGCGGCGCCGCCATTCGGGCTCGTTGGCGCGTACCCCCATGGCGATTCGAAAATCCAGGCGAGGTGAGTCCGGCTCGGGCAATATGAACGCCACCTTCAGCGGCAGGTGGTCGTGCTTCAGCGCGTAGCCGACAAGAGGTCCCCAAAGCAGGCCGACATCGATCGTTCCATCGATGAGATCACGGATCATGTCGCCAGAGGGGCTGCTGTTCCGGGTATCGACCATGAGCGCATAGGATTTGACATGCGGCAGCAGCCCGTGCCGCAGCAGGAGATCGGTCGGTGGCGTCGCGGCGATGAGACCGATCTTCTTGTCCGCCAACACGGGATCGCCGATCGACGTCGCCTCGATGCGATCGGCCGCGCGCGTCACGAGCATATAGCCGGTGTGGTAGTAGGAGTTCGTCGTCTCCATGATCGCGTCGCCGGTCACGGCCCCCATGACGAGATCGCACTCCCGCGCCCGCAGGGTATTGCGGACGAAGCCAACCACCTGGGGGAACCAGACATAGCTGACCGGCAATTGCAGGTCGGCGCCGATGAGGTCGGCGATCTTGTTCTCGAAGCCTTGCTTCTGTTGGTTCGAGAAGGGCAGGTCGTGAGGATCGGCACATACGCTGAGTTCGGTTCGAGAGACGATCTCCGCCCGCTGCGCAACCGCACTTCCATTGGCCAGCATCCCGACCAAGACCGCGCAGCAGCCCGTCGTCAAACACCACCGCGGCGCATGCGAACGAAGCGCCATCGCGCCCGCACCGGGTCCCGCCTGCGCGGCCGACCGAGAGCTAATCATCCTCTCCGATCCGCTTCGGTCGCCCCCGCCCCAGCACGCCGTCAGATCTGGCTTTGAGATAGCCGTAGATATCATCCAGATAGTTGACCACATCTTCAGTGGTACCGAATGCGGGCATGACGTTATTACTGGAAGCCGAGACGTTCTTGCGTCCGTTGACGATGACCTCCACGACAGCGTCGTAGCTCAGATGCTTCAGCGACTCGGTCAGGTTCGGAGCGTAGGAGCTTCCCGCGCCGTCCGGGCCGTGACATCGCAGACAGGACTCACCATAGCGGCGGAAGCCGTTGTAGACGTGGATGTCGACTTCGCCGTTCTTGATCGAGTAGACAGGATCGTTTTGCGCTCGAGCCACAGGCGAGAGAGACATACATCCGAAGGCAACTCCTAAGCTAACCAGCGACGACGAAAGAAGCCTTGATCCTGATCGCATCCATCCCTCTCCTTTGGGAGGAACACCCGGCAGTCCTGCCGGATGGTCCTCGCAGGCCTGCTCGGCAGCATGCCTGTCGTACCCGCAACCGGGTCCCGCGGCACGTGACGAGCATGCGCCGCGGCAGGTTTCAGGTTCTCAGTCGAGCGCGAAAACCGAAAGCACACCGCCGAGCTGAGTATAGTTGGACAGAGACTTGTAGGCTCCGACCGCACCCAGTCCCGCCTGGTCCTCGGTCAGGCCAGCCGCCATCCCGATCCCGGCCCATCCGCCGAGCCCCGACAGAACGGCGATGTATTGCTTACCGTTATGCGTGTAGGTGTTGATGTTGCCGATGATGCCGGATGGCGTCTTGAACCGGTAAAGCTCCTTCCCGGTCTTGACGTCTACGGCCTTCAGGTAACCTTCGAGGGTGCCGTAGAATACGATGTCTCCCGCGGTCGCCAGAGCTCCGGACCACACTGAGAACGGCTCCGGATCCGACCACACGATCTTGCCGGCACTGGCGTCGAAGGCGATGAAATTGCCCAGGTTGGTGTCCCCCTTCGGAGGATACATCGACAAGGTCGCGCCGACATAGGGCTGGCCGGCCGTGTAGGAGACTTTGAACGGCTCGTAGTCCATGCACACATGGTTGGTCGGGACGTAGAACAGGCCGGTCTTCGGCGAATAGGCCGAAGGCTGCTGGTCCTTGGATCCGAGCGCAGCGGGGCAGATGTTGCGGGTGTTCTTGTCTGCGCCTTGCGACTGGGTCGAGTACTGCGCGACGACTTCCGGCCGCCCGGTCTGCATGTCGACATGCGTTGCCCAGTTCACGGCAGGGTCATACTTTTCCGCGACCAGCAGTTCGCCTGTTTCGCGATTCAGCGTGTACTCGAAACCGTTGCGGTCGAAGTGGACGAGCGCCTTCGTCGGTTTGCCCTTTACATCGATATCCGCCAGGATCATCTCGTTGACGCCATCATAGTCCCATTCGTCATGGGGCGTCATTTGGAAGACCCACTTGGCCATGCCGGTATCGGCGTCTCGCGCGAAGATCGTCATGGACCACTTGTTGTCGCCAGGACGCTGGGTCGGGTTCCAGGTGCTCGGATTGCCGCTGCCGTAATAGATCAGGTTCAACTCGGGGTCATAGGAATACCATCCCCAGGTGGCGCCGCCCCCGGTCTTCCACTGATCGCCCTGCCATGTCGACAACGAGGAGTTGGCGCCGACCGGTTTGCCCATCATCGTCGTCTTGTTGGGATCGAAGAGGATCTGATCGTCGGGGCCAACCGAATAGGCTTTCCAGGCCAACGACCCGTCTTTGAGGTTGTAAGCGGTGAGGCGTCCCTGGACCCCGAACTCGCCGCCACTGATGCCGACGTAGACCTTGTCCTTCACGATCATGGGCGCCATCGTCATGGTTTCACCCTTTGCCGGGTCACCATTCTTGACGCTCCAAGCGACCTTGCCGGTCTTGGCGTCGAGCGCCACCGTGGTCGCGTCCGCCTGGTTCAGGACGATCATGCCATCGCCGTAGGCGACACCGCGATTGACCGTGTCGCAGCACATGACCGGAATGACGTTAGGATCCTGGTGCGGCTCATATTTCCAGATCACGCGACCGTTGTCGTTGAGGTCGAGCGCGAACACGTTGTTCGGAAATGGCGTCGCCAGGTACATGGTGTTGCCGATGACCAGCGGGCCACCTTCATGGCCGCGAAGCACACCGGTGGAGAACGACCAAACCGGATGGAGGTTCTTCACATTGGAAGCATTGATCTGATCAAGCGTGCTATAACGCTGGTTAGCATAATTGCCCGTGGGCATAACCCACTGATTAGCGTCACCCTGCAGCTTCTTTAGCTCATCGTTGGCTGACGCCGGCTGTACACCGAGCAGTGACGCGGCCAAGCCAAGCGCGGCAGTGCAAGCCAACAGCGACCTTCGCAGATGACCCATAATGATACCTCCCCGGGATGTTAGGGCGGCCGCATGCCGCCCTTGGTCAAGCGCGCAGTCAACGGAAACCCGATCTCACCAGAAGAACGAAGCGATCCGTGGGTCAACGCCGCATTGCATAGCTTGACACGGCATAGGATTTCACACAAGCCAGCGATAGAAAAAGATGCTACGAAGGGCGAGACAGAGATCGTTTGCGATGCAGTATATCTTGTGCAATGCATCATCAGCAGCTGAAGCGGAACGCTGATGCGCAGTCAATGCTGCACATACAGTTGCTGGATGCCACCGTGGACCGGGAGATGTTCATCGCAGGTCCGCAGCCTGGGGTTGACGGCCCTGCATTGCCGAAGCCGTGAAAGACGTTCGGCTGTTTACAACATACATTATGTGTAGAGGCTTGTTCTCACGTTGGCGTTTCTCTCGGCTTGTCTTTCTCGCAGCGCCAGCGAGACATTTGCCACAGCCGGTGTGATTTCAAGTATTGCGCTGCAACGAACTGCGCACTGTAAATGCATTCGGCTTCGGTGATCGGATGGTCGAAAAACTCTCGATGTTCAACGCAGCTGCCCGGGGTCGCTGTCAAGCAGTAAACGATCACTAATTCCACCATCGTCATCGCCCTTTGAGAGTTCCGTCGCTATGTCACGTCTGGCCGCTGTTTGCCTCACCCTCATCGTCGCTCTCTCGATCGTGTCGATGCCGGGACTCGCGCAAGTTTCAGGATCCCAGGATACGCGGCCGCTCAGCCCTGCACAGATCGCGCTGTTCGAAACACCGCATCTAGCGAATGTGTCACAACCAGTGACGCTGGAGTACTCGTTCGTGGAAAACGGCGCCGCAGATTTCACCGATCGGGTCGCGATCCACGTCGGCGCTCCTCATCCGGACGGAACCAAGCTCGTCAGCTTCGACTTTTTGACCGGTGTTCACAAGGTTCCCTATCCTCCCGTAGACAACTTCACGGGCAACCCACTCCTGATGATGTTCCTCGAACACGACGTCGCTGCGATGAAGCAACAACTCGGCTTGTCCGCGACCTATTTCCGCAACCGCATCCGGGAGGCTTTCGTCGATAGAGCAGTCGTGAACGAGACGTCGTTCGTGCTCGACGGCCGGAGTCTGGCGGCCAAGCGGATCACCGTTCAACCGTTCCTCGACGACCACAGGCTCGACCGCCTGCCGTCCGTCCAGGCCAAGAGCTACGTCTTCGTCCTGGCCGATGGTGTCCCGGGCACCCTGGCGGAACTCCATACGGAGCTTCCGCCGGATCCGACCGATGGGGCGCCAGCCTTGCGCGAGACACTGACCTACACAGGAGAACGTCTATGAAGCGTCTCGGGTTTGCAGTGGCTTTGGCGTTGGTCGGCCACGTTGCAGTGCCGCAGGCGAATGCTCAGGAGCGACAGCATCCGGCCTACGACTACCCGACGTCAGCGCGGGCTGATTACGTTATCGGGTGCCTCGCCGCCAACGCTTTCAAGCGCGAGTATCTCGATCATTGCTCTTGCGGGATCGATACGATCGCAAACCAATTGTCTTACGAAGACTACGAGAAAGCCGATACGATCCTGCGCATGCAGCAGGGCGGCCTGGGGGAGCGCGGCGCGGTCTTTCGCGACACACCCATCGCCAAGGAAGAAACGGAAAAGCTCCGGCGTGCTCAAGCCGAGGCGAATCTACGCTGTCATTGAGCCCGGCAATGCCGTCGAGGCGACTCGCGACACGAGACAGCCTCCGTCGCGGCATCGACTCACGCGACGTCGCGTCTATCCCTTGGCGGCTGAGAGCTCGAAACTCTGTTGGAAAACAGCCTTGGTGCTGTCAAGGACCTCGACACGAAGGGCTCCGGAGCCGTGAGGGATGAATTGGAACGTGATCGCGGGGTCCTCGCTCAACGAGATATCCGTGTCTGCATCGAACAATAACGCGTTACCATAGTGTACCTGCAGGTCCTGGATGAAACGCGCAGGAATGAAATTGTGCGATAACTGATCGACCTGCATTCCGTTGTTGTTGGGGTGGCTGATCAAGACTTGCATTTGGACGACTTTACCATCTACAATCGGAGCGTTGTCTTCGACATGCAGGCGCATCTGGCCCAAGCGGGCGAGAGCCTGCTGAGGGTCTTTCAGCGAAGGTGCGGAGCAGCCGCCGGCCGCCTTGACGAAACGTCCCGACGCGAAGAGATGTCCATCCTCGGTCTCCGCCACCGCATGAACCAACGTGTACTGGTCGACGCGAATGCGCGTCTTGATGACATGCGACTCCATCCCGGGGCCGAAGTGAAAGGTCACGGCCAACGGCGAGGGGTTGCCGTCCACCATGATGTACAGGCTCTTGACCTTCTCGGGGCCGGGCAGCGTGACCGTGATGGGGACCACCGCGGCGTCGAGCGCACGGTTCGGCGCGTCCAGCGTGACGGTGGAGGTGCCTTCGGTGACGGGGCGATCGCCGAAGACCGTGTGCTTCAGTTCCTGCCAGCGTGCGATCCGGGCGTCTTCGTCTTCATCGG
This sequence comes from uncultured Lichenihabitans sp., assembly GCA_964252585.1. GTDB lineage: Bacteria > Pseudomonadota > Alphaproteobacteria > Rhizobiales > Beijerinckiaceae > Lichenihabitans. The sequence continues at coordinate 17,527 of CAXUOD010000025.1, read as the reverse complement.
CCCAGGCTGCTGCGTGACCGGCCAGGACCAGGCTCAACGCCCACACGACTGCTCTCATGTCCACCTCCCCTTCCTGACAAGCCGGCCGGGCCTGTGGCGCTTGCGTCATTCCCACTCGAGTTCCTTGAAGGATGACGTCACGTTGCGGCCATTGTAGTCATCGAACAGCAGCCATCGACCGGCCTCGCTCGCCCCGACCGTCGCCACAGCAGTCTCGATGTCGCCGCCTCGTGCGATAATGGCCCGGATTTCACGCAGGAGCGTCGTGAGATAGCGCTCCTGGCTTTCAGCCGCGGCGGGCCACGGCAGCGAAACCGGCCCGTGGCCCGGCACGACGCGGCTCGCGGCAACGGTTTTCAAGACCTGCATCTCTTTCAGCCATCCGAGGATGCTTCCGTCGATCGCCGGGACGCGCTCGACAAACAAGAGGTCGGCGGCCCAGAGGGTGCCGGTGGAACGGTCGACGATGGACAGGTCGTTATCGGTATGCGCCGTGCCGTGAGCCCTCACATCCAGCAGCCGATTGCCGAGGTCGATCGTCGACAGATCCTCGACGAACATGTCAGGTCCCGCGTAATCGCCGGCTTCTTCACGGCCCAGGATGGCAGCCAACTGCCTGCGATAAAACTCTCCGCGGTCGGCCAGGACCATACCCATGCGGTGATGGCCGACGACGCGCGGCGAGTCCACCTCGAAGGCGCCTGCCCCAAACACGTGATCGGGGTGCATGTGCGACACGATCAGGTGACGGATCGGCCTGTCGGTCACCGCGCGAACGCTGGCGCGAAGACGTTCGCCATCGGTGCGGCTTCCACCGGGATCGATGATCGCAACCGATTCGGCACCGATCACGAAACCGATGTTGGCGATCGCATCGTCGTTGTCCGCTGTGGCCTCTTCATGAACCCCGAGTCGTACATGAATGCCGGGTACCACCTCCGTCATGTCGAAAGGCTTGACGCCGGCGGCGGGGATCGATGCGGCGCGAGCGAAGGGCGGCAGCATGGCGGCACTCGCCAGCAGAAATAACGCGTGCCGCCGTTCCATGCTGCCGAACTCCATGGCGCCTGCCCCTCGGCGGTGGGATCAAACTATCGATGACATCGATCGAGCAGCCGTCTGCTCTCGATCATTTCGCGCAGTCTTTCAGGTCGTTGTTGCCGATTTCCAAGGCGTATTTGCCTCCGGCTTTGACTTCGACATCGCGAACCGTGCAGACCCTTCCGGTCGAGTCGGCGAGTCTCACGTCATAGCGGCCCGGCTTGATCCCGGTCAGGCGGAGGCGTTCATCCGCGGACACCGACTTATCGGAATCGTTCTCGCATTGATTGAAACCCCAATTCGTCGTGCCGGGGGCCGCGAATTGGAAGCTCGTGATCGTGACCGTCGTCGTATTCCAGAGCTGCAGGCCGGTTTGTGCGTGGCCAACGTCGGCGGCTCCGCATAGGCCTGCCGTCAGCAGCACGAAGCCTAAAGACAGCCGGGCGGCATCTCTCATCAACATCAGGGCGTCTCCTTGGTAGCAGTTCTGTCGCTATTGCGATAACCGATCGACAACAGTCCGGATGTACTTGTAGTCGATGCGAGCATTGCATGCGGCGATGTGTGACGGCGGAACGGTCACGAGACGAGGGCAGAGGCAGGCGACGCCAAACTGTTGCCGTTCGAGTATAGCCCCGCTTACTGTCAAGCAATTCCGTCATGACGCGAATGGGCTGGAAGCGAAGCGCAGGCCGATACTGCTCTCGATCTTGTTTATCCACCCATGAGGTCTCGCGCATGCTTGACCGCGTCGGCACAGGCGCCATCGTCCTTTTGATCCAGCATTCGTGCCTTTTCCAGCTCCATCTTGGCTTCGGACATGTGGTCGTCGCTCTGCGGCGGGGCCGATCCCTGCGGCGTCGTCTCGACGGAACTCTTCGGACCCTGAGCCGCGACTTGTGCTGCTGTCGGCAACCCTTGCTGCTGCGCGCGCACGTCCTGAGCCGATGTCGCCACCTGTCCGACGGCAGCATTCAATTCCTTCGTGCCCGCCGTCCCGCCGACATGGTTCGTCGCCGAAGTGCCTATGGCCGACGGGGTCACGGTTTGCGCGGGATCGCTCTTGGATTGGATGGCGCCGGGGTTCGAGCCGACGAGCGTTCCCGTCGTGGCAGGGCCCAGGCTTGCCGATTGCGCGAGCTTACGGCCGACATCGGCGATGTCATCGCTGCAGGGACCCGCGTGACCGACGAGAGGGTACAGCGTAACGGCTGCGCCGGCCACAAAGGCGAACGCCTTGGCACGAACGAATGGCATGATCTCCTCCCGGACTTTTTGATGAAGGTGCTCACGCCTGCGCGAGTTGCAGGACGCGAGCAGGTTCGACCGACGCTAGAGCGGGATCGGGTGGATGGAACCGCACGTGCGACATGGCGCGAAGAACGGCTCTCTTCTTGAGACAGAGAGCATTCGCGACAACGAATGCGCTCCAGTGCTGTCGACTCCTCGGGTAAGAACCGCCACGAGGTATCGATCAGCAAGTCGACTGGGGATGACGCAGTAAGCTCCAGCATCCGTATTGCTGCTCCCGCACCCTCGTCGAGCAAGAGGAGGTCAGAGCATCAAAATGCTTTGGCTTCGGCGGTCGGCCGGATCCCGGCCTCAGTCCCGCTTCACTGAGCCAACGCCCCGGATGCCTTGGCGGCATGGGTGGCTATGGCATCCATCAGCGGCGGCGACAGGCAATCGTAAGGTTCGAGCTTCAGCTCCTTGAGCCTTCCGCGGATCGCGCTCATCTTGTCGGGGCTGACACCGCTCTCGATGACGGACGACACGAAGGCCGCGAACTCCGGCGCGGCCCATCCGCTCTCCGCCGAAAGTTCCGGGTGAACGAAGTCCAGCCCGTAGAAAGGGTGGCGGTCGTTTTCGATGCGACCATACATGTGGGTTCCACAGGTCTTGCAGGCGAACCGCTGGATGGTGGCCTTCGGGTCGACCACAGCGAGCTTGCTCTCGTTTTCGAGGACGCTGACCTTGTCCCGGGCTACAACGGCCACCACGGAGAACGCAGCACCTTCCGGCTTCCAGCACTTCGTGCAGCCGCAAGCGTGATTGTGCGCAACCTGGCTGGCGACCGCGACCTTCACGGGGCTTTGCGCACATTTGCAGGCGAGTGTTCCCCCTCCGAAGTCGGCGGCCCCGGGCTTCACGCCTCCGTCGATGGACGGATGGATTTTGACGGCGTCTGACATTCCTCTTCCTCCTGCTTTTTGATGTCCCATCAACCCAAACGCCGCAAACGCTCGGGATGGTTGAGAACTCTCTATCTGCGTCCTCGCACCGGCCGACAAGACTTTTCTACCCTATCGCGCGCCGACTTACAAAACCAAACACTGCCCGAGTCGTGCCACGACGCACAAATCGCTCGGTCGCGCGGAGACGGCTCCCTGCTTTCCCGCGGCAGCTACTCGGGTGACGGGCGGTGACTTGGAAACACAAGCAAGGAGAGTATCTCGAGCATGCTCCTCCGCTACACGCCGCGGTGGCGCTCAGGATGATGGAATTTCCATCCAGAGAAGGCTAAGATTCCCTGACTGATTAGCCGAATCGGGAACCAACCCATGAAAACTCGCGCCGCGGTCGCCTGGGCCGCCAACAAGCCGCTCACCATCGAGACGATCGAGATCGGGGGACCCAAGGCCGGCGAGGTCCTGGTGGAGAATATGGCGACCGGCATCTGCCACACCGACGCCTATACGCTCTCGGGGCTCGACTCCGAGGGGAAGTTCCCAGCCGTGCTGGGCCACGAGGGAGCCGGGGTGGTGCGCGAGATCGGCTCCGGCGTGACGTCGGTCAAGGTCGGCGATCACGTCATCCCGCTCTACACCCCCGAGTGCCGCCAGTGTAAGACCTGCCTGTCGCAGCGCTCCAACCTTTGCACCGCGATCCGCTCGACGCAGGGCCAGGGCGTTATGCCGGACGGCACGTCGCGTTTCTCCTGCGACGGGGGTGATATCTTCCACTACATGGGTTGCTCGACCTTCTCGAACTTCACGGTCCTGCCTGAAATCGCGCTCGCCAAGGTGCGCGAGGACGCGCCTTTCGACAAGATCTGCTACATCGGTTGCGGGGTCACGACGGGCATCGGCGCCGTTATCCACACGGCCAAGGTGTGGCCCGGGGCCAATGTGGTCGTGTTCGGCCTTGGCGGTATCGGGCTCAACGTGATCCAGGGCGCCCGCATGGTCGGGGCCGACAAGATCATCGGCGTCGACCTCAATCCCGGCAAGGTCGAGATGGCCAAGAAGTTCGGCATGACGCATTTCGTCAATCCGGACGAGGTCGGGCGCGACAAGGTCGTGCAGTCGATCGTCGATCTCACGGGCGGCGGCGCGGATTTCTCCTTCGAATGCATCGGCAACATCCATACGATGCGCCAAGCCCTCGAATGCTGTCATCGCGGCTGGGGCGAGTCGATCATCATCGGGGTGGCGCCGTCCGGTACCGAGATCTCCACCCGTCCGTTCCAGCTCGTCACCGGCCGGGTGTGGCGGGGTTCGGCCTTCGGGGGCGCGCGCGGCCGGACCGACGTTCCGAAGATCGTCGAATGGTACATGGACGGCAAGATCAACATCGACGACCTCATCACCCATACGATGCCGCTCGACAAGATCAACGACGCCTTCGACCTCATGCACGAGGGAAAGTCGATCAGGTCGGTCGTCACGTTCTGACGTGACCTTCCCGGCTGCTGCCGGATTTCGGGATCGGATCGCTCTGGTTCCGCTCCGCTGGCCGAACTTTCGAAAGGTGAGGGAGTCGGCCGGGGTGCAACGACGATGAGCCTGAAGCGCCATCGCCCCATAGGCCGCTGCATCCAGCCTCCTGCGATGACCCCACCGAGGCCAGACATGAAAAGCCGCGCTGACGACTGAACTGTCGCGGCTCTCCCTCGAACTCGCAGCCTCGGCTCGGCTTCCTGGTTACTGCGAGGATCCTCACACGATCAGGTGACTCTCGCCTGATCGTGGCTGCTCTACACCGCGGAGGCGTCGTCTTGTCTGGGGGCCGCCGGTCTCAAGGACAGGGCAGCCCCGCGCACGACCTCGTCGAGCCCGCGACCGTGGCAGGCCTCCAGGTGATCGAGCAGCGCCTCGCGCATGCGGGGATCCCAAAATTTGGCGATATGCACCGCGACCGCGGCCGCCGCGTCGCCGCGCTGGGTCGAGAAGAAGCGGCCGATCTGGTTGGCCATCGAGACGAGTTTATCAGGCTGCACGGCAAAACGGCTCCCAGCTCGGTTCATTCGGCGGCTGCGTCGGCGATGCGCCGGCTTTCAAGCGCGAAGCCCTGGTAGGTATCCTGCCAATCCGTCGGCCCGTTCGAGGCCGAGACCTGCACGGCGGTGACCTTGTACTCGGGACAATTGGTGGCCCAGTCCGAGAACTCCGTCGTGATGACGTTGGCCTGCGTCGCGGGGTGATGGAATGTCGTGTAGACGACGCCCGGCGCGACCCGATCCGTGACGGCGAGGCGGAGCGTCGTGGCCCCGGCGCGGCTCTGGACCTTGACCCAGGCGTTCTCGTGGAGCCCGCGCAGCTCGGCATCGGAGGGATGCATCTCGAGCCGGTCTTCGGCATGCCAGCGCAGGTTCTCGGTGCGCCGCGTCTGAGCGCCGACATTGTACTGGCTGAGGATGCGGCCCGTCGTCAGGAGCAGCGGAAAACGCGGCCCCGTGCGCTCGTCGGTTGGGATGTATTCCGTGACCATGAAGCGGCCGCGGCCGCGCACGAAGCCGTCCAGGTGCATGACCGGCGTACCCTCGGGGCGCCGCTCGTTGCAAGGCCACTGCACCGAACCGAGCTCGTCGAGCTTGGCATAGGAGACCCCCCCGAAGGTCGGGGTGAGGGCCGCGATTTCGTCCATGATCTCGGACGGATGAGAATAGTCCAGACGGGTGCCCATGGCGCGGGCGAGGCCCAGGGTCACCTCCCAGTCGGCGAGCCCGGTCTTGGGCGCCATGACCCGGCGGACGCGCTGGATCCGTCGCTCGGCATTGGTGAAGGTGCCGTCCTTCTCGAGAAAGGTCGAGCCCGGCAGGAATACGTGGGCGTACTGGGCGGTCTCGTTGAGGAAGAGGTCCTGGACCACCACGCATTCCATGGCGGCGAGCCCCGCCGATACGTGGGTGGTGTTGGGGTCGGACTGCAGGATGTCCTCGCCCTGGATGTAGATGCCCTTGAACGATCCTGAGACGGCGGCGTCCAGCATGTTGGGGATGCGCAGGCCCGGCTCGGCGCTGAGTTCGACGTTCCACAGCGTCTCGAACAAGGTCCGGGTCGCGTCGTCCGACACATGGCGGTAGCCGGAGAATTCGTGCGGGAACGAGCCCATGTCGCAGGCCCCCTGCACGTTGTTCTGCCCGCGCAACGGATTGACCCCGACACCCGAGCGTCCGATGTTGCCGGTCGCCATGGCCAGGTTGGCGATCGCCATCACGGTTGTCGAGCCCTGGCTGTGCTCGGTCACGCCGAGGCCGTAATAGATCGCTCCGTTGCGGGCTTCGGCGTAGAGCCGGGCCGCGCCGCGGACCGCGGCAGCATCGACCCCGGTGAGGCTTTCGGTGGCTTCCGGCGCATGGCGCGGCTCGGCCACGAAGGCGGCCCAGTCCTGGAATTCGTCCCAGTCGCAACGCTCTCGGACGAAATGCTCGTCGACGAGGTTCTCGGTGACGATCACATGCGCCAGGGCGGTCAGCAATGCGACATTGGTGCCCGGCCGCAGCGGCAGATGAAAGGCCGCCTCGACATGGGCGGAGCGCACGAGGTCGATCCGGCGCGGATCGATGACCACGAGAGCCGCGCCCTGCCGCAGCCGTTTCTTCAGCCGCGAAGCGAAGACCGGGTGGCCGTCGGTCGGGTTGGCGCCGATCAGCAGCACGACATCGGCGTCCTGGACGCTGTCGAAGTCCTGCGTACCGGCGGAGGTGCCGAAGGTGGTCGACAGGCCGTAGCCCGTGGGGGAGTGACAGACGCGGGCGCAGGTGTCGACGTTATTGTTGCCGAACCCCGCCCGGATCAGCTTCTGCACCAGAAAGGTTTCCTCGTTGGTGCAGCGCGACGAGGTGATGCCGCCGATCGCGCCGCGGCCGTAGGCGGCCTGGATCCGGGCGAACTCGGCCGCGGTATGGGCGAAGGCCTCCTCCCAGCCCACCTCCGTCCAGGGATCCGTGATCCGGGCCCGGATCATGGGCTTGAGGATCCGCTCCTTGTGCTGGGCATAGCCCCAGGCGAAGCGACCCTTCACGCAGGAGTGGCCCCGGTTGGCGAACCCGTCCTTATAGGGCACCATGCGGATGAGCTCCTCGCCGCGCATTTCCGCCTTGAAGGCGCAGCCCACGCCGCAATAAGCGCAGGTGGTCACGGCGGAACTCTCGGGCGGGCCGCGTTCGATCACGCTGTTCTCGACCAGCGTCGCGGTCGGGCAGGCCTGCACGCAGGCCCCGCACGAGACGCAATCGGACGAGAAGAAATCATCGCTCGCCATCCCGGGCGACACCCGGGACCCGAAGCCGCGGCCCTCGATCGTCAAGGCGAAAGTGCCTTGCACCTGCTCGCAGGCCCGCACGCAACGCGAACACACGATGCACTTCGAAGGATCGTAGGTGAAGTAGGGGTTGGAAACGTCCTTGGGCAGGGCCAGCTCGCCGGCCGGCCCGACGTGGCTCTGCCCGGCGCCATAGCGCACGTCCCGCAGCCCCACCGCCCCCGCCATGTCCTGCAGCTCGCAGTCTCCGTTGGCCGCGCAGGTCAGACAGTCCAGGGGGTGGTCGGACACGTAGAGCTCCATGATGCCGCGGCGCACCGTCGCGAGCAAAGGGGTCTGGGTCCTCACCGCCATGCCGTCCGCGGCCGGCGTGGTGCAGGACGCCGGGGTTCCGCTGCGGCCCTCGATTTCGACGAGGCAGAGCCGGCACGATCCGAAGCTCTCCAGCATGTCGGTGGCGCAGAGCTTCGGCACCGCCAAACCGGCCTTCCGGGCGGCCCGCATGACCGAGGTACCCTCCGGAACCGTGACCGAAAGGCCGTCGATCGTCAGCGTGACGGTCGTGGTACTCGTCGAAGCCGGAGTGCCGTAGTCGATCTCGGGGACGAGGCTCATCGGGGCCCTGCTATTCTGCCGCGAGTGGAAACGAGGCTCGGTGGAAGTCTTCGGGAAAATGCTTCAGGGCGCTCAGCACCGGGAAGGGCGTCATGCCGCCGAGCGCGCAAAGCGATCCGAGCCGCATGGTCTGGCAGAGGTCCTCGAGGAGGGCGATGTTCTGGTCCCGGCGCTCGCCCGCGATGATTCGGTCGAGCGTCTCGGCACCGCGCGTCGAGCCGATCCGGCAGGGCGTGCACTTGCCGCAGCTCTCGGTGGCGCAGAACTGCATCGCGAAGCGGGCCTGCCGGGCGAGATCCACGCTGTCGTCGAAGACGACGATCCCGCCGTGGCCGATCCCGCCGCCCCTCTCGGCGAAGGCCTCGTAATCGTAGGGCGTGTCGAACAGGCTGGCCGGGAAGTAGGCGCCGAGCGGACCGCCGCACTGAACAGCCCGCACCGCGCGACCGGAGGCAGTCCCGCCCGCGATATCCTCGACGATCTCGCCGAGCGTCAGCCCGAAGCCGGCCTCGAACAGGCCGCCGCGCTTGACGTTGCCGGCGATCTGGATCGGCATCGTGCCCCGCGAGCGGCCCATGCCGAACTCGGCGTAATGGCCGGCGCCCTGGGCCAGGATGGTGGGCACGGTGGCCAGGGTCATGAGATTGTTGATCACGGTCGGGCGACCGAAGAGGCCCTGCTTGGCGGGCAACGGCGGCTTCGCCCGGACGACGCCGCGGCGCCCCTCGAGGCTCTCCAGCAGCGCCGTTTCCTCTCCGCACACGTAGGATCCGGCGCCGACCCTGAGGTCGATGTCGAAGCTGAAGGCGGCCCCGAGCGCCCGACGGCCGAGCAATCCGGCCGTCCGTGCGGTGGCGAGCGCGGTTGCGACACGGGCATTGGCCAGCGGATACTCGGAACGGGAGTAGATAAAGCCTCGTGTGGCTCCGACCGCAAAGCCTGCGATCATCATGCCCTCGATCAACTGGAACGGGTCGCCCTCGAGCAGCATGCGGTCCGCAAAGGTGCCGCTGTCACCTTCGTCGGCGTTGCACACGATGTAGCGCTCGTCGGCGTCGGTTCCGGCGACCGTGGCCCACTTCAGCCCGGTCGGAAATCCGGCTCCGCCTCGGCCCCGGAGACCCGACCGCTTGACCTCCTCGACCGTCGCGGCGGGTCCGATCTCCACGGCCCTGTAGAGACCGCGCAGCCCTCCATGGGCGCAGTAGTCCCCGAGCGCGCTCGGGTCCACGATCCCGCAGCGCCCGAAGGTCAGGCGCGTCTGTCGTGCCAACCAAGGGTAAGCCTCGACCGGTCCGATGGCCTTGTGGTGCAGGAGGCGCGCTCCGCTCTCCGCGTGCTGCAACGCCGTATCGAACAGGCTGCGGACATCCGCAACGTCGATGGGTCCGAATCCCAGGCGGCCCTGCGCCGTCTCGAGTTCGACCAGGGGCTCGAGCCATGCCATCCCGCGCGAACCGGTACGGACGATCTCGACGGCGAGTCGCCGTTCCGCCGCGACCGCCGCGATGGCCCGCGCGACCTCGTCGGCGCCGACCGCGACCGCCGATGTGTCGGCCGGGACATAGACCCGCCTCACGCTCAACATGTCTCGACCAGGCTGTCGAGCTTGGCAGGGGTGAGCCGCCCGAACGGGCGCCCGTCGATGAGTGCCGCGGGAGCGGTGGCACACAGGCCGAGGCAGAAGACCGGCTCGACCGTCAGCGCGCCATCGGGCGTGGTTTCACCCCACCCGGTGCCGAGCTGCTGGATGAAGCGGTCCGCCATGGCATCGCCTCCCGCGGCCTGGCAGGCCTCGGCTCGGCAGAGCTTCAGGACATGCCGGCCAGCCGGGCGAGACCGGAAATCATGGTAGAACGACACCACACCATGAATTTCCGCACGGCCCAGGTTGAGGGCGCCCGCGATCAGCGGGATGGCCTCCTCGAAGATGCAGCCGAACGCGTGTTGCAGAGCATGGAGGATCGGCAGCAACGGCCCGGGCTCGTTCACCCGTGCCCCGATGATGTCTGACGCGAGGTCCGCGTCCCAATTGGCGTTGCCCACAATGACAGTCTCTGATTGAATTGCTGCAGACTAGGCCCGGGTGGTTAACAAACTGCAGCCTATGCGCTTGGCAAAAGTAGGCGCCCTCCGATGACGGGAACAAAGCGGATCGATTGCCATCATAGCTAGCTCGCCATTAGCGGCTTGCAACGAATGATAGTGTAGAGCCTGCACCCATTCCGCAGTGCAAACCGAAAATTCTGCGTTCCCTATCATTTTTTTTACCACTCTTGATTACCTTACCGGTCTGATCTGGAGCCAAACTTCGGGCGAGTGATGCGAGCGAATGCGCAGCATCTGCGGCTCGGCCGTTCAACCATGGACCCGCCTCATGCACAGGCCGCTGTTGAATCTGACGAACCGCCTTTGGTTGGCTGGAACCTGCGCTGTCGCACTCTCGGTCGCCGCATCGACGGCGCTCGCCAACCCTTTCTGGGGCGTCGGGCTTGCCATTGCGGGCAGCGTGACGGTGCGGGTTTGGTTTGCCCGCAGCCTGCAACCGCTTGACTCTCTGCGACGCCGCATGGCCGACGTCTCGGCGGAAAACCAGCGGCAGGAGATGCTGATCAAAGCGCAAAACGAGTTGTTCAACACCATGACGCTGTTGCGTGATTCTTTGTTCGTTCACGGTGAGCCAAGACGCGTGGGAACGGACCTTTACTTCGGCAACAAGCTGATGAACGGCAATTTCCAGGAGGTCGACGAGGTCAAGGCCAAGGCGGGCGGCAATGCGACGATCTTCGCCGGCGACACGCGCATCGCGACCAACGTTCTCAAGGCGGATGGAAGCCGCGCGGTCGGCACGACGCTGGCCGCCGGTCCCGCCCACGATAGCGTGTTCCGCCATGGCCGCACCTACTCGGGCGAGGCCGAGATCCTCGGCATCCCGTGTCTCACGATCTACGAGCCGATCGTGAGCGAGGGTGCCGTCATCGGCATCCTGTTCGCGGGGGTGAAGAAGGACGAATGCGCCAAGCTGCAAACCGACGGGGGCTCGCGCGACACCTTGGTCGAAATGGAAACCGCGGTGGCTCACTTCGAAACGGCCGCTGTCGCCAAGGGCAAGGCGGAGCGCGACTCGGCCGAGCAGCGCTATCTCGTCGACGCGGCCCGCCGGCAGACCGAAATGCTGCGCCGGAGTTCGGCGGCCTCGCAGGCGGTGGTCGTCGACGCCCTGTCGGTCGCGCTGGACCGGCTCTCGGCCGGCGACCTGATGCATCGCATGGAGGTGGAGTTTCCGGCCGACTACGCAAAACTGAAGATCGACTACAACGCGGCGCTCGACAAGCTGCGCGCCGCCATGCGGTCGATCGGGCAGGGCGCCGGCACGATGCACTCCAATTCGGGCGAGATCTCGCAAGCGGCCGACGACCTGTCGCGCCGCACCGAACAGCAGGCTGCATCGCTGGAGGAAACGGCGGCGGCCCTCAACGAGCTGACCAGCAAGGTGCGCCGCAGCGCCGAAGGGGCGCAGAAGGCCCAGGAGCTCGTATCGGCGGCCCGCTCCAAGGCTGAGGAGAGCGGCGAGGTGGTACGGCACGCCATCTTGGCCATGAGCGAGATCGATTCGTCGGCCAAACAGATCGCGCAGATCATGTCGGTCATCGACGAGATCGCGTTCCAGACCAACCTACTGGCGCTCAATGCCGGCGTCGAAGCCGCGCGCGCAGGTGACTCGGGCAAGGGCTTCGCGGTGGTGGCCAGCGAAGTGCGCGCCCTCGCCCAAAGGTCGGCCCACGCGGCCAAACAAGTCCGCGCCCTGATCTCCTCAAGTTCCGCGCATGTCGGAACCGGAGTGCAGCTCGTCAGCGAGACCGGCAAGGCCCTGATGGGCATCATCGAGGGTGTCGCGGAGATCAACGTCCAGGTCCAGAACATCGCAACCTCGGCGCGCGATCAGGCCAGCGGCCTGCGCGAGGTCAACATCGCGGTCGGGGCGATGGACAAGGTCACCCAGCAGAATGCCGCGATGGTGGAACAGACGACCGCAGCGAGCCGCACGCTGACCTCCGAGGCCGAGGACCTCGTCACCATGGTGGGCCGCTTTCGCATCGGCGAGCCGGCCGACGCACGCCGCGGGTCCTCTCCGAACGTGCCCGTCCGTCAGGCAAGAGTGGCCTGAGCCCGACCCCTGAGACAGGCCAGATCGACCGCATCCGCGACTGCGCGTGAGGGGGGGCTTGGCGGGCCAAGAGCTCTCGCGACGCGGGAGGGGAACCCCCGCGCTCGAGCGGGGATCGTCGCCTTACCGGGGAACATCGGCGTCGGCGAGCCGGGCTCCTACGATCATCACCTTCGAAGCACAGGCTGGTGTATCCAGCCGAATGGTTTAAGAACCGAGAGACGATCGTCTTGCTATTTTTTTGTATCTTGAGGACCGCCGTGTCGCGACCGTCACGCGCCATGCTTGGTGAAGCGCTGGCGATCTTGGCTCTCCAGGGTCAATGCTATGTCGCGGAGGCGAAGTCGCAGGACGTCGTGGCGATCTCCGCGACCGTCACCGGCAACGACCAGCGGGTCGGTTTTCGGGCTTTGGTGATGAAGCAGGCCATCGCGTACAATCTCGCTGGTGTCGTCAAGAACGACGCAAGCAACGTCGTCGAGTTCACCCTGCAGGGGCGCCGGAAGCGGGTCGACAAGGCGGTTGAGGCGATCCGCGGCGGCACCAAGAGGTCGTCCGACATCGAGGTCAAGACCGCACCGGCCGCCGTCGATCCCAAGCTCGACACGTTTACGGTCGCCGGCTGGACTTCGACGAGCCGGCAGATCACGACGCCGTATACGCTCGTCTTCAGCCTCAGGGACACGGACGAAACCATCTCGGACTCCGAGGCCAAGGGCGTTTGGCACGAGATCCTGAAGACGACCGTCAAGGGGGACGATCTCAAAAAGCTCGGTGACGATGACTGATGCCGACGTGCCTGCCGGAACGAGGGAGCGCAGTGAGATCTTTTCTTGGCGTCCTGATCGTCATCGCCGTGCAATGCGCCGGTGCACCCTGTCGAGCGGACTCTCAAGTCACTGTCCCGGCCACCGACACCATCCCTACACTCGGCCATCCCTATCTGGCATGGGCCGTCCCCGACGGCGTGCACCTCCTCGTCACCGAAACAGGGGTCGCTCGCGAGTTCCCGGGCCTCGAAGGGCCGAGGCCTGACGAGCGAGTCGGCGGGATCGAGGTCTTCCGCATAGACGGCGGCACCCTGCATTCGGAACGCTTCGTGCCGTTGGGGGCGTTCATGGCCCAAGGCATCGTGCCGATCCCCGGCACCTCACGCGTCGCGGTCGCGATGACGAACGCCGGCGTAATGTTGGCGGACGTCGAAGGGCTGCTCAGGGGGGACGTGGTCCAGAGCTATATCCCGATGGGGCGGGACCCTGGTTCGTCAACCATCGCCGCATCGCCCGACGGGCATGCCCTGTTCGTGGCGAACGAATACGGCGACGGTGGCTCAGTCGGCGTCCTGAGCTTGCGCGAGCGGGGAGGCCGACTGACATCGGCGGAACTCGTCAATACCTTGTCGACGCCGAGAGCCGCGCCGGGTCTGGCTCTCTCGCCGGACGGAAGCCGCCTTTACGTCACGGCAGAGGTCACGACCTCGATCGACGCGGAGGATCCTGGCTCCCGGGACGAGCGCCTGGGTCGCAACGATTGCCATCAGGGCGACGGACCGGGCATGCCCAATGGTCTTTTGTATGTGTTCGACACCGCCCGCGCCATCACTCCTGGACAGGGCGGTGCTCTCCTGGCGAAGGTCGCTGCCGGTTGTTCCCCGGTCCGCGTCGTGGTGAGTTCGAACGGGACGGCCGTCTATGTCACGGCGCGCGGGGACGACCGGCTCCTCCAGTTCGACGCTGCGAAGCTGGAGCACGAGCCCTCCCGGTCGTTGATCCGCGCGTTGCCGAGCGGGGGCAAATCGCCCGTCGGCCTGCAGCTGTTCGCAGGAGAGCATAAGATGCTCGTCGCCAATTCCGACCGGTTCGAAAACGCCGACGGGGTCGTGGCGGTCTTGGACCTCGACAAGGGCTCGATCGAACGAACGATTGAAGCTGGTCGGTTCCCCCGTGGGGTCTCGCTGTCGACGGACTCCCGGACCCTTTACGTCACGAATTTCGTATCGCGTTCGCTGACCTGCGTGCCGATCGAATGACCTGCGGAGATCCGCTGTTCCGGCTTGAGCGCGACCCGTGTCAGGACAGCGTGATCGCCCGCAGGCGCGCATCCGCCGGGATTTGGACCTTTCGGGATGCGGCGCCGCTCCAGCAGCTTGACCGGCTGGCGCTGCAACCCGGTTTCCAACCAGCTCAGGAACATCCTGGTCGCGCCGCGACCCCGGGACGATCGCGAATGGCGGCGCGATTCCATCGGTCCGGCGGACACGCGAGAGCGACCCGCGCGACGGCCTCCGGCGTGCCTTCCTTGAAGGCGCCCTTGACCCAATGGTCCCGCTTCATCTTGAAGGTGAACGCCTTCTGCCGCTGACGCCCAGCCCCGTCTGCGCCGGATCCGGCACCCTGCGGCATGTTCCAGATGGCGCGGGCGCGATAGTGCTCGTAGAGCCGCATGAACTCGGCCAGGGAGGTCTGGGCGAGCTCCGACTGCCGGTGATCTCGAGCAGGTTCTCGTCGTTCAAGTGGGTCGAGTTCTTGCTGAGATTGGCCGAACCGGTGCAGGTCGTCGGCGTGTCCGTCTCGGCATCGATGACGATGAACCTCGGTGGATGTGGACCGCGGGCGGCGGTCGCTTGCTGCCCTTCGGTTTCCCGAGGGTGCCAGGAGGGCCGCCATGGTCCAGCATCTCGGCTGGCTCGTGGTCAGGACCGACGCGGAAGCCGATGCGCGCGATGCCGGGCGGATCGATGCGGGCGGTCCCGTTCGCGGTGCTGGTCTTGGCGACGGACGAAGCCTATGTCATCGCCGCGGAGGCGATGGCGACTCTCGGGCTCGCCGCGTTACGGCCGCTTAGCGCCGCGACGTTCATCCTGATGCAACCAGCGCGAGCCTTCGAGAACCTCGACGAATGCGGCGACGACAGCCGGTCGTTCAACTATAAATCCACGCCGGAAAAGTCATCGTTCTCGTTCGAGACGATAGCCTCCACCCTCGACAACAAGGTCGGCGTCTCACTCGTGCAACGAGCATCGAGGGCAATGACCGGTCGTTGCGGGTACACTCGCCGCCGACTTAGCGATGACTAAGGCGGGTTTGTCTTGTCGGGTAGCACGTCTGCGTAAATTGGTTGATTATGACAATTGGATGAAGATCTATGGCGCAACGTCATAGCGCTCTCTGAGGAAAAATGTCACCGTTCACCCATCCGCTTTGCAGGCACGCCCAGGTTTGGCCGATGGCCGGAGTCGAAAGCAAAACCGATCGCATTCTGGTCGTCGTGACGACCCTCGAACTCGACCCCGGACACAAGAGCTACAAGACCGATAAAGTGGCCCGCCTCCGCGACGCGGCCTGCGAATGGACGAAAGACAATCCGGAGCAAGCCACCGCGGTCGTGCTGATCAACAGACCTAAAGACTGGCGCTGACAAGGCCGGCCTTCCGCAAAAGGGCCCGGATCAGCGACCGCGACATCGGGATCGTCGTTGCCGGTGCTGATCGCTCATCTCCATGTCCTCAACGGCATGCTGGATGGTGGCAAGGGTCGGCCGCGACGTCGAATGCGCCTCCGATCTCCGCGACCTTCCGATGGCCTGCAGAGACCAGGCGCCGTCGACACCACCGCCGACCTGTGGCTAACATGATAGAATGGTTGGTCGAGCGCTCTTGCCGTGAACGAAGACAAGGAAGGACAGGACTGGCGCGCCCGTGTCGGTGAGCCCGACTCCGACCGGTCGACGGACCTCACTCGCGCGCGAGAACCGGGCCGCGGCCGTGACGCCGATACCCCCAGGGAGATCCCGCCGCGGGGATGGCGGGATATCCTGATCCGAGTCTTCTGGGCCATTTCAGCGAATCGAGTCTTGTCGACGGCCGGAAGCGTCGCCTTTTTCACGCTTCTGGCCGCGTTCCCCGGCATCGCGGCCATCGTGTCGCTCTATGGCCTTTTCGCCGACGCCACCACCATCGCCAATCACTTGACCCTGCTTTCGGGCCTCTTGCCGGCCGACGTCATCGCCCTCGTCGGTGAACAGGTCAAATCGGTCGCGCAGAAGAGCAACAACACGCTAGGTGGAGCGTTCCTGGTGTCGCTCGGCCTGGCCTTGTATAGTGCCAACTCCGGCATCGTGGCGTTGTTCGACGCATTGAACGTCGTCTATGACGAGAAGGAACGGCGCGGGCCCATTCGCCTCTATTCGACGACATTTGTTTTTACGCTCGGCGGGATCGTGTTCACCATATTCTCGCTGACGGGCGTGGTCGCACTGCCTTTGATCTTTCGCTTCGTTGGACTGCCCACGGCGACCGAAGATCTGCTCTCCATCGCAAGATGGCCGGTGATGCTCGTCACCATCACATTGAGCCTTGCGGTCGTCTATCGGTACGGCCCCTGCAGAAACGACGCGCGATGGCGTTGGGTGACGTGGGGGAGCGCCTTTGCAGCGCTGCTCTGGATTGCGGCGTCCATGTTGTTTTCGTGGTACGTGGCCACCTTCGACAGCTACAACAGAGTCTACGGATCGTTGGGCGCAGTCGTAGGCTTCATGGTGTGGTTGTGGATTTCGGCCACCATCGTGCTGGTCGGCGGTGAGTTGAACGCCGAAATGGAGCACCAGACCGCTCGGGATACGACGGAAGGCGGAACGAAACCCCTCGGCGCGAGAGGCGCCATGAAGGCGGATCACGTCGGCAAGGCGCACGGTTGAGTGTGTCGGGTCAGCGGTGAAGCCTGAGCTTCACCGCTCCTGCGAGGCGCGATGCGCCTGTTTGCTGTCCATCGCTCGATGGGCGACTCCGGCGAGACCTCTAAGGATCCTGCATCACCACGAATCCCGACGCATGGCGGACGATTTGCAGTCCGGAGGTCGGTGTGACTCCGATCAGCGACAGGAGCTCGCCGTCTGGCGCATCTCTCATGAAATGATCTCCCTGACGCACATGCTCCGCCCAGCCTTTGACCCTGCAGGTCGACGGAGGGATGCTGGACCCGTCCGCATGTCCCAACGGGGAACCATCGAACTTGGCTTGGGGCATGCGTGCGGCAAGGGCGTAATAGGCGGTCGACGTCCCATAGACTTTGATCGTGTGATCCGGGCAGCCGGCGCCCTGATCTCGGACGAGTGCGGCACCGTCCCAGGATGGCTTCTGACCGAAAAGCACGAGGGCCCGTTGAGCTCCGAAGCCGTCGGAGGCGAGAAGAACCAAGGCACCGACAAGTCCCAAGGCGA